>DATENS010000156.1:0-16726 GCA_035274925.1 Pyrinomonadaceae bacterium | reverse complement strand
CTGACTTTCAGCGCTTTTAAGCTACTTCGACAATGTCCGGGAAGCTTCGTTGGCGGAGTTCTTTACCTTCTCAAGGTCCTTCGCCTGATCGAGTGCGCGCGCGGCTTCCGGCGGCATGTAGTTCTCGTCATGCTTGGCCATGATTTGATCGGCGTAGAAAACTCCATCAGTTCCCACGCGACCCTGCGCGACGCAGCCCCGGCCTTCTTTGAAAAGGTCCGGAAGAATTCCTTTATAAACAACGGCGATGTTGTTGGCTGTGTCAGTCATATTGAAACGCACCGTCAAGCCGTCGGTGTCGCGCTTCAACGTTCCATCCTGCACGAGCCCGCCGATGCGAAAGGTTTTATTGACGGGCGCTTCTTTGGCGGCGACTTGAGTCGGGCTGTAAAAGAAGACCAGATTATTTCGAAAGGCGCCCAACACCAGCCACGTTGCCAAGCCAATCGCGGCCAGACTCGCGCAGATAAAAATTATTCGTTTATGACGACGTTTCATAACAACCGGCTTTCTAATGTCAAGCTTCTCATTAGCACCGCGCTTCTGCGCGGTGGACACCGAGATAATGAGTCCAGAAACCGTTTAAACGGTTTCCTTGATTTGAAAACACAGACCACCGGGCTAAAGCCCCGCTGTTAATGAGAGGCTCCAGTTTCCAGATGCGGATTCCGCGTTTCCGGTTTACTTTCGCGGCCGTTCCCCGTCCGGACAGCGCGCTTTCTCTTGATAACCATCGCGACTTCAATTGCGATCAGCACGAAAGTCACCGCGTACGAACCCCACACGTAGACGCCATAGCCGCCCATGGAAACAAATTCTGAAAAGCTGGACCACTGCATATTCTTATCTTAAGCCGAGGCGACCGGCTCTGCGAGCCAGGGCGCTTCGCTCTCTCTTTCCAAAATAATGCAACGCACACGCGCCAGTACGACTGCAATGGAATAAATCCAGAACCCGGCCACCATTATCAGCAGAGCCGGCCGCATTGAAGACGCCATTTTAAAACTCGTCGCAGTGATTGTGGCGCCCTGATGCAAAGTATTCCACCATTGGACTGAGAAATAGATGATCGGAACGTTAACCACGCCCACCAGCGCCAGCACTGCGCCCGCGCGATCGGCTCGGCGCGGATCCTCGATCGACGACTGGAGCGAGATGAAACCGATGTAGAGAAACATCAGGATCAAAGTCGAAGTCATGCGCGCGTCCCAAACCCAATACACTCCCCACGCGGGCCGGCCCCAAAGCGAGCCCGTCACCAACGAGATGAAAGTGAAAATCGCGCCCGTGGGTGCAATCGCCGTGGCCATCATCGAACCGAGTCGGGCATTGAACGCCCAGCCCACTCCCGCATAGATCGCCAGCAGGACGTAAAGGAACATTCCCATCCAGGCAGCCGGCACGTGGACAAAGATTATCCGGTAGTATTCATGTTGCTGTGCGTCCTGTGCCGGAGCGACGAAAAAACCAAGGTAAAGTCCGACGACCATAGCGATGACCGAAAGCACGGCGAAAACGGGAATCATCTTTCCCGCCAGCGGATAAAAATTCACCGGCGCGGCGTACTTGTACCAGTTGAGTCGCGATTTGCTCATCACTTACAGTCCGACCAACTTCAGTTTGTCGCTGCTTTTTGCAATTGATTCATTTCGACTCGTCAACAACTAAAGTTTATCGAACATTCCTACTCCACAGATATGCGCAGGGCGGCGCAGGTTGCCCAGGGCGCGAATACAACTGCCAACACCAGCGTCGCCCCCAGCAAAAGGAGGTACGGTTGTGCCTCAGTTCCACTTAAGGTCGCCTCAATCGCGCCCGCGCCAAATATTAAGACCGGAATGTACAGCGGCAAAACCAGCAGCGCCACCAGAACATTCGCGGCGCGCAGTCCCAGTGTCAGGGCGGCGCCGATCGAACCCACCAGGCTCAATACCGGCGTCCCCAACAAAAGCGAAACAACCAACACGCCGAGTGTATTCTGGGACAGGCCGAACTGAAGTCCAAGGACGGGCGCGATCACTACCAGCGGAATCTCGGAGACCACCCATTGCGCCAACACTTTGGCCAGTACGATCAGGTAAAGCGGTTGCGGCGTCAATAGTAATTGCTCGAGGGTGCCGTCCTGATAATCGTTTCCAAAGATTCGGCTGAGCGAAAGCATCGAGGCGAGCAAGGCCGCAACCCATACAACTCCCGGCGCAATCGTGCGGAGCAATGGCGCCTCGGGTCCAATGCCGAGCGGAAACAGACTTACTACAATGATAAAGAAAAAGAGCGTGGCCAGTACGTCGGTGCGCCGCCGCCACGCAAGCAGTAGATCCCGCCAGACGAGGGCCCGGAACATTGAGAGCAGGGAAGGGGAAGTCACGATAGTTGAATACGCTGCGCACCTTCCAGCGTGAGATTGATCTCCTGATGTGTGGCGAAAACGGCCATGCCTCCGCGGGCAAGGTGAGTTCCGATAGTGTCGCGCGCGAGTTCCACTCCAGCATCGTCGAGCGAGGTCAGCATCTCATCCATGATCCAAAGTGTGGCTTGTGACGTGATTAGCCGCGCGAGTGCGAGCCTCCGGCGTTGACCCGCTGACAATAAACGCGCCGCGAGATTTCGCTGATTACTGAGACCAACTCGTTCCAATGCGTCGGCGGCCTGTGCCCTGGTTAGCTGGTGGCCGGTCACTCGTTCGGCAACAAACAAATTCTCCAACGCGGTCAGCTCATCTTTGACGGCGTTGAGGTGGGCCACGTACGCGATTGAACCGGAATACTCTTCGCGAAGTCGCCTGATATTAGTTCCATTCCATCGCACTTCGCCTTCGGCGGGCGTGGCTAGCCCGCAAAGAATCCTCAGCAGGCTGGTTTTGCCGCCGCCATTCGGCCCGCGCACTTCAAGGAACCCGCCGGGCGATAACGAGAAGTTAAGGTCGCGAAATAACCGCCGGCTCCCGCGCACACATCCGAGATTAATGGCTTCGAGCATTTGGATTAAAAAGATTCACGGCGCCCAGGCACGTGCCAGATTATTCGCAGACCGCCATACTAACAGAGTTTTGAAATCGTTTACTTACCGTCGTGGTCAGGTGATGTCGTAATTTGGAATTCTTTTTACGGCTTACGTTTCACCGCCTTTGCGCGAAAACTAATGCGGGTAAGTGATTTCTCGCAAAGCCGCAAAGAAGTACAAAAAGGCGCAAAGACAAATTAGAAACTACGCACTGGTCAGGTACGCCCCGAATTCCTCAGCCGTGAGCCGATGTCGAAATGCTTCAACGCCGTTAATAGTCAGCACCGGGATGTCATAGCGGTAGCGAAGCAACAATTCCTCGTCAGTCTCAATGTTGATCTCTTCCAGTTCGTACAGGCCAAGACAGTCTGCCCTGGCCATCTCTGCTTTCATTTCTTCGCAAAGTTGACAACCGGGCTTACTGTAGAGAATTACTTTCGCTCGCTGTGTCAAAGTGCGCTTGCACCTTTCATTTTCGAAATTGTCTTGCCAATTTCGCTGAAATCGATGTATAAGATTCGGCTGCCGCGCCATTTTATAACTCTTTTTGAAGCGGCGCTCTTCTAGTGACCAGAATTGCAATCGTTTTCGCAGAGACTCTAATCCCTGTGCCGCGCGGGACTGTACGTTAGTCAGCAAATCCCGGCGTCGCAGTGTGTGAGTTCTCGTCCGTGGCTTTTTCGGGGGAGGTCATCGGAGTGGATAGCGGTCCAAATACGGAAACCACAGCAGTCGCACCTGACGCAGGCGCGGCCCCGCTGGCCGCGAGGGTCCCGGCCAAACCGCCGGCGAAAACCCCAGCCGTCGTTGTCGAATCGGCTCCCGATCCGCCGGTAAACAAGACGCGGCGTCGCATTGTCTGGTGGAGCGTCACCGGCTTTCTCGCGACCTGCTTCCTGATGTTCGTGCGGTTTTTCCTGCCGCGCTCAATCACCGAACCACCCAGCACGTTCAAGATTGGCTTTCCCGGTGATTACGCTTTGGGCGTCGATACCAAATATCAGCAGCAATATCGTATCTGGGTAGACAAAACCTCCGATCGCCTGTTTGTCGTGTTCGCGCGCTGCACGCACCTCGGCTGCACGCCCGATTGGAAGGCGAGCGAAAACAAGTTCAAGTGTCCCTGCCACGGTAGCGGCTATGACAGCGAAGCCATTAATTTTGAGGGACCTGCACCGAGGCCGATGGATCGCGCCCACGTGGAGCTGGACGCCGAAGGCCAGATTGTGGTCGATACCAGCCGCCTCTACACCTGGGAAAAGGGTGGCGAAAACCAATTTGAGCGCGAGGGCGCTTACATCCCGTTATGAGTCAGAACCCCAACTGGTAGGGTTGACGGACGAGTAACAATATGGACGAGCCGAAAGATCAGAACGAACCCAAACAGCTCACCGGTGAAAAATCCGATGCCGGGCTGGTTGAGCGCGCCAAGACTACGGCAGTGGCGCTGAAGGATCGCGCACTCGAAGAGGCGAAAGAATACAAGGACCCGCAGCAGACGCAGGTGTGGAAGTCGATCTTTCGCGTTTCCCACGAGCGCTCTGATCCACGTAACCGGTCGCTGTCAATTCTTTCAAACGTATTTCTGCACCTGCATCCCGCGAAAATTAATCGGGACGCAGTGCGCTATAACTACACCTGGGGAATGGGCGGCATTACTTTCTACCTATTCGTCGTGCTGACCTTTACGGGTGTCCTCCTCATGTTTTATTACCACCCGACCAAGGCCCAGGCTTTCAAAGACATTCTTTATCTGGAACACGACGTTCCTTTCGGGAAGCTCCTGCGCAACATGCATCGCTGGGCCGCGCACCTGATGGTGATTACGACGTGGCTGCACATGTTTCGCGTGGTGCTGACGGGTTCGTATAAGAAGCCGCGCGAGTTCAACTGGTGCGTGGGCGTGGTCCTGCTTGTGCTGACATTGTTGTTGTCATTCACCGGGTATCTTTTGCCGGACGACCAATTGGGCTTTTGGGCGGTGACTGTCGGAACCAACATGGCACGCGCGACGCCGCTGCTGGGAAGTGAGGGCCCATTTGGGCCACAACTTGGATTAACTCCATATAACGATGTGCGTTTCGGTCTGCTGGGCGGATCGATCGTGGATGATAGTGCGCTTTTGCGTTCGTATATCTGGCACTGCATCGGAATTCCGCTGGTAGCGTCAATATTTATGGCGGTTCATTTCTGGCGCATTCGCAAGGATGGAGGCATCTCTGGGCCGGCGCCGATGATGCTCGAGTCGGAAATGAAAGTGCCGAAGAAGAAGTGAACTGATCTGAGATCTCAGATCAAGGCTCTAAACCAGAAATGGAAGCTGAAACTCCAAAGTCCAACTCGCGCCGTAATTTGGTGATCGGGCTGATCGTCGCCGTAGTGCTGATTGGCCTGTTCATTTATTCGGTCCAGGACTGGTCGCAGCTTTGGAAAATCACGTCCGCGCCGGACAACATCCCGATCGTGGCCATGCTCTTTCTGGTTCCTTTTTTTACCTGGCTTGGCGTCAAACAGGCTGCGGCCAACGATCGATTGATAGTCGAGTTGGAAAATGATCCCAAACTCGCTAAAACGCATCACCGCAAGGCTGAACCGTGGCGGCCCGGATGGGCAAAGGAGCTTCACGTCTGGCCTTATCTTGTGCGTATTGAGTTTCTCGCGGCGGTGATTGTTACGGTCATCCTCTATGTCTGGTCGATTACTCTCAACGCGCCCCTGGAAGAACCCGCCAATCCAAACCTGACGATGAATCCGTCAAAAGCGCCCTGGTACTTTCTCGGGTTGCAGGAAATGCTCGTCTATTTCGATCCATGGATTGCGGGCGTAGTGATGCCGTCGATCATCATGATCGGCCTGATGGTTTTTCCTTATGTCGATTCGAATCCGCTGGGCAATGGATATTACACGTTCAGGCAAAGGCGTTTCGCGATCTGGATGTTTGGTTGGGGCTTTCTGATGTGGATTCTGCTGATCGTAATCGGCACGTTCATTCGCGGGCCCGGGTGGATCTGGTTTTGGCCGGGCCAAACCTGGGACCACAACACCGTCGTGTTTGATCGCAACCGTGACGTGCACGAGATCGTCGGCCTGACCGTCGCGAATTTTCCCAATTATCCGGGGCTGATGAAGTATCTGGTGATTCCGCTGTTTGGATTAATACTGGTCGGCGGTTTCTACATAGTCAGTGGTCTGTTCTTTCACTGGATGATGATGCGAGCGCCATTTAAGTTCCGTTATCTGAAGTCGTGGAGTGATTTAAAAACATGGGCGACCGTGCCGGGCGAGTTCGAACGAAAGCTGCTCGCCAACACGAGCCTGTTGCAATACATGACGTTTCAGTTCTTTGCAATCAGCGTCTTGATGGCGATGCCGGTGAAGTTGTTTTTGCGATTGGCGTTCACCATTAAGTACGTTTGGGTTACGCCGTGGTTCAATGTTTGAGAAGCGGCCCGATTTATTAGTCACGTCTTTCTAAACGAATTAGTTCAAGAATCTATCGAGCATGGCAGAGTCTCCTGAATCGACCGAATCGCTGGTAAAACGCGAAGACCAACCGCAGCGCGATCCGATCGTCAGCCGATCGACCAGCGCTATTATTCTCGTCAGCACGCTGCTGCTCGTGTTTTCAGGAGTCTGGGCGCTCTATGATGAAGCCTACGGCCAACGCCCGTGGCGTGGTATTCAACGCGAGTGGGTAAAACGCTATACAACCTACCTTAAGAGTATTCGCGGAAACGCCGGAAAGACCGAAACTGAAATAAAAGAGACAGCCGAATACCAACAGCTGGATGCCGCCGCCAAAGCCGCCGAAGAACCAACCATCGTCCGTCGCAAAGAAATCGATAGCGAAGTACGTAAAATCCAGAAGAAGCTGGATGCGGTCACCGATCCTTATCAGAATCAACGCGGCCGGATCGTGGTGATCACATTCAATCTGGAAATGGCCAAGAGCGCGCGTGCGCGAAATAGCCTCACCGCACAACTCAACCACAAAAAGCAGGAACGTGTAGCGGTCGATTTGCCGGACGATTCAGGTAAGGAAGTCCGCCAGCAGATGGATTATGCTCAGCTCGAAACCACCTTCAATGAGCTGCGCGAAGCAAAAGCAAAACTACTGGGCGAGAAGGCCGAGTTGTTAAAAGAGCCTCTCGAGCTGGTCAAAAAACGTGACGACTATCTGAAGAACCAGGTCAGTCTTCTGCCGCAAAAGAACATCGACGATCTGATCAAGAAAAACCAGAACGCATTCGATTACACAATTCTCGGGCACCAAATTAACGTCAACGAATATGGCATAGTCGATCGCTGCGAGATTTGCCATCTCGGCGCGCGCGAGCCGTTGACCATCAAGGCTTCGGACCTGGCGCCCAGCGGGCCCGGTAAACAGCCGGACGATCTCGCGCGGGCTTTTGTCAGTCATCCGCGCAAGGAACTCTTGCAGGTCCATAACCCGCAGAAGTTTGGCTGCTCGGCATGCCATGGCGGCAATGGACGCGCGACGACCAGTGTGGTCAAGGGTCACGGCCGTCACAAATTCTGGTTGCGGCCGCTCTTTCACAAAGAGAATACCGAGGCCGGCTGCCAGATGTGCCATGCAAATGATCGCGTGACCCAGGGCGCCGACACGCTGAACCTCGCGAAAGATCTTTTCTATCAGCGGGGCTGCGTCGGTTGTCATCGCATGGAAGCGTTTGACCGCGAGGCGGATGCGCTTACCAACGCGCGGCAGCAAATATCGCAACTGCAGGATCAGATTCTGGGGAACGAGCGGCAGGCACGCCTGGACATTGAAGCGAGCGCGACGGCCGGCGAAGGAGAGATCCGAGGGTTGCTGGCCCACGCGGAATCGCTGCGCGTTCAGAACAGCCAGCTCGCCGCGCGCATCGATGAGCTGAATCTGCAAACGCGGTATTTGCAGCAGGACCAGAAAAAGGTCGGGCCAAACTTGAAAGACGTCCGGCTCAAGCTGCGCAAAGAGTGGATTCCGCTTTGGCTGAAAGATCCCGAAGCCTTCCGTAAGGGAACCAAGATGCCAAAGTTCTGGCGTTTCGAACACGATGGCAAAGAAGGTGAAGAGGATTTAAAGGCCGTTGCGGCGTACCTGTGGCAGCAAAGTTTTGATGGCAAGGTTCCGGCGCAGGCACAAGGTGACAAAGACAAGGGCAAGCAATTGTTCGAGTCGCGCGGCTGCATGGGCTGCCACTCGATCGGAGAAGGGGACAGCAAGGTCGGCGGGGTCTTTGCCGCCAACTTGACGCGGGTGGGCGAGAAATCGAACTACGATTACATGGTCCGCTGGATCTACAACCCGCGCGAGCGCTGGGCGCCCTACTGTCCAAAAGAGAAACGGGATCTAACACCCGATGATTACGCGAAGAACGGCAAGCCGTTCCTGTTCGATACTGAATTGCATTCGACCTGTCCAAATGATGGTGCGGAACTTCAGGTCCAGAACATGACGGTGATGCCGAACCTGCGCCTCTCAGAACAGGACGCGCGCGACATCGCTACCTATCTCTTCTCGCTTTCGGGTTCAAGATCATACGACGATGCGTCGTTCATGGATGATCCGCAACTGATCGAGCGCGGCCGGGCCGAGATCAAACAATACGGTTGCGCCGGCTGTCATGAGATCAAGGGGTTCGAAGATGAACAGCGCATCGGCAAAGAGCTGACGACGGAAGGCGCCACTCCGCTGGAGCGTCTTGATTTTGCGCTGGTGACTCATGAAGCCGAGTATGGCAAGGAAGTTCTGAAGGGCGAGGACGGCAAGCCACTCGACTTTCATCCGCAGGAAAAGGACAAGACCTGGTACAACCACCGCGGATTTTTCGAGCATAAACTAACCGAGCCGGGAATCTATGACGAAGGCAAGTCGCAGTACCTCGATCCGAAAGAGCGGCTGCGCATGCCCGACCCGCACCTGCCGGATCAATGGCGCACCAGCTTGACCACACTGCTGCTGGGCAGTCTGGGAGTGGAAGGCGCAAACGTTCCCGCGTCACTCTTCTATAAACCGGCCGATCAAAGACGCCAGGACATTCAAAACGGCTGGTGGGTGATCAAGAAATACAACTGCATGGGCTGTCACGTGGTGCAGCCCGGCCAAACAGTCGCGGTCTACAACAACTCGGACACGCCGACGATGGCCGAAGGTACAGTCCTGAATGCCATGCCGTTTTATCAAAACCAGAAGGACCTTCTGCCGCCCCAGCTGACCAGCGAAGGTGCGCGCGTCGATCCCGATTGGCTCATGAGGTTCCTGAGAGATCCTTCGTTGATGCAGGCGAACGAAAAACCGGCGATGCCAAGTTCTACGGTAGCGCAGCCAAGTCCCGCAAAACCAAACGCTTCCCCCGCTGCATCGGCGTCACCGGCAGCGTCTCCGGGAACTGGCGCTCCGGCTGCGGGCACAAATGCAAATGATCAGCGGGGCGGTCGCCTGCTGCCGCAGCCCGGCGTCAATCGCAATGGCGTCCGGTCTTATCTGCAGGCGCACATGCCGACCTTTAATTTTTCGCCAAATGAACTTAGGCTGCTGGTCAGGTTCTTTGTAGCGGTCTCGTCACAGAACGATCCTTATATTAAGGAGCCGATGCTTCCGTTAACCGAAGCCGAGAGGACAATTGCTCGCGACATGTTTGTTTCCGGCACGCCGTGCCTCAAGTGTCATATCACCGGTGATCCGGCACATGATGCAAAAGCGATCGCGCCCAACTTCCTCCTGGCCAGCGAAAGACTGAAACCGGATTGGACGTTCAGATGGCTCTTGGATCCGGCGCAGATTTCTCCCGGCACGGCCATGCCCACCGGTCTCTTCAAGAAGGATGGAGAACGTTGGGTGGTGAACCTGCCGAATCCGCCGGCCAACGTGACCAATTACCACGGAGATCACGCGCGCCTGTTGGTCCGTTACATGTTCCTGATGACGCCCGACGAACAGCGGCGATTGCTCTCAGCTTCACCTGCGCCCGCGGCTCAACCGGCTTCGCAAACTGCGCCGCCGCAAAAAACCGGGCGCATTAAACGCAAAACGGGAAATGAAGTGGCGCGCCGCAATCACCGGCGTTCGCGCGTCGCTGATTCGCGAAAGAGCGCCAGGAACGGCGTCAAACCAGGCCATGAGCTGAAGCTTGAACGCTACCGTTCATTGAGTTACTGATGTATCCTTGTTGGAAATCCGAAGTAATCTTAGTTGGAGGAATAGGAACTTATGTTGAGTAAACATGCTCGATTGTGGCTGGGACTGATCGCACTTCTCGGCCTGATGTCGCTGGCCTCGTCGTGCAGCAAGACCGAAGAACCGGGCGAAACGCCGTCCACTGGTGGCGAATACAAGACCACCGGCAATGAAGGATCGATTACCGGCAAGATCAACTATACCGGTACCGCACCGGCGCCGGTGAAGATCGACACTTCAGCGGATGCCAATTGCACCAAGAAGAGTCCGGATCTGGTAGCGGAAGACTGGGCGGTTAAGGACGGCAAGGTCGCAAACACTTTTGTCTATATTAAAGACGGCACGCTTGCCGATGGAAAGAAAGTCGGTGACTACAGTTACAAACCGGCAGGTGGCGCCGCGACCCTGGATCAGAATGGTTGTCACTACAAGCCTCACGTAATGGGCGTGATGGTAAACCAGCCGATCAGCATCACTAACAGCGACCCGACCACGCACAACGTGCACTTCCGGCCGACCAAGAACCCGGATTGGAACCAATCTCAGCCCAACGGCGCGGGACCGCTGTCGCATAAACTGGCAGTTTCCGAAGTGCTGGTTCCGGTTAAATGCGATCAGCATCCCTGGATGCGCGCATTCATCGGCGTCATGAAGCACCCGTTCTTCGCAGTCAGTGCTGAAGATGGCAGTTTCACGATCAGCGGCGTGCCTCCCGGCAAATACACCGTGGTGGCATGGCACGAAGGTCCGGGAAGCGGCACCGAAAAAACCATGGAAGTAACAGTCGCAGCGAAAGCTCCGGCGACCGCCGACTTCACTTTTGGCGCTTCGGCCGAGTTGCGAGGAAAACCGAGCTCGATGCCGGTGGTTTCTGCGGTTGAATTTCCAATGCTTCGAAAGTAAACGCATTACCGACTTCCGATTGCCAGTCGCATGTTGAGTCGCGGCTGGCAGTCAGAAACGATCGACAGCCAAGTGGCAATCGAAAATGTCTAGGGGTGTTCATCGTTTCGCGCTAATCGTGGCCGGCGCGACGTTCTTTCTCATACTGGCCGGCGCGAAAGTCACCAGTCACGACGCCGGCCTTGCAACTTACGATTGGCCGCTTTCGAACGGGCAGGTCTTTCCGGAAATGGTCGGCAACCTTTACTGGGAGCACGGCCACCGGATGATCGCCACCGTCGTCGGGATGTTGACGATTGCTCTCGCCGTCTATATCCAAATTCGGGAGAAGCGAAAGTGGGTGAAACGTCTGGCGTGGGCCGCGCTGGGTGGTGTGATTGCGCAGGGATTGATTGGCGGTCTGACGGTGAAAATGAAACTGCCTTTGGCCGTGTCGACAGCACATGCGACCGTCGCACAACTTTTCTTCCTGACGACGGTGAGCCTGGCGGTATTCACCTCGCCCAGTTGGTTCGCGCACGATTCAGAAATGCGCGAAGGTGAAGGCGTTTCGATCCGGACGATGGGCGTCATCTCGCTCGCGTTGATTTTGGCCCAACTCGTTTTGGGGGCAACGCTCCGGCACTGGGGCACCTGGGATCAGTTTCTTCCCAGCGGTTTGCTGGTAGCACACATCGCCGGCGCGGTGATCGTTTCAGGCTCACTGTTCATTACCGTGTTGGCAGTCCTGAGGCGTCACGCCGATTCAAAGTTTCTGACGCGGCCTGCTTATGTCGCACTGGGTTTGTTGATTGTGCAGCTCCTGCTGGGATTGACGGCGTACATCACCCGGTCAGCGTCGCCTTTTGGAGCGCAGCCGCTTAATCCGATGATTACCATAACGGTCGCGCACGTCGCTTGCGGCGCGCTAGTTTTCGCGGCCACGATAGTTTTGACCTTGCGAGCGTTCCGAGTTCTAAGCACTGATCGACAGCGCCAGGACGTTGCAGTTCTTGCGCCTGCATAAGATTTCGCCTCTCCCTCTGGGAGAGCGCCGGGGTGAAGGTTCTGAGCTCCGGCTCGCATAATAATTACTTCGTCGCTTCCGGCGAAGGTAGCAAGAAAAGGTGGGGTTGCCCGGTAAACCCTTAGCTTGACCCTCTCTCATCGGGAGAGGGAATTCTTCGGACAATTCGAATTCATGAAGAGTACTGCGATAGAAGTGCAAGCCCCAGCCGTAGCTGCAAGCGCACCGTCACTCGGCGCGCGGGCGCGCATCGCGGCATATGTCGAGCTTACCAAGCCGCGCATCACGTCGCTGATCATGTTGACGGCGGCCGCGGGCTTTTGCCTTGGCGCTGAAGGCGGTGTGAACTATCTCCTGTTGACGCATGCCATGGTCGGCATCGGCCTGCTGGCTTCCGGTCTGGGCACAATAAATCAATTCATGGAGCGCGATCTGGATCTGCTCATGAGGCGCACGGCCGATCGGCCCCTCCCGACACAGCGGCTGCAACCCATTGAAGCGCTTTTGTTCGGCATCACTCTAATCGCCAGCGCCGAACTTTATCTGGCTTTGTTTACCAACGGTCTTACCACGGTGCTGGGTTTCTCAGTCATTGCGGGATATTTATTTGCCTACACGCCGCTCAAGACGCGTACGACCTTCTCAACTTTCGTAGGAGCGTTTCCCGGGGCGATGCCGCCGGTCCTCGGATGGACTGCAGCGCGCGGACGCCTTGATGTCACGGCCCTGGTTCTTTTCGCGATTCTGTTTCTGTGGCAGTTCCCGCATTTCCTGGCTATCGCATGGATGTATCGTGAGGACTACGGGCGTGCGGGAATCTGCATGCTGCCGGTGGTCGAACCTGACGGGCGCGTGACCGGGCAGCAGATTATCGCGTACACACTCATGCTCGTGCCGGTGAGCCTGCTACCGACCGTCCTCGGCGTCTCGGGAAAGATTTATTTTGTCTCAGCCCTGATTCTTGGTTTGTTGTTTCTCGCCAGTGGAGTTCGCGCCGCGCTCTCAAAATCGAATCAACATGCGCGCCAGCTCCTGATGGCGTCAGTGTTTTATCTGCCACTGTTGTTTGGCGTAATGGTCTTAAACCGGTGAATAGTAAATCGTAAATGGTGAATAGTTACTTTCACCAGCTCGTTTCTATTTACGATTCACGATTGACGATTTACGAAGAAGGAGACAATCGATGGGACGCCTTCTTGGAATAGCGATCTGGGTCATAACGGTCTTATCGCTGTGGATGTTCCTCAGCGGACGCTGGTGGTTTCCCGAAGCGATCACCGATCACGGCCCAGCGGTCGACAACCAGTTCGTGATCACGATCCTGGTGTGCGGCGTGGCCTTTGCCGCGGCGCAGATCGGATTGGGTTGGGTGGTTTGGAAGTATCGGGACACCGCCGACCAGCAGCGCGCAACCTACTCGCACGGAAACAATCGTCTCGAAATCCTCTGGACCGTAGTTACGGCGATCGTCTTTATCAGTCTTGCCGTGATGGGCCAGCGCGTGTGGGCGAGGTTGCACCTGAATGAAGCGCCGCCGGGTTCATACCAAATCGAGCTGGTGGCGCAACAGTTTGCCTGGAACGTGCACTATCCCGGTAAAGACCAAAAATTCGGCCGCAGCGATCCGAAATACATCGACGACACAACCAACCCGGTCGGATTGGTCGATACCGACGCCAATGGCAAAGACGACACCGTCATCCCGACGCTGGTCATCCCCGTCAACCGTTCGGTGGAGATCACTCTTAAATCAAAGGACGTAACGCACAGTTTTTGGGTGCCGCAGCTGCGATTCAAGCAGGACCTGGTTCCGGGCATGGCCATCCGTGTCCACTTTACCGCCAATAAAGTCGGCAAGTACGAGTTGTCATGCGCCGAGCTGTGCGGCATGAATCATTTCAAGATGAAGAGCTACCTGCTTGTCCTGCCGCAGAGTGACTTTGATAGTTTGACGCAAATGCCGCAGGCGCAGTTCCAGGAGCGAAAAAACCAATTGCTCGATAGTTATCCGCTTCCGCAGTACTGACAGTTCACGTTGCCTTTAGAGGAGAACCGCGATGGCAGAAGCAACTCATGATGTGGTGCACCGGCACGAGCCACCCACAGGCTTTATCCGCAAATACATTTTCAGCATCGATCACAAAGTCATCGGGATTCAGTACATCCTGCTGGCGCTGAGCGCCGTGATCGTCGGCATGCTTATGTCCGTGCTGATGCGGGTAAAGCTGAGCTGGCCGGGCACCAAGATTTCGATCCTGGAAACATTGTTTCCGACCGGGGCGCCGGGCGGCGTGATGTCGGCGGAGTTTTATCTGTCCCTGGTGACCATGCACGGCACCATGATGGTTTTCTTCGTGCTCACCACAGCCCCGCAGGGAGGCTTTGGCAATTATTTTCTGCCGATTCAAATCGGCGCCGACGACATGGCGTTTCCGTACCTCAACATGTTGTCTTTCTGGGTGACTTTTGTCGGCTTTATCGTGCTGCTCGCCGCGATCTTCGCCGAAGGTAATGCGACAGTCGGAGGATGGTTCACCGCTCTGGGCGCATCAGCCTGGGCTGGAGGAAGCGGCACGGTCGGGCCGATTGGAGGGTGGACTGGCTATGCGCCTTTAAGTGCGCTCGGGAAAATTGCCGGCCCGGGCCAGGGTGCGGGTCTGAATCTGTGGATCATCAGCATCGCTATCTTTTGTGTGGGCTCGCTGCTGGGCGCGCTGAATTTCATCACCACCCTTTTGAATATGCGCACGCGCGGAATGTCCCTGATGCGCATGCCGCTCACTTGCTGGGCCTGGTTCACCACGGCGGTGTTGGCTCTGCTTTCGTTTCCGGTACTGCTCGGCGGCGGCATCCTGCTGCTGCTAGATCGCATGGCCGGCACAAGCTTTTTCATTCCCGGCGGTGAATTTGTCAGTGGCGCGCTGGTGCCGAATCACAGCGGCGGCTCGCCTTTGCTTTGGCAGCACCTCTTCTGGTTCTTCGGCCATCCGGAAGTCTACATCGCGATTCTTCCGGGCATGGGCGCGACTTCTCACATTCTTTCAACCTTTGCGCGCAAGCCGGTGTTTGGTTATCGCGCCATGGTCTTTGCGATTTTCGCGATCGGCATGCTCGGGTTTTTCGTCTGGGGCCATCACATGTTCATGAGCGGCATGAGTCCTTACTCGGCCGTGGCTTTCTCGATTCTGACGTTGTCGATTGGCGTGCCCTCGGCCATCAAGACATTTAACTGGCTTGGCACGTTGTGGGGAGCAAAGATCCGGTTTACCACGCCGATGCTGTTCTCGATCGGATTCGTTTCGCTGTTTGTGGCTGGCGGTATTACCGGCCTGGTGTTGGGACAGACGTCGCTCGACTTCTTCTTTCATGACACCTACTTCGTTACGGCGCACTTTCACCTGGTGATGGGCGTGGCCTCGATCTTCGGAATGTTTGCCGCGACCTATTTCTGGTTTCCGAAAATGTTCGGCCGGATGATGAGCGAGAGTCTCGGCAAGTTTCATTTCTGGATCACCTTCATCGGTGTCTACGCGATCTTCGTACCGTTTCATGCGATGGGCATGCTGGGCATGCCGCGGCGCTATTCGGATTTCGGCGAGTACGAATTCCTGAAGAACACGCATGGACTGGTCATGTTTGTGACGATCGCGGCGATCATCACGGTGGTGACGCAGTTGGTCTTTTACTTCAATTTCTTCTGGAGCATTTTCAAGGGCAAGAAGGTGGCCAACGATAATCCGTGGGAAGCGACCACGCTCGAGTGGGGAATTCCGTCGCCACCGCCGCACGACAATTTTGCCGGCGTAATGCCGGTGGTTTATCACGGCCCGTATGAATTCTCGGTGCCGGGTGCGGCGAAAGACTACGTGATGCAGACAGAGCCGGAAGGGGCCGAGGTGCCGGCAGGGTTAGGAGAACAAAGCGGGAATGGCGGCAACGGTCACAAACACTGATCGAGTCATCGACGCCACTGTCGGCGGCGGCTCGCGCGCGCGCGGCGGTAACGGCTTTCGCAAGAACGGTGGCGATCATGGCGACGGCGATCAATTGAGGTTTTCTCCGGCGCGGTACCGTGTCGGAGTCTGGGTGGCCATCGCCGGCATCGTGATGTTGTTCACGGCGTTAGCGAGCGCGTATATCGTGCGCTCAGCTTCGTCGAACGACTGGCAGCCGATCGCCATGCCCAGGATTCTCTGGCTGAGCACGGCGGCGATAGTGATCAGCAGCGTGACTATCGAATTCGCGCGCCGATCGTTGAAACAGCATCTCAACTCGCGCTACGGGCAATGGTTGGTGATCACAGCGGGGCTCGGGTTGATCTTTGTCGCGTCTCAGCTTTTCGCGTGGCGCGCCCTGGCTCGGCAGGGCGTTTACGTGTCGAGCAACCCGCACAGCTCTTTCTTTTACCTGTTTACCGGAGCGCACGGCGTGCATGTGATGGGCGGAATACTTGCCCTGAGTTATCTGTTGCTGCGCACAAGAAAGAAACGCGAGACGGTCGAAGGCGAGCTCAAACGCATTGGGTCGGCGGACGCCGCGACGATTTACTGGCATTTCATGGATGGACTTTGGATTTGCTTGTTTTTGCTTTTGTTCTTTTGGAGATGAACGAACAATCCGTTTAGCAGCGGGCT
>DATENS010000155.1:0-6333 GCA_035274925.1 Pyrinomonadaceae bacterium | reverse complement strand
TTGTCGAGAACGCCGACTTTATCTACACCCAAAACCTCGCACCAGATTTTCGCGAGCGTGCGCTCAATGTCGGATATTGGCGCAACGTATTCGATACCGAGGTCAGGCCGCGCGCGATCCGGCGGCGGCAAGCGATTACGATCCACTTTTCCGCTCGCATTACACGGCAATTGATCGAGTAGCACGTAGTGCGACGGTACCAGCGGCGCCGGCAGACGAGCTTCGAGGAAAGATCGGATACGTGGGACCATCGTGCGCAGGAACACGCCGCGCAGTGGATTGTTCGTGAAGTGACTCGCGGTGCGGAGGTTGCGCTTTTCCGGCAACCTGATTTGCCGCCTGCCTTTTGGGACATCAGACTGCCGCCGGAAAAGTATGTTGAAGGCATCGGGTTCATCAGCGACATAAAGCTCAGCGTCGTAACCGAGTGATTCACCGATGCCGGCGAGTTTATCCGGATAAATTCCCTCAGGTTGATCGTCGAGCGTGCTGAGTACGTTTTGAACGACTTCCGATTCGCCGGCTGCTCCAAGCATTGCCCGTGCTCGCACGTCGCGCTGCACGCGCGCGTTTGGTACGCCGGTAACGTACAACTCCGCTTCACTGTTGGTGAGAAGCTCTGCACGCAGCGCTTCACCCGTCGAAATTCCTGTCCACGAGCGAGGGGGTGGCGGCGCGCCTGTTTCCTTCAAATCTCCGATGTGAAGGATGACATCGTAACGATACGCTGACAGCTCGTTATGAAAGTGGCCGTGCTTTACGAGCACTTCGATTGACTGAATCTCCGGAAGCTCTTCTCGCAATGCATAAAAAAACTCAGGTGCGACCACAAGCTCATGTTCGAACAGCAGACGCCGGGCCACACGATCGCGGAGTTCGGCGACGGTGACGCCGTTCTGGGCATGCGCCAGTTCCACTGAGAGAGCAAACGTCTCGAGCAGCGCCAGGCTACGCAGATCGCCAATGAAGACGGCGCCGCTGCGGCTGACCGCACGAACTGCCGCCGTGACCACACGTCGCAAGTAATCGGCGCTCGGAAAGTACTGCGCGACCGAATTCAGGATGATAACGTCGTGCGCTCCCGGGACGATGTCTGTCAAGTCTGCCGCGTTTCGAGTCAGAAGACGTACGCGCCCACTCGTCAGTAGTTCACTTGGAAGATGGTCCTTCAGGTAAGAGATCGCCGCGGCTGAAAAATCGATCGCGGTATACGCTTCAGTCAACGGCGCGAGCGGAAACACCAGCAATCCTGTGCCGCACCCGATTTCAAGAATGCGCCGCGGCGCCAGCGTGCGTATCCGCATTACGGTGTTATCAAGCCATTGACGCATCTCGTCAGCCGGAATGGGCATGCCGGTGTAGCTGTTGTTCCATCCCGTGACGTTGAAAGCGACATTGCCGCTTCGCGCAGACTTATCGTAGAGATCCTCGTAGATGCTGTGCCAGTGTGATACTTGTTCGTCGGCCAGTTCCTGAGCCGCTGGAGCGTCCGTTTCACTGAGGTCGTGCGAGGCCGTTACGTACGCGACGAGCCTCTGGTCGCCGGGATGATCTTCACGCATCGTGACCACTGCATCGCGCAGGCTCGGGTGCTCGCGCAGCGTCGCCTCGATCTCACCAGGCTCAATGCGAAAACCATGAAACTTAAGCTGCTGATCAAACCGCCCGAGGAAATCGATCCTGCCGTCGGCCAGAAAACGTCCCCGGTCGCCGGTTCGATAAACTCGCTCGGACTTCTCACCAATTGTGATTGTTTGAAACCGTTCAGCGGTGAGTTGCGGACGCTTGAGATAGCCGCTCGCAACACCGGCGCCGCTAATCCAGATCTCTCCAGGCACGCCAATGGGAACCGGGCGTCCTTGTGCATCCATGATGTAGCTGCGCACATTCTGAATCGGGCGCCCGATCGATGGCTTTTCAAAAGTTGCATTGCATTCGGCGCACGTTGCCCAAATCGTGGTTTCAGTTGGACCGTACAGATTGAAGAAGCGCCTGCCGGCTGCCCAGCGGCTAACAAGTGTTGCTGGACACGGTTCTCCCGCAACTGTGATCGTGGTTAGCGCGGGAAGGTTTTCGTACGGTGTCGCCGCGAGCGCGGTTGGCGTCAGGGTGAAAATAGAAATTTCCTGATCTTTCAAATACGCGGTGAGCTCGGGTCCGGGTAATAGAGCAGGAGGCGGAATGTGAAGTGTCGCGCCGGAGCCAAGCGCCATTGCGATCTCAAAGATCGAGGCATCAAAAGTCAACGATGAAAACTGGAGGACGCGGCTGCCTGGTCCAACACCGAATATGCTTTTCTGAGCCGCTGCGACATTACAAAGGCCACGATGTGTAACAAGTACGCCTTTTGGCCGGCCAGTGGAGCCGGACGTGTAGATAACGTATGCGAGATCGTCGGGACCTACCGCATCATTAACGTGGTGGCCGGTATCGTTGTCATCTTCCTCATACAAATGAAGCATCTCAATTCCGGCATCTTTAACTGCCGCTCCGACCGGGCCGCTGGCGACCTCGGACGTCGTGATTAAAACGCGTGCTTCAGTGTCGGCAATCGTGAAACGCAAACGCTCGGCGGGATAATTGACGTCGAGCGGAACGTAGGCCGCTCCCGATTTGATGATTCCCAGGAAACCAACCACCATGTCGATCGATCGATTCATGCATAACAAAACGAGCGATCCCCTGGAAACACCCATACGAGCCAAGTGATTGGCAACCGAATTGGCCCGTCGATTCAGCTCCGCATACGTCACAACTCGATTGTCAGAAGCCAGCGCCGGCGCATTTGGCGTCTTGACGGCCCACTCTTCGATCAGTTGATGGAAAGACGCCTGGTCCTGATACGGCGCATCTGTTCTGTTCCAACCAATTGTGACGCGGTGATTTTCAGAAGACCGGATCAAAGGCAGATCGGTGATTGGCGTGTCTGGATCGATAACGGCGCTTTCGAGCAACGTCAGAAAATGCTCACTAAGACGCGCAATGGTGGTTTCGTCGAAAAGTGCGGTGCTGTATTCGACGGCGCCTTCAATTCCATCGCCCTGTTCCCAAAGATGAGTCGCGAGATCAAAAATTGATGTGCCACGCTGGACTTCCGGCCCGCGAGTACCATTGGGTGCGCTTTGGTCCCATGCGTTTTGCAGTACAAATCCGATTTGAAAAAGCGGGTTGCGGCTGATGTCCCTTTCCGGTTGAAGCACTTCCACCAGGCGCTCGAAGGGAACGTCCTGGTGTTCGTACGCATCGAGGGCAACGCGGCGTGTTCGCGCGATTACAGTGCGGAAACTCGGATTTCCTGACAAATCAGTCCTCATTACGAGTGTGTTCACAAAGAAACCGATCAACGACTCCAGTTCCTTGTGCGAACGGTTTGCGATCGGCGCCCCTACCACGAGGTTTTCCTGAGCTGTGTACCGGAACAACAGCACATTGAACGCGGCGAGCAGGACCATAAACAGCGTCGCATTTTGATTGGCCGCGAGATCTTTAAGCGCCGAAGCTACGCCTGTTGGAACAATAAATTGATGAAGGTCACCACGAAAGTCGGGGGCGCCGGCACGAGGGCGATCCGTCAACAATGCAACTGCCGGCAGATTGGCAAGCTGTTTGGTCCAGTACGCCAGCTGAGCCTCGAGGGCCTCGCTTTTTAGCCATTCTCTTTGCCACACGGCAAAGTCGGCATATTGAAGCGGCAAAGGCGGCAGTGGTGAGGAAGTGCCGGACTGGAAAGCTGCATACAAGACTTTCAACTCCTGCGAGAGCACGTTCATGGACCAACCGTCGGCAGCGATGTGATGGATTGTTATCAAGAGCCAGTGCTCTGAGTCGGAGAGTTTTACTAACGAAGCTCGAATGACCGGACCCGTCGCGAGGTTGAACGGTTGTGATGCTTCCTCGTCGGCGTACCGCTGTGCTTCTTCGCGTTGTTCGGAAGGTGGACGCACGGATACGTCGATCAGTGACAGCGGTACGTGCGCTTCGTTTGACACCATTTGCACCGGTGAACCGTCGACGAGTGGGAAGAAAGTTCTCAGCACTTCGTGACGGCGCACAATTTCGTCGAGCGTACGTTGAACCGCGGTAATGTCTATTGGCCCGGTGAGAGCGATAGCGACAGGAATATTGTAGAAGGCGCTGTCAGGCGCCAACTGATGCATGAACCAAAGACGCTGCTGCGCGTTTGACAGTGGTGCCGGCGCGCGCGAATCTCTCAGCGCCTCGCGGCTGATAGTTACTTTGGCGGTGTTGCCGTTTCCGGCCGCCGCCAGCATGCGATCAAGGAGAGCACGCCGCTCGGCGGACAAACGAGAATCGCCCTTCGTACCACCTCCAATGCCCGGTTGCATTGCCTTGTACCTATTTTAAGTTGGGTTGTTTTTTACCTGGCTTGCCTTCGTTTTGTTTAGGATCGCTTGGTTTTGCTTCGCCTGGTTTTGGCGTTTGTGTTTCCACGAGATTTTGCCGGATGTCGCTCAGGCATTGAATCCAACCATCGAGCACTTTGGCATTCGCCGTTGAGCTGAGGGAATTCATGGTTTCGAACATGCGTTGTTGACGGCCTTCGAATTCTTTCAGGTAATCCGCCTGAATCCTGCTGTATTCCCGTCGCAGTTGGCGATACGCAAAAGCGGCACGCTGTACGGAATCATCGCCCGCGCTGGCAGCTTGTAACTCCTGAAGATAGTTTTCGTAAGCTTGCCGCAGCTCATTCCATGCCTTGGCGTAGAGTTCTTGCAGACCGTTGAAAAAAGAAAATTGTTCTTCCTCTGCCTGGGTCGCAAAGTTACGGCTAACTTCGCTGTGGGTTTCACGGAAGCGCTGGTATGACTCTGGGGTACTCATAATTCCTCCGCGGATGAAATTGTTGACCCTTCAGGCCGCGTGCAGGGATGGGGGAGCCAAAGCGCGTGGCGCGTAAGGCCAACTTATTGGGAAGCAGCTCCGTTACTAATGACTAAAAGCTCGGATTTGTTAGCAACGTCGGTGAAGATTTTTGATGTAAGCTCCAGCGGTCCCTGGAATACCGATTTAAGTTAGCTGCTGGCGGCGGAGTGTATTGGCGGTAATTCACTCTTCTATGCGGAAATCTTCACTAATCTTTTTTTCTTTTCGTGGCCAGGATGCGACGAGCAGACGGACGTAACGCCAGCATCGACACAGAGGGCTTTGGCAAAACAACGCGGCAGAACACTCGCTCCGTCTGTTTCCAGCCGCAGCCGGAATGGTTATTGGGCCTTTGTAGGTGATTGGAGGCAGTAGAATTTCCTGCTCAACTGTGTCTGCAGCGAAGGCGGTATTTGATCGCGTTCTGTAGGTTAGTTCTGTTGCTGAATCTGAGCCTTTATCGGTTAGAGTTTGGATCGCGCCACCTGCCGCCTATTCGCTCCCGATTGCAGTGGGACAGGCTCAACCAACGTCAACGGGCCAAAATGGCTGGACAACGTTGACCTTCGTTGACGGAACTGCACCGAACATGACCGTGTATCGCCTTTTCGGGAGTTAGACCACTCGCGGGTCCGATTAGCAATCTCAGCTCGCCGCAGTTTGGTGACTCGATCTCGTCTGCGGGAAGTTTTGGTTTGGTCCAAGCGGCAGTGCTTTCGCCGGGAACCGTTGTATTCAAATCCAGGTACGATTTGGTTTCTAGTCCACAGATTTCACAGATTGAAAGATCATGAGGATTGTTTAAGTCTCTCTGCTTTAGTGCGGAGGCGTTCTTCCAGTTTTTGGAGTTCCGGAGTGAGCTCTGGGCCGAAATCTTCTACCTCGAAGATTGGAAGGATGTCGACTTCGCCTTCCATGTCCGGTCTTTCGGGATCGTTCGGTATCCGCTTCGCCCATTCGAGTGCTTCTTCCATCGACTTCACTTTCCAGATCCAGAAACCGGCAATAAGCTCGCGTGTTTCCGCGAATGGACCATCCGTCACGATTCGGTTGCCGCCGGAAAACCTGACTCGCTTTGCCTTCGAAGATGGGTGCAGTCCTTCACCTGCCAGCATGATTCCGGCGTTCACCAACTCTTCGTTGAACTTACCCATCGCGTTGAGCAGTTTCTCGCTCGGCATGATTCCCGCCTCTGATTCCTTGTTACCTTTGATAATGACCATCACTCGCATCTTAATATCCCCTTAATTTTCAAATTAGAGCTTGTTTTTTGCCCTTTCACCTACTAATCGAATGGGCAGCGACGAATTCGACACTGGAGGCAGAAAATTTTTTCGTCTGATGTTAACATCTGCGAACAATGATCATTCACCTGGTTGATGGGACTTACGAACTCTTCCGTCACTTCTACGGATTCGCCGTTTCAAGAAGACCGAGCCGCCGATGAGC
>DATENS010000154.1:0-4369 GCA_035274925.1 Pyrinomonadaceae bacterium | reverse complement strand
TTGGAAGGCTTGGTTCGATCTTCCCGTGCCTGCCCTCGACAGCATGACACCGCGCGAAGCTGCCAAAACCGAAGACGGGCGCGAACTCCTCGAAAGCCTGTTGCTCTTATACGAGAGTCACCAGGAGCGCGTGTCTGACAACATAATGGATCCTGATATTCCTTATCTACGGCGTGAACTGGGAATGGATTAAGATAATCAAGCGACTAAGGTGGGGACTAGTATGTTGAAAACCGTTAAGGGAATTTTGCGGCAAACCAACCTAACTCCCTATCGAGCACCCCACGCGGGCTGCCCGCGCGGGCGACGCCGGGTTGGTCGGGCTACTGCCCATCTCCTATAACTTTTGACAGGTTCGCCCGCTGAAACCTCCTGCTAACTTCTCCGCAAAAGTGTGTCTTGAATTGACTAGTCCCAAACAGGAGGGGAAGGCGATGAGTCGACTGAGATTTGTGCTCGTGCCGGCATTGATTCTTGCCGGCGCGCTCGCGGTGTTCGCGGAATCGAAAGAGGAAAAACAGGCGAAGGCGCGGCAGAAAGCAGCCGAGACGCTGCAGAAGCTTTACCAAAAACATCCTTCGGCCCAAGCTGCGATCAAAAAGGCGGTCGGGTACGCAGTCTTTAATAACGGTGGCGCAAAAATCCTGTTCGCCGGCGGCGGCCGTGGCAGCGGTATTGCCGTCGAGAACGCGACGCAAAAAGTCACTTACATGAAGATGCGCGAGATCCAGGCGGGCCTGGGAATGGGCGTGAAGAAGTACAGCGTCATCTTCGTATTTGAAACCAGGAAGGCGTTCGATAATTTCCTGGAAGGCAACTGGGAATTTGGCGGCCAGACCACTGCGGCGGCGAAGACCGGAAGCGGAGGCGGATCGCTTGAAGGCGCCGGCGTCGTGTCAGAGGGTGTTTGGATGTATCAGATGACTGACAAGGGCGTGGCGCTCGAACTAACCGCCAAGAGCACTAAGTACCGCAAAGACGATGATCTGAATTGATCAGCTGCGGACGATTCTGGCTCGGGATCTCTTATTTTTGCCGGGCAGTGTTGGTGTGATGTCGTCGGCGTCTCCGAACGTCGCGCTGATATTTGAGAGCGCGGCTTCCTTGAGTTTCGGATTCATCGCCCAATCCCTCGCTGAGACAAACGAAACCTTGTCATAAACCAGCACGATCGTGCCCCGGGGCATGAGCTGGCTCAATTTACGTGCAGCGAACATAGGCACGCGAATGCAACCGTGGCTGGCCGGCGCCGTCGGAACCGAAGGGCTCCCATGAATAGCCACGCCGCCGCTGATGAAGTTCGAGTAATACATCGCACCCAGCGGACCCGTTCCCCAGCCGGCTTCTTTGTCGTAAACCATGAAGCGGCCGCGAGGCGTGTAGGCGATGCTGGGCTGACCTTCTGCCTCGAAGAATTTGTCGTTACCGGTCGAGACCGGAAGAATTCGCGCGCTACCATCGTCATTGACGAGCATCAGCACCTGACGATCCAAATCCACTTCCACGTGGGCGTATCCCGTTTCCCGGCCTTGCGGAGAACTGCCGGCACGCAGCGCAGCGAGCTCTTCGATTGTCAGGTTGCCGGTCGCCGGCCGCTTCTCCCATTTCTGAAAGGCGATTAATGCCGAACGTGACGCAGCATCAAAAACGCCGTCAACCGGACCGGTCCAATAACCCATATCTGAGAGGGCAAGTTCAGCTTCTTTTGTTTGTCCTCGCGTCAGACGCGCCTGCGTCCCGAGCTGCTGCGCCGCCGAGATGGCTGGAAACGAGGTCAGGCACAGGCAGATGGTGACGAGAAGTTTCATTGAGACTTTGATGCTGCTTCAGGGTTTTTCTAACTGCAAATGACGATCAAGTCAAGACTTTGCGAGTCTTTGCTGCTTAGCGCCTTTGCGCGAATGCATCTTAAGCGGTTTTTATTCAGGCAAAGGCGCAAAGCCGCAGACTACCATACCGGGCTGTTCGCTTTTGATGCTCACTGGCAGAGCAAAAATGTTTGGCGCGTCTTCTTTCAATTTGCTAAGATCGGCACCCTTGCCTCAGGTTCTTGCCCGTCGCGTAATTCCTCAAAACTAGCGTTCGAACTCAAATTCGTCCGAGAGGTACTGCCATGTGGTGTCCCCGGTGTAAAAGTTCACGCGTGCAGCGCGGGTATCATGACTCTTCGCTGGTTTTTCAGATGGCGGGGCTGCACGAGCTGCTTTGTAACAACTGCGGACTGGAATTCAAGGGCTTCGACCCGTTGCGCCGATTAAAGCGAGCGCCGGCGGTGCACCGAGAGTCGGTAAATAATCATCGTCGCTTTCCGCGATACCAGGTTCATCTTCCGGCTACGATCGCCCTGGTGCAACGCAATCAGTTGACCTGGGATGTTTCGTACTCGGAAGCTGCGCGTGGACACTGCGAGACTATCAGTCAGGGCGGCCTGGCGCTGGCATTTATGGGCAGCCGATTTTCTGAAGACGAGTTGGCTCGTCCTGGTTGTCCACTTTACGTGACTGTGAATCTGCCCGGGGCGGTAATCGCGGCGGTAGTCTCAGTGATCACGTGCACTCGGGCCGGCAAGTCCGGGCAGGCTAGATGGCTGATCGGCTCGGCAATCACCCAGATGAGCGATCGCGATGCTGCGCGGCTGGCGATTTACCTGGAAAAACGGGCGGCGGCGGAACCGGTGATGGTTTATGCGTAGATTATCTAAATTGGCTTCGTCTCCCGGGGTTCGCTGTGCTCACCCCGGGCTTTACGCCGTCGTCCGCTACGCGGACTCGTTGAGTTTTAATCTTCAACTTCATGAAAGATGTCCGGTCGGTTACACTGAACATCGAAAAACCAATGAGTTTCGACCGATATTTTCGCCTTATGTCCTACGCCACCGTGGCGGCGGCGGCCCTGGCGCTCTACGTGGCCGGCGGGATCGGTCTGTGGCTGGCGATCGCATTCGGAGCGTTCATGCTGGTGGCGTTGAAGTTGGAGCAAACGCGCTGGCAACTCTCTGAACGACTCGCGCTGGTTGTCATTCTTAGTTCCATTCCAATCTTCTATTTGGATTGGCGATTTCTCACTCCTTACCTGCAAGTACAGTTTCTCGAAACCGGACAACGCATAAATCCTGAAATGGCAGTGCTCGCGCACCTGATCCTTTTTCTTTCCGGAGTTAAGCTGCTGCAACGTAAGGGCGATCGCGACTGGTTCTTTCTCTACCTAATTTCGTTCTTCGAAGTCTTGCTCGCGGCCGGTCTCACAGTCAGTCCAAAGTTTCTCGCCAGTCTGATTCTTTACCTGCTTTGCGTACTTTCCACCGTGGTCGCCTTTGAAATTCAGAAGGCGCGGCGCGGAGTCTCGGCCATGCAAACGAGATTGCTCGTGCCGCCTGATTCGATGCTCTTTCGCAAATTGCCGATGAGGCTGTGGCGAAGAAAGTACCTCGAGACGCGCCGATTACCTTTTGTCTCAGCGGCATTGCTGATGCTGATCGTGATTTTGGCCCTGCCGTTCTTTCTGGTCATGCCCCGGACCGCATCCAGCGCGCTGAAACGTGGCGGCAACAGTTTCTCCGGATTTGTCGGTTTCTCAGACAACGTCACGCTCGGACAAATTGGCGAACTGAAATCCAACGACGAAGTCTTCATGCACGTTCGTGTGGAGGGCAACAGCCTTTCCGCGCCCGCCGGCTTGCGTTGGCGTGGCGTGGCCCTCGATCAATTCACCGGGCGAGGCTGGAAGAAATCGGATTTGGCGGAGCGTTCGGAAAAAAGGGAAAGTGACAGCGGCTTTTTCAAGTTCGGCACCACCGAAGACTTGTCGCGCCTCACCATGCAGACTTTTTTTGTTGAGCCGGTAGATACTTCGGTGCTGTTCGGCGCGCCACGTGTCCTGGCGGTGCAGGCGCCGCTACCCTACGTGCGGATCGACAGTGAGGGAGCAATCCAGACCCGGCCGCACGCGGACGAGCGCGCTGTCTACAAAGTTTACTCCGACACCAGTGAACCGAACCCGAATACTCTGCGTGCGGATGAGCTCCAGTATTTCGTCGAATCAGCGCGTTACTTCGATCTGCCGGGCAATCTCGATCCACGGATCGGCCGTCTTTCCGAAGAGATTGTCAGGCAAGCCGGAGCCAGGAATGCTTACGACGAAGCCCGCGCCATCGAATCCTATTTGCGCACGAATTATGGCTATACCCTGCAAATGAAAGCAGGCGGCCCGGATCCATTGGCGGATTTCCTTTTCAATGTGCGCACCGGACACTGCGAATACTTCGCCACCGCGATGACTGTCATGCTGCGCACGCGGGGCATCGCGGCCCGGCTCGTCAATGGTTTTCTTCCCGGGGAATACAACGAAGCCGCTGCCGCATACACGGTGC
>DATENS010000153.1:0-12575 GCA_035274925.1 Pyrinomonadaceae bacterium | reverse complement strand
GCGGCTCAGCATCGGCTTTGGCCCTAACTGCCTCGGCAACTTCAAGAAAAGTTTTCAGCTTGAGCGTGGTTTGCGACACGACGAGCGGCGCATGAAGCGGAGGCAGCTTCGCCACCTCGCTGGCATCGGTAACCACGAAGGTGTTATTCGGAGCGTAACCGACGACGCCGATCATCTCAGGGTGATCGGGATTGCCGGCGACGACTACGTGGCGGCCTTCTTTGGCGGCGCGCTCAGCCAGACGCTGCACGCGCGTGACGAACGGGCAGGTTGCGTCGACCACCTGGGCGGCGCGCTTTTCCAATTCGGCCTGCACCTGTGGCGTTACACCGTGCGCGCGAATCACGGCGATTTCATCTGCGCCAACCTGCTCGGGATCCTGAATAGTCGAGACGCCTTCGCACTCGAGCCGCTGCATTTCCTGCGTGTTGTGAATCAATGGGCCGAGGGTGCGTACGGGCGCGCCTACGCCGAGCGCATCTTCGACCATTTCCACGGCGCGCTCGACCCCAAAACAAAAACCGTATTCGTTAGCTAAGAGAACTTCCATAATTTTGCCGTGTAAATCTTAGCACAGGACGATTTGGAGTGCGCCGGCAAGCGAAGCGGCGACGGCGCTTTGGTTGAAATCTCAGGAAGAACACTCGATCCAAAGCGGTGTCGCGCTGCGCTTGCCACCGCACTCCAACTCTCACCTCACCGGCTCGCGCAGAACGATTTCCGCAGTGCGCGCCGCGATGCTTGCCGCCTCAGGATGGCTCTCGCGCAGACCCGAAATCTGCAACAACGCCTCGCCCGTGCGCGAGAACAACCGCACCAGATCGCCCTCATCAGAGTGAGTTTCGCGCACGATCTCGACCCAATCCGCGCCATTGGCCCAGTGCGCCGCCGCGGCGGCCGCCGAAAAGTTTATTTCCGAAGGCCCTTCGATTCCCTGGTTCCATTCTTCGGTGGAAATATCGAATGCGATCTGTTCGAATTTGGCGAGCAGGTCAACAATCTCATCGTCCAGCTCCAGTTCGCCGTAATCCCGATCTTCGTCGGCCGCCATCGCCGCCACCAGTGCCGCAGTCCGTCGCGGATCGAGGGCTTTGAAGACACCGCGTTGCAAAGTCTCGCCCACCAGCAGCGGGCGATCGACGTGCAAGTCCGCCAGCCACCGGCCGCGTTCGGTAACTTGTTCGCGAGCAAAGTCGAGATAACCGAAATGATCCAACACCCGCGCGCAACGCTCGAAAGGCTCCCAAACTTCCGCCCGCAGCGTTTCAATATCGCGCTCAGCTCGATCCAGCGCCGTCGCTTCCGGCTGTAGCGACCAGAGCAATTCTCGCGCGCGGGCCGCCTCACGTTCATCGAGGCCCGCCGGCACAAGTGATTCCATCAGATCATTAATCAATGTCAGCGAATGATCCTCACTTGTGTTGGCATCGCTGAGTTTGGGTTCGCGTAAAGCCAGTTCAGGGCCGCGTGCATGAATTTCGTCAAACGCGTCGTCGATTCGATCGTCACGCGTGGAGAAAACCGGACTGAAAACCCGGCCGATGCGTTCAAGCGGAAACGACGCGGTGCGGCCGTCTTCGCGCACGCCTGTGACGCCATCCGAGCTTCGCGCCGTTACCAGCACCAAACGCTTACCGCTGCGTCCGATACCGACAACGCGCCCGGGCTGCACGACGGTGCGTGCCCAGTTCGTGAAAAGTTCGCGTCGCGTTTGTGGTGTTCCTTCCAGGATTCGCGATCGCGCGCTCGCCAGTCTTTCCAGACCGCGCAGGGAAGTCAGCGGAAGGTTCACCTCGGCGGTGGTGAGCGTATCGCGGATACGCTGCTCGCTCTCACTACGCCGTCTTTCCAGGTGATGCATCTGAGGCAGAAGCCGGCGATGCGCAAAACTTTGTTCCGCGATCTCGCGCACCTGCGCAAAGTTTTTGAAAGCATCCAGCAGGTTGAGCAGCGAGGTGTACGTGGCGCGAAACTGGCTTTCGAGATTGTTGGGCGGCGCGTTGAGCAGGTTGACGATGCTTTGCGGGTTCTGATGAGGACCGGGTGCGGCCACGATGAATCCGACGCGGTCTTTGCCCCGGCGTCCGGCGCGGCCCGTCATCTGCTGTAGCTCGGACGCAGTCAGCGATTGCCAGCCGCTGGCGCTGCGGCGATCGGCGACCGTGACAACGACCGTGCGCGCGGGAAAGTCGACACCGGCGGCGACTGTCGCCGTCGCAAAAATCGCATCGAGCAGACCCGCGCTCATCATCTTTTCAATTGCGAGTTTCCACGAGGGCATGTGTCCCGCGTGATGCGACGCCACGCCGCCGCGCACGACTGCATTCCAGTGCCGGTGATTGCGAATCTCGGGATGCTGCTCAACAAAGCTGCGCATGAAATCGCGCCGCTCCTCACGCCGCGCATTCGCGTCGTGGCGGCGGCTCAGCGCCGCTTCGGCCGCGGCTTCATCACAGCGGCGCCGTGTCGGCAGAAAAACAATCGCCGGCAGCAGGTTGTATGAACCGAGTGCCCCCAGCATTGTCGCGGGCGGCATTTCCGGCATGCGAAGTTTCATGACAATCGGTTAAGCGAACAAAGCTCATCGAGCTGCTTCGCAGCTTCTTGCCGCGCATCGGACTTTTTCATGACCTGCTCCACCTTCGCCTTCCTCTTTGTCCTTCGTCCTGTTCAATCAAACGGGCAATCTCAGAATTCAGCTTTCGATGTTCATTCATCAACGGCAACAGCCGCTTGTCCGGCATCAGAAACGCCGCCCGCAACGGCACCGGACGCGCGCCGGGCCGCGTCACCACGCCACAGTGCACCCCGCGCACTTCGGCAATCCAGCCGGCGAACTCTTCGGCGTTGCCAATCGTCGCCGACAGCAGCAGCAAACGAATGCGCGGCGGCGTCAGGATGATTGCTTCTTCCCAAACATGGCCGCGATCTTCGTCGGCGAGATAGTGCGCTTCGTCGATTACGACCAGATCGGCCTGCACCTGCTCTCCGCCGCGCAGCGCATCGAAAAGCTGGTTGCGGTAGATTTCCGTCGTGCCGACAATCAACGGCGCGTTCGGATTCTCTTTTCGATCACCAGTGAGGATACCGACGTTGTGTCCGCCGAACTCTTCACTGAATTCTGCGTATTTGGAATTGGTGAGCGCCTTCAAAGGCGTGGTGTACCAGGCGCGCTTTCCCGCTTCGAGCAGCCGGCGAATTTCTTCGCGCGCAATCCACGTCTTGCCGCTACCGGTCGGCGCCGTCACCAGCACGTCCTCGAGTTCGAGCGCCTCGAGGGCCTCGAGTTGAAACGGATCCGGCTTGAAAGGAGCAGGCTTGGGGGCGCCGATGCCCGCCAGAAGTTCGCGCAGCTCTCGTCCATAGTTTCCCGAGGCGGCGGGGAGAGGTTGATCCGAATGGTGGCGTCCGTGATCGCTTTGTCCGTCGCGGCCCTGCTTGGCACCATGGCGCTTTTGTTGAGGCCGTCGCCCTCGATGATCGCCGCGTGAACGTCGCATGGCGGCATTGTATTCCAACGAGCGCGACAGACACACGCGTGAGGAATATGTTTGGAAAAGGCGATGGTTTACGGACGAAGTTGCGGCCAAATACCCGCTGGCCTAGTATTTGACCAGAACTTAAGGAAGCAAATTGACCGTCAGCCGCAACGCGTTTACGCCGGAGTGCGTCTAAGAGCCTGACTGCGAACAATGCTTGATTTTCGGGACACCAGCGGGATATTTGAAAACTTCGAGGTGAACGCCACGCCGTTCTGGCCCCGGATTTCCCGCCTGCTCGGTGGCTCGATCCTCTTCCATTTGGTGCTGGTGGCATGCGTAGTTTTCATTCCCCCGGTGCGTGACGCGCTCAGTATCGCCGCAATGTTTTCCGATGTGGGGTTTGTCGACCGGGCCTACAAAAAGACTGACATCGAAGCCGGCGACATCACCGAACTCACTACCGAGAAATTCCGTTACCCCGACGGCTATTTCATGATGGATGAGATGGGATTTCCTTCGCCGACGCCCACTCCCGAGATCGCAGTAATTCAGCCTTTTAATCCGACGGCGGTTCCGCCCGCTCAGCTCGATCCGGCCACGCCCACTCCGACACCAAGCCCGTCGGTCGCGGTGGCTGCGAATGTTTCGCCGACGCCGACACCCAGCGCTGAAGAGGACGCGGCGCGCAAGAAGGCCGAGGCGGAGCTCGACAAGATGGCCGAGGAGACTGGCGTCAAACGGCCGAAAGAAATTAATACGCGGCCATTCAAGGATTTACTCGCGGACGCGAAGAAGAAAAAGGATAAAGGCGAGCTGAATCTCGAGGGCCAGATCGAAATGACTGTGGAAGCCGATCTGGGCCCTGACGGCAAACTGATTAATGCCAAGGTTACCGGCGGACGTGGCGACAAGTCTTTGGAAAAAACGGCGCTCGATTTTGTGGCGGCGCTAAGCGACAGCGGCGTACTCGACTTTCTTGAAGGGTTGAAACACCTGAAAGTGAACGTGAAGTTAGATCAGAGTAACGTTGAGGTGGTAGCCGCTTCCGAGGTTGAAAGCGCAGAACGCGCGCGCCAACTCGAGCGCATTTTCGGCAGCATGATCGTGCTGGGCCGCATCGTCAAACGTGGCAAAGACGAAGAGGTTTATTACAACCACACACAGGTCAGCTCGAAAGAAAAAGAGGTAAGCGTGAAGTTTGCGATGCCTCGGGCTGAGATGGGGGCAATGCTTTCGAAATACACGGCCGAGAAGTAGGTTTGATTCACACCTCGTTTCAGCGAGGTGATACCAAGCTGGGCGAACCTCAACAACCGTTTCAACGGTTTTTAGGACGAAGCCGTTGACACGGCTCAAACTTAAAGCGGAACACGCTACCACCTCGCTGAAGCGAGGTGTGAATGAAATTCCTCCTCTAAACTGGCCCGGCACGAGGATCTGGATGCGAAGAAGCGCCGCAATTTCAATTCTTTCACTCTCCCTGTTAATCGCATGTTCATCCCAACCTGAATCAATCGAACCGAAAACAGCGACCCCGGCAGCGCAGACTGATAAACCTGATATGAAACTGATCAGCTCAGCTTTCAAAGAGGGTGAACCAATTCCGCGCCAGTACACGTGTGACGGCGTGAACGTTTCTCCGCCGTTGGAGTGGAGCGGAACGCCGAAAACAGCGAAGACCATTGCCATTATTGCCGACGATCCGGACGCGCCGTCCGGAACCTGGGTGCACTGGGTGTTCTACAATCTGCCGGCAGACAACATCGGATTGGTCGAGAACCTCCCGCCGACGGAAAATCTCAAAGCCGGCGGATTCCAGGGAAAGACTGACTTCGGAAAAGTTGGTTACGGTGGTCCGTGTCCGCCGTCAGGAACGCATCGCTACTTTTTCAAGGTCTATGCAGTCGATAGCGAACTAGCGCTCAAGGCGGGCGCGACCAAAGACGAGTTAATGAAGGCGATGGAAGGTCACATAGTCGGGCAGGCGCAGTTGACGGGAACTTATAGAAGGTAACCCTGGCGTTTTTCTAAACTTGGTGTTTTATCGCGTCGTCCGAAACTGATGACCAGCCCGCATCCAGGCTTCGCCAACTGGTTGACCGCCAACTATGGAATCACGCCCGCCGGCACTTGCCACGGGTGCAGCTCGAGTCTTAATCGATCGATCTTGATCATTGGATCCGTCGCCGTCAGTTCCTCTGCTTCTTTCAGCGATTCCGTTCGGAACACGAAAATCCCGCGCAGGTCGCCGTCATCTCCGAAAGGCCCGGCCATGACCAGCTTCCTGGTTTCGGCCAGCCGATTGATGTTGGCCATGTGCGCCTTCTGAAGTTCCTGGACTTCAGGAGTATTGCCGTCACCAGGTTTTCGGTTCGGGCCGCGTTTGAGGAAGCCGAGGTAGACCGTTGTCATCTTGAGCGGGGAATTTGCTTTCTTAAAGATATCTTCTGACCACCATGGATGTATTTCCGATTTTAAGCGGCCGGCTTTCACTTCCGGATCGTTTTCTATCCAGGCGCGGGCTTCTTCGGTCGATCGGGCACGTAAAATGAAAACACCGAGGAGGTCTCCTCCTTCGGTTGTTGGTCCAGCGATTACAGCTTTTCCGGAATCCAGCAGCGAAAGCACGTAATTGAAATGCTTTTCGTGAAGCTTTTTAATCTCGATAGATTTCTTATCGGTCCATTTTGGCCCTTTCCTGATAAGAGCCATCTGAAACTGAACGAGTTTATTCTGCGGCTCATCCTTTGGCTGGGCAAAGGAAAGAGAAGCGGCGAAAAGATAGAGAAGAAGAAGTTTTATCGCGATTCGAGTTCGCATTGATTGTCCCTGGATTGATTCTTTGCGGGCTTTGCGCCTGGGCTGCTTTGCGTGAAACACATTCCCGCGATTGATTCACGCGAAGACGCAAAGACGCAAAGATCGCCAACGCAAGATCAGTTAACCGTTGCAGTCTTCACACAAGTAATCGGCGGCAGGCCTTCTTTGATCAGTGTCCACGATGCGCCGCCATCGTTCGAGCCGTAGACCTTGCCGCTCCGTGTGCCGAAGTAGAGCCCGGTCGGATTATTGGCGTCGGCGTTCATGTTGTCGCGCAGAATGGTTTCGAGGGCGCCTTCCTGCGGCAAACCATTAGTCAAAGGTTCCCACGATTCGCCGCCATTCGTGGTGCGATAAACGCGCAGCTTTGCTTCCGGCGTGCAGCGAAACTCGTCCGATTCAATCGGAATGATATAGACGGTGTTGGCGTCGTGCGGATCCATCTCCATCGCGAAGCCGAAATCCGAGGGCAGTCCTTTGCCAATGTCCTGCCACCAATCACCGGCGTCGTCACTGCGATAGACGCCCCAGTGATGCTGGAGGAACATGCGATCGGGGTTCGAAGGATGGCTCACAACTTTGTGCACGCACTGGCCCCACTCGGGATACTGCTGATCGGGCGGCAGGAATTTCGCGCAGATTCCTTTATTGCGCGGGTCCCAGCTCTTTCCGCCGTCTTCAGTGCGATAAACGCCGCCGGTTGAGATGGCCACCCACATGCGGTCCGCGTTCGCGGGATCGGGAAGAATCGTGTGGAGACAAAGTCCGCCTCCGCCCGGCTGCCATTGCGGGCGATGCGGATGATCGAAGAGGCCGCGTTCCAGCGACCAGGTTTCGCCGGCGTCAGTGGATTTAAAAAGCGCCGCCGGCTCGACACCACAATAGAGCGTGTCGTGCTCGTCGGGATGGCCGGGAACGATCTGCCAAATCTGCTTGAGCGAAACGTCCGAGCCTTCGGGAAACTTGATGTTGTAAGTTTCCGGATCGCTCCAGTTTTTTCCGAAGTCATTGGATGAGCTGAGAAATGATCCCCAGAACGGACTATTCACCGCGGCCCAGAGCCTGCTTCGTCCATTCCGGCCATCGTAGGCGAACGCATAAATGCTGCGCCCGGGAAAATAAGGCCCTGCTTCATCCCAAGTCCGGCGGCCCGCGTCAGAGCGAAACACAAAAGCGCCTTTCATGGTGCCGACCAGCACGAGATTATCGCCGGACTTAACGTCAACTTGATTTGGTTTAGGCATCGATTAACCTCGGAAGAATTCTTTGGTGAAACTTTGGCGCATTATATAGAAGGAGATGCAACACCCCAAAGAGTCGCAGCAGTCTGTCTATTGTTGAATGCGGTTTTTTTGGTAAGGATTTACTTTGCACAAAAAAGGCATTCGGATACTGCAGGTAATCGAATTGTTTCTGCCAATCCTGTCTCGTTCACACCTGGCTTTAGCCAGGTGAGTTGCGCCACGCAAAGTCTGGAAACCGTTTAACGGTTTCCTCTTTTTCCTGACACCAGATCACCCGGCTGAAGCCGGGTGTGAATGAGAGCTTCATCTGAGTACCGATCATCGGATCTCGCCGACCAGACGCGCGACGGGCTTGACCTGGCTATTGATGACACGAGGTTGTGCTTTTCTTACTGGTCGTGGCGAGCGACGGGTCTCGTCGTCGCTGCTTGAGCTTTCCATCGTATTAAGTTCAGCAGGTTCAGCGGGCGAGGTTACGGCGGCCTGACTTTCTCCCCCGGCCAACTGCCGGTGAACTGCCAAACCAAAAGTCGCCGAAGCGAAACCGACTACGCCGGCCAGGATCAAGAGCAGAGCCGTCGTGGAAATTCGCCGGGAAAGGGATCCGATTCTTTGCCAGCCGGATGGTTTTATTTCGGCAGCGAGTGGTTCAACCGGTTGTGCGATGGCAATCGCGATGTCATCAAAATGCGGTTCGGAGAGATTAGATTGTGAGTTTAGTTCTGCAGGAGTCTCGTTCTGCAACCCTTGTTCGTTCATTGTTTCCGATGCCTTTCTCTCGATACAATTCCCAACTTGCGCCGACATCAAGATGCAAGATGCTCGCCGCGTTCGACATGACAACCGAATCGCTAGAAAGCGGCAAGAGACAGTCGAGCCGGAGGGGAGAAAGCAGCGAACGCGCGGGCAATTCTTCTTTTTTGAATAGAAATGAAATACACAAGACTCTATGCGACTGAAGACGGAGAGTCGCATTTCGAACAGATCGCGGTCGATTTGTCACTAACTGAATACGCGCCGCCCGCGCCTCCACTGTGGCTGTCGGATACGCTGCGCGCAGCGGAATTCCGCTTTATGCAAGCACCGTCGGGATGGTCAAGTGATTGGCACCCTTCATCGGCGCGGAATTTGTTCGTGGTCTTGAGCGGCGAGTGGGAAGTTACCGCCAGCGATGGCGAATCGCGGCGCTTTGGAGTTGGCACTGTGCTGCTGGTCGAGGATACAAGCGGCAAAGGTCACACGTCGCGGGTTACGAGCGAGAGCGATTCCGTGGCGGTGATGGTTCAGTTGTAAGCCCGACTCTAAGTTTGTCTTTGCGCCTTGGCGCCTTGGCGTGACTTCATCACTGGAATAAACATCACGCAAAGTCGCAAAGTAAACAGAGACTCTTTGCTCTCCCTCCCGCTTCGTGCTAAAACGAGCACCGCAAATCCAACCGGTTTTTCTGGAGGACAATTCATGCTGTTCGGTACGCCTGCGACAAAAGTCGTGCGCCACTTCTCGCTCCCGATTGCATTGGTCGCAATCCTATTTCTCATCACGAATTCACAGGCGCAAAGCTCTCAGGGCACGCGCTTGCTGCGCATGCCGACCGTCAGTGCTAATCAAATTGCTTTTACCTATGCGCAGAACATCTGGGTGACGCCAAAGGCGGGCGGCCCGGCGCGGCGCGTGACCAGTTTTCAAGGCACGACTTCGAACCCCCACTTTTCTCCGGACGGAAATTGGATCGCATTCAGCGGTGATTACGCCGGCAACCTGGACGTGTACGTGGTCGCGGCTGAGGGCGGCGAGCCGAAGCGCCTCACCTGGCATCCCGGCGCGGATGTGGTCCAGGGTTGGACGCCCGATGGAAAGTCAATTCTCTTTTCCTCAACTCGGGCGACGTGGACGCCGAGCGGCGCCCCGCGTTTCTGGACTGTTCTGGCCCAGGGCGGTGTCGAAGAACCGATGGTGTTGCCGCGCGCCTTTCAGGGAAAGATCTCGCCCGACGGATCAAGGGTCGCTTATCGCATGAATAATTCGTGGGACGACGAGCGGCGCAACTATCGTGGCGGCCAGAACCGCCCGGTCTGGATTGTCGATTTGAAGACTTACGATCTGGTTTCACCGCCCTGGACTGATTCGAAAGATATCGATCCGGTTTGGGTGGGCGATACCGTCTACTTCATTTCCGATCGCGACGGCGTGGCCAACATTTGGTCTTTTCAGGCCAACTCAAAAAAGCTGGCACAGCTTACGCATTTTACTGACTTTGATGTGAAGACGATGGATTCCGGCGCCGGTTCGATCGTTTTCGAGCAAGCAGGGTACGTTCACGAACTGGATCCCAAGAACGGGCGGGAACACATTGTAAACATCACGGTCTCAGGTGACTTCCCGTGGATGATGCCGCGGTGGGAAGACGTTTCAAGCCGGATCGCCAACCTCGAAATCTCGCCGACCGGCAAACGCGTCCTGGTAGAAGCGCGCGGCGAGATCTTTACCATTCCCGTCGAAAAAGGCGACACCAGGAATCTGACTAATTCAAGCGGATCAGGCGAACGTGATCCGGCGTGGTCGCCGGATGGCAAATTCATTTCATACTTCAGCGACAAATCGGGCGAGTACCGGCTGTATGTTGAATCGCAGGACGGATTGGCGCCTCCGCGCGAAATTACGCTCGAAAATCCCACTCATTACTACACGGCTTCGTGGTCGCCCGACTCGAAGAAACTGCTGTTCAGCGATACCAACCTGCGCGTTTGGGTTTTGGATGTGGCGACCGGGAAAGCGAAAGTCGTCGGCAGCGATCCGTGGATGGTGCCGCAACGAACTTTGAATCCCGTCTGGAGTCCCGATTCGAAATGGGTCGCGTATGCCAGCCGCCTGCGTTCGTTGTATCACGCCATTTTTGTCAGCAATGCCGAGACAGGCGAAACAAAACAAGTTACCGATGGGCTGGCTGATGCAGTCTGGCCGGCCTGGGATGCGAATGGAAAGTATCTGTGGTTTCTCGCCTCGACCGACTTTGGATTGAGTTCGCAATGGTTGGACATGACTTCGTTTGATCACGACGAGAACTTTGGTTTGTATCTCGTAGTGCTGAAGAAAGGGGACTCCAGTCCCTTGCTGCCTGAAAGTGACGAAGATCGCGGCGTCGGTACGGGCCGGCGCAGCACACCGCCGGGCACATGCGTGGGCGACGCGCCGGTGGCCGGCGCCGGCGAGCCGAGTGCCGCCGAGCAGCCGCCTCAGACACCACGCGGTCCCCGGCAGCCAATCAATGTGCAGATTGATTTCGATGGGATCTCACAACGCATAGTCTCGGTGCCCGGTGTTCCGGAACGACAGTACTCGGGCCTTCAGGCAGGTGCTGACGGAACTGTTTTTTATCTTGAGTCACTGCGGGCACAGGGCGTCGGAGCTGCCGGAGCCGCCGCCGCAGGCAGTGAACTGATTCGTTATCGCCTTTGCGATCGCAGGGCTACCACCTTCGCCACTCCCGTTGCCGCATTCGCGGTCAGTGCTGATGGGCGCAAGCTCGTTTATCGTGCTGCTGCGGGCGGAGGCGCGAATGCGCCTGCCGGTGGACGGCCGGCTGCTCCTTCCCTTTTCGTGGTCGATTCCGATCGAACTCCTCCACAGCCGGGCCAGGGTAGACTGAGCGTTAACCTGCGCATGTATCTCGAGCCGGCCGCCGAATTCAAACAGATTTTCAACGAAGGCTGGCGCAATCAGCGCGACTATCTTTACGTCCCAAACCTTCACGGCACGGACTGGGCCAGGGATCGCGAAATGTACGGCGCCATGCTGCCTTATGTCAGGCATCGCGCTGACCTGAATTATCTGCTCGACATGATGGGTGCGGAAATCGCGATCGGACATTCGTACGTGCGTGGCGGCGACATGCCTGAAGTCCCGCAAGTCCAGGCCGGACTGTTGGGCGCGGACTTCGTCGTCGAAAATGGCCGGTACAAAGTCACTCGGATTTATGACAACGAAAACTGGAATCCGGAGTTGCGATCGCCGCTGGCGGTTCCCGGCGTGAACGTTCACGCGGGGGATTACATTCTTGCGATTAATGGTATCGAGTTGAATGCACCCGACAACATCTATCGTCTCCTGGACGGCACCGCAAATCGTCAGACATCACTGACGGTAAACGATAAGCCGACCATGGACGGCGCCCGTAATGTGACCGTGGTGCCCGTCACAAGCGAGCAGGCCCTCCGCACGCGCGCCTGGGTGGAATCAAATCGCCACCTGGTGGAAAAGCTTTCCGACGGGCAACTTGCTTATGTTTACCTGCCGAACACCGGACAAGGTGGGTACAGCAGCTTTAATCGATACTACTTTGCCCAGCAGGATAAGAAAGGCGTGGTCATCGACGAGCGTTTCAATGGAGGCGGCTCAGCTGCCGACTACATTGTCGATGTGCTTGGCCGCGACTTTGACGGTTACTTCAATAACGTCGCCGGAGATCGCTATCCCTTCACCAGTCCGTCGGCCGGGATCTGGGGACCAAAAGTAATGATCACGAACGAGATGGCCGGCTCAGGCGGCGACTTGATGCCTTACATGTTCAAGCGGCGCAAGATTGGCCTGCTCGTCGGCAAGCGCACCTGGGGTGGATTGGTCCACACCGCCGACACGCCGCCTTTCATCGACGGAGGCTCGATGATCGCGCCGCGCGGCGGGTTCTTTACGCGTGACGGGCGTTGGGCCGTGGAAAACGAAGGCGTGGCCCCGGACATCGACGTTGAGAATTGGCCGAAGGATGTAATCGCCGGCCGCGACCCGCAACTGGAGCGCGCCGTAACTGAGGCGATGCGGATGTTGAGGGAGCGGCAGGTAGATCGCGCCGTGAAAGAACCGCCACCGCCAACCTGGGGGGTGCGGCCTAAACGTTGAAGAGTGGCACGGGCGTCCCGCCCATGAATCACGCGCGAGATGCGCATGCTACTGCCAATGTCTTACTCAAAAAAGATTTGACATGATTCGGCAAGCCGAGTATTAGAGGGCTGTCCTGATCAAACCCAAGCCATTC
>DATENS010000152.1:0-2815 GCA_035274925.1 Pyrinomonadaceae bacterium | reverse complement strand
CGTGAACTTTCTCGTCGCGCACGTACGTTTTGGCGATAAGTCCCACTCTTAGGTGTAGAATAACGTCATTTCGCTGAGGAAACGCGAAGGAGAATTTCGATGAATACGCCATCACAAATCGTTTTTTGTTTGATCTCACTTCTATTCTCGTATCCGCTTACCACAGCGGCCCAAACAATAACTATACCGGCCCCTTCATCGACCCAGAAACCTTCTGCCTCTCAAGCGCCGGCTGCCCCGGCTGTGCCGCCGGATCAAAAGGCTTATGACGAAGCCCGGCGCATCAAGGATCCCGAAAAGAGGCTCGACGCACTGGAAAAAGTAATTAAGGACTTCCCGGATAAATTTGCAGGCTTCCAGGCCAGAAGTGATGTGCTCGACACGCTGATCAAGTACTTTCCCAGCCAAACGGACAAAATTCGCGCGGCCGCTGAACGATACATCGCACCCATGCAAGGCATTGTTGTGAGCTCCACCGGCTCGGCATACGTCACAGTCGCCGCAAAGTTAATGGAGGCAGGAATTCTGCTGGATTGGGCTGAGGAATTGGCGCTAAAGGGCGTAGCTCAATACGAAGACGAAACTGCCAGGGCGATGCGACGACAGAGAGCGCGTTACCAGGATGCACTGGGACGAATTTATCTCAAACAAGGGAAGACAAAGCTCGCGAAAAAGTATTTAAAGGACGCACTAAAAAACGAGCCCGATTTAGCGACGGCACTGATCGGCCTCGGCCAGATGGCGGCGCAGCGGCGGGATCATAAAGCGGCAGTGGAATACCTGGCGTCAGCCGCGGTCAAAGGACCGCTGAAAAAGGACGATCGCCAACTAATGGAGGCGGCTTACCGGGCCACTAACAACGGTGCACTAGTCGGCCTCGAGGAACTGCTCGACGACAAGTATAGAAAGCTGAATGCCGGGATTCACTTCGCTCGGTACCAGGCTACGCCAAAACGCACGGACCGCATTGCGCTGGCCGAACTCTTCACGGGCTCCGGCTGCGGACCTTGCGTGGCTGCCGATCTGGGGTTTGATGCTTTGCTCGAACGATATGACCGAAAGGACCTGGTCGTCCTCGTCTATCATCTGCATGTCCCGCTGCCTGACCCGATGACGAACCCGGCCACGGTTGAGCGCGGAAAATATTATGGCGTCCCCGGAACCCCCACCCCGATTGTCGATGGAACCAAGTTATCGAGCGCGGGTGGTCCACGCGAGATGACGAAAGGCTTCTTTGAGCGCGTAAATCCAAAAATTGAAGCTGCGTTGGAGTCTCCAGCGCTGGCGCAATTGACCTTAACCGGCTCATTGGAGGGCGACAGAGTGAAAGCCATCGTCACGGTGGATGAGATCAAAGCGCCATCCCCCGATCTTAAGATTCAGCTCGTGTTGGCTGAGGAGGAAATCCGCTATACGGGCGAAAACGGTGTGCGCTTTCACCCCATGGTTGTGCGAAGCCTGGGCGGCAAGGACTCATCCGGGTTTGCCGTGGCTTCCGCACCAGCTAAAGTGGAATGGACTTTTGATCTTAAGACGATGAGGGACGAGCTGAAAAAGTATCTGGATACTTATGAGCAACAGGGGCATCGGGGCGACTCGTTCACCTTCAGCGAAAAAACATTTCAAATCGCTCCTCAACACCTTTCGCTGGTCGCATTCGTACAGGACATGAAAACAAAGAACGTCCTGCAAGCGGTGCACCTGAAGCTGGATCCGACAGCGACCGCCTCAGCGCAAACAAACGCGAAATAAGATGTGGTCACGTGCTCTATTCGCAACCTGGCTTCTGACGGCGTTCTGCTTTTCATCAGTCAGGTCCCAGGACTCTGAAGCCCTCGATCCAATCAAGTGGACGATCCAGAGCAAGGCCGTAAAGCCGGCGGGCGACAAAAACCAGTTCACCCTCGACTTAACAGCGCAAATCGAAGGCGGATGGCATCTGTACTCGACGGAAAAAGTCGAGGGCGGCCCGTCCCCGACGCGTATCACAATCTTACCCGGCCAATCGCTTGAACTCGACGGCGAGATTGACTCGCCCGCCCCGCGTTCGGCTTACGACCCCAATTTTCAAGTCGCCACTGAGTTCTATGAAGGCTCGGTCGTCTTCACAATCCCAGTAAAGCCGATCACAACCACCCGCCCCGGCAAAGTCCGGGTGCAGGTGCGTTATCAAACCTGTACGCCGACGATTTGTCTGCCACCGAAATTGATCGAACTGGAAACGTCACTTGAAGAAGCCAGCTCGACGGCGCCGGACATGACAACTGAGGTCGAATCAATTTCGAGACATCTTGGAGTGGGATCCGTTGTACCTGATTTCCAATTTACAGATTTCAACGGGAAGGCCCGCCGGTTTTCGGAATTTCGCGGACGAATTGTGCTGCTCGACTTCTGGGCTTCGTGGTGCAGTCCCTGTCTGGCGGATATTCCCCAGTTGAAGAGTGCGTATCAGAAGTATCGGATGCAGGGATTTGAAATCATCGGGATGGACAGCGAGACTTTGGGCCAGACAGAAGTTGATGCGGAGTTTGTGAGAGAATCCCAGGCCAAAGCACGCGAAATCGTCCGCACGCGCGGCGCCAACTGGGCCCATGCAAACAACGACAGCTCGTTACCGATCGCGGTGGGATTGTTTGAGATCAAAACCTTGCCCGCGAAATTTCTGATTGATCGCAGCGGTAAAGTGGTGGCGCAGATCAAGAACGTTTCCGAACTGGACGATCTTTTGCCGAGGCTTATCAGCTCGCAACCGTGAAGTTCCTTGGAGTTTCAGCGCACTAGCCTGATCGCAGCGAGGGCCCGGCGTCAGGACTAG
>DATENS010000151.1:0-6679 GCA_035274925.1 Pyrinomonadaceae bacterium | reverse complement strand
ATCTCGAAATAGATGAGGTTTTTCATGCCGTATTGCGGCGACGAGAGCAATTTGAAAACGACGGCCCAGGGGACGAGAAAAATTACTTCGATATCGAACAGGATAAATAGCATCGCGATGAGATAGAACTTTACTGAGAAGCGTTCGCGCGCTGAGCCTACCGGATCTTTTCCGCACTCATAGGGCATCAGTTTCGTCCGGGTTCTTTTCCGCTGGCCGACGAGCTGCGACAACCCGATCATGGTCGCGGCAAAGCCGGTCGCGACGATAAACATCAGAAGCACCGGAAGGTATGCACTCAGAGTGAAGTTCATGACGCTCTATCGCGAATGCAAATTACACGTTGGGAAGATCACTTCGGGGGGTAAAGTGATCAATCGCTAACTACCAACGCTGCTTGAGAATCATTGTACAAGCTCATCGTATTGCAACGATCAGGGGGTGTCAAGCACGACTCTGACGGAATGCGGTGCACAAAATCGTTACGATTGACCGTGTAAAAATCGTTGTGTTAAGTTGCAGGATACCTGCTAAGTTAGTACTTCATGTCCTCGCGCAACGCCAGAGCGGGGCAGACCGAAAAGAGTGATTACCGGCTACAACACAGATGTCGAACACAATGGAGTGACCTATCACGTCCAGACCGAGGACAAAGGTCTGCAGTCTCCTGTGATTTTGTCTCTGGTTTACGCCGGTGGCGCGATCCTCGCCAGCAAACGCTCTCCCTATGATGATCTGATCGCCGGCGGCTTCACTGTTGAGGCGTTGGCGGAACGGTTGCAACGTCAACATAAGTTGATTTGCGCCGCGGTCCACGCGGGTCGTATTGAAGAACTGAAACAGTTGGGTGATCGTGACAATGCGAAGCAAAGCGCTCCGCCGCGGCCGCAAGAGGTCGACACCGAAGCGGGCACTGAGAACGAGGCTGCGGAGCGGTTTGCAGTTACCGAGGAATCCGAAGAGGGATTATCCATAACCCTGATCGATGAAAAGGAGTTGCGCGCGGGCGCTTCAGTAACGCTGCGGATCAAGGTGAGCAAAACCACATCCGAAGGGCGAACTCCGGCGGCGAAGGCGAGCATAACTGTGAAGATTCTGGGGAGCAATTTTCAGCCCGCCTCGACGTTTTCGACTACTGACAGCACCGGCCGGTCTTCGATTTCCATAGCCCTGCCGATGTTCAAGGCCGGCCGTGCGGCTATTCTGATTCGCGCCGAAGCAGACGGAGAAGTTGCGGAACTACGGCGAATTATTCAACCGGCATAAACTTCTGAGGGTGTAAATTGTTTGTTCAAATCAATGGCGACATGCGCGAGTTGGAGCAAAGTGAAATCGTGCTTGCAGACCTGGTGCGAGAACTGTCACTGGCGCCACAGCGAATCGCTGTGGAAGTAAACAAGCAAATTGTGCGGCGCAACGACTGGGAACACACCTCGATAAGAGATGGGGACCGCATCGAGATAGTCCATTTTGTGGGCGGTGGATCAGCTTATCCGAGTTGACGTGTCTCCAGGTAGCAGTCTTTGCGGAACCTGTTTGAATCCATACCCGGCTGACGAGCGCTTCAGATCAAATACCCACACCATATCAAAGCGATCCTCGGGCCAAACTCGCGGGGCGGTTTCATCGTTGTTCAGGATATAGTCGGCGATGTTCGGAATGTACTCCCGCTGCCAGCAAATGAGCACCACGCCGTTACAGAGGTAGACTTCCTCCAACATGTTTTCAAACTGAGACCTCGGAAAGTCGTCGTTAATTTTAAGATTCAGTTTCTCCGCCAGTGGCGTAATCGTTTGAATCGAGCGCTTGCTGCCTTTGCGTTTTAAGGCTTTAGAGGCATACAGAAACTTTGGTTTGGCGAGCGCGGCATGTTGGAAGTGGCCATCACTTGGAGCAAAGATAGAAGTCAAAGCACCCGCCCTTTGCCACCCGCGCACGGCAAGTGATTCCTTGCTTCGTTCTCCTTTCAGCGTTACTCCCTGAGTATCGGCACCTTGCTCCGGCTTCTCAGCGTGCCGAATCAACATAATCTTTGTGGCTTTACGAATCAGTTTGCTCATGTGTTATTCGAAGTAAGGCGCGCAGAGTTCATGCGAGTACTTTTCAATCGCTTCGGTTGAATTTGACACTTCAGGGCCTGAGTCTAAGACACCTTTGGGCGAATGAAAACTTCTCGAGCGCGAAGGCTGTGCCGGTTTCTATTTCTCGATTTCAAGGTGTAAAGTCGTTGGTAGCTTCGGGAAAGGGAAATAGTTCCACAATGTCTACTGCAGTAACAGCACTAACGGATCGTTTTGAAGTTGCCGGCCGCGCATTCCATTCGCGGCTGATTATTGGTACGGGCAAGTACCGAAGTTTTGACGAAATGAAGGCTGCGCATCGCGCATCGGGCGCTGAAATGGTAACGGTCGCGGTGCGACGGGTGCCTCTGGATCACAGCAGCGAATCGTTTCTCGACCATCTCGATCCGTCTTTGCAAATTTTGCCAAACACCGCCGGGTGTTACACGGCGGAAGACGCCGTGCGCACGGCGCGACTGGCTCGCGAAGCATTGAACACGGAATGGATCAAGCTCGAAGTAATTGGTGATCAAACCACACTATTCCCCGACAATGAACAGACCCTGGAAGCTGCGCGAACCCTGGTCAAGGAAGGCTTCATCGTTCTGCCTTACTTCACCGATGATCTGATCGTCGCGAAGAAACTTCTGGATGCCGGTTGTGCTGCCGTGATGCCGCTCGCTGCACCAATTGGATCAGGCCTTGGCGTTCAAAATCCAACCAACCTGCGCATCATGCGCGAACAACTTCCGGACGCCACAATCATTGTGGATGCCGGCGTGGGCACGGCCAGCGACGCCACCATTGCGATGGAGCTCGGCGCTGACGCGGTGCTGATGAATACGGCGATTGCCGAAGCGCAAGATGCGGAAAAGATGGCGACCGCGATGAAGCTGGCCATCGAAGCCGGAAGGTTGGCTTATTTGTCCGGCCGGATGGTCCGGCGTCTGTATGCGAGTGCTTCCAGCCCGGCTACAGGAGTTATTCGCTAGTTACAGTCTTGCCGGCCTCGAAAATTCCCAGACAGCTTCCAGGCAGGCACCTCTTTCTCTCCAAAGTTTTCCTTGCGGTCTGCGAGGAAAAGTAGTAAACGACCAGTGAAGAACCGGGTCGTTAACTCTCAAAAACATTCACTCTCAATCAACGAGCCAGCCCTCGAGAATAGGACAAAAAACTATGTCTGACGCCGGCAATCAGCTAGATCAGATCAATCACGTTGTGGTGTTGATGATGGAGAACCGCTCCTTCGACAACGTCCTCGGTTGGTTGTACGACAATGAAAACAAGCCCCTGCGGGGCCAACAGTTCGAAGGCGTTGCGGGAAAGGATTTGTCGAATCCGCGGAGCATACCGTCAGATGGAAACAACGTCCCCGTCGGCAGGGGCACCGTAATGACAGATCCGTATCCGGATCCGCACGAGCCTTACGATCATGTCTATTCGCAAATGTATGGAGTAAGTCCGCCGCCGAATCCTATTCCGAATACCACCGCGACGCCGCCCATGAATGGCTTTGTAGTGGATTATGCAAATGCGATCTCCGCAGCCGGCGCACCGAAGACGGGTTGCAACAAACTTCTCTCCTGGCTATTTCGTGGGAACACTCCGATGGATTTTGATCCGGGTGTCATCATGAATTGCTTTACGCCTGAGAGTCTTCCGGTAATCAATGGTCTCGCACGAGAGTACGCAGTTTGTGATCACTGGTACAGCTCGGTTCCGACCCAAACGTTCCCCAATCGCTCGTTCGTCCACGCCGCCACTTCTTCAGGCTACGTCACAAACTTCTGGAAGACCGGGACGCACGACTGGGACATCGATTACCTGTTGAATAAGACTCCGACGATTTACAACAAACTGTCAGAGAAGGGCGTCGATTGGCGGATTTACTACGGTAACGCTTTACTCCTGTGCAACGCCCTGCTGATTCAGAAAGAGCTTTGGCAGTATCTACCGCTGGACCGCCACTTCTTTCCGTTTTCGCAATTTGCCGAGGACGCGCGCAACGGAAATTTGCCGCCCTATACGTTCATCGAGCCGAACATGCTGTGCAGTCAGAGGTATGGGGCCGAAAACGACATGCATCCGGCGTTTGCGATCACTGCAACCGGCGCGGCGACGAACGCGTTGTACGGAGACGAACTGATTTACAAAATCTACGAAGCCCTGCGAAATAGTCCCGCCTGGAATAGTACCTTGCTGATCATTACTTTCGATGAGCACGGAGGAACCTATGACCATGTGCCGACGCCTCCGCCATTCGCCAAGTCGCCGGACGGCATTGTGATTCCACCGGGCCAGCCGGGCGGCAGCGGATTTAGTTTCGAGCGTTTTGGCGTGCGCGTCCCCGCAGTTCTGGTTTCACCACTGATCGAGAAAGGCACGATCTGCAGTACCGACTTCGATCACACTTCGATAATCAGGACGGTTGCCAGGCGCTGGCTGAACTCAGAACATCTCACCGAACGCGACAAGCATGCGAATGATGTGGGCGAGGTGCTCACACTCACCACGCCGCGGACGGATGTGCCTCCGATTGTTCCGAAACCGCCGCCACCATTCAAAGGTTGTGGCGCCCACCCGCTCGCGCCGCTGCATCAGGATCTGGTGTTTGCGGCGGACAGTTTCTTAAAGCATCACACCGGCGAATCGATACACCCCGAAGCTCTGCAAACGACCGATGAAGCAGTTGAGGCGCTTGAGGCCCGAGAAGCACACGTTCGTACGGCAATGGCCAGAAAGACCTAGCGGGAGTTCTGGCGACAAGCCGCTTGATCGGAAAACCACCCTTTGGGTATGTCAGGTGGAAATCGGCCGCTTCAGACAAAACTGGGCGAAGCTTTGCATTGCGCCGGGAAGTGTTGGAGGCGGGATCACGGCTACCAGCTCCCATCCGTCTTTACCAACTGCGTTCAAGGCCTCGTGGTATGCCTGCGCGTGCAAACGCTCTCCGTTCGCAACATAGACTCGCTGTCCCTTTTCATTGGTGACATAGATCCACATGTACTCCCACCGTTGCATAATCGCCTCCGTGAAGTGAGCACTAAGGCGGTCATGAATCGCCTCTAGTGCGGGGTTTTGTGCAAACTTCAGTGACTGCTCCCAGTGCGTTTGGGAGGTGACGACGAGTTCGGGGCTTTTGGCATCGCCCTCGGTTTCAGCGAAAGACGCTTGATGACACCCTGTAGCGACTCAATCCTTGCCAATAATTGGATGGACTTCATATCGATTCTCTTGGCTTGAGTCAAGGTGGCGTCGAGGTCTGCCAGACCCGCGGACGAAAATGCTTGTTCCATCTCCGGCGAATCGAACAGGCTGTTCGGGTCGTTCAGATCGTCCATGACCATTTCCCTCAAATTGTTCGCTGCGCCTTTCTCCCCGGACTTCTTCCCAAGCGCGTTGATGGTCGTAACCGCACTGTTGAGAAACTCCATGGCCTCGTCTTTTGTTTCGGGGTTCGTTAATTGAGTTGCGAAAGCGAATAGAGCGCGCAGATGAAAGCCGTTGCGATCCGTTTGGGGAACCAGAAGTCGAGCTTCATTGATCACTATATTCGTCAAAGCAGCGTCGTCCTTTTTCTTTGTGGCCTTGAGCGCGTCCAGGTAAATCGCCAACCTCGTGGTTTGATCCTGAATCTTGCGGATGGCGGTTAACGCTCCCATCACGTCCGCCTTTGCTAAGAGCGCCCTCGCCTGAACCTTGATTAACAATTGCGCGTACATCTCTTTTTTTTCGCCGTCTTTGAGGCGATCCAGTTGTTTGCTTGCCTCCTCAAAGTCACCATTCGAGAGAGCGGCGGCGAAATTCGTTTCCGGATCGTCGGACGTCAGTTGGGTGCCGCTTAGTCTTGCAAGTGTGAGTGGTGACACCTGTGGCATGTTTGCGGGCACTTGAGGAGCGAGCCTCGTGGCGATGCCGGCCAGTTCGACTGCTGATGAAGGTTGAAAGCGTTGGGCTAAGGCCGCAACTATCCTCGCGATCTGAGCTTGATAAAATGCGCGAAACTGCAACTCACGAGCGCCGAGGTGCTGATCTCTCGACAGGGCTTCCGATGTCTCGGTAAGGGACGCTCTCAATACTTCGCTGCCGGCAAGAAAATACCGGTATTGCAATAGCTGCAGTGAAGATTCAGCCTCCATTGAAGGGATTGGCGCTTCGGATCCGGGAAAGACGTAGGCGCCCATCGTGTGGAGCCCCGGTAATGACACGATCGTAGGTTGGCCAATAAGCGCGTCAAGGACTCTGGTGGCAACATAATCGGACAGCGAGGAGTTCCGTTCTCGCAGCCGCAATAACGCCCCCATGCCTGCCGGAGTGGGACCCTTTGATAGCGATCCTTCCAGCAGTCCCGCGGCCGTTGACGCGTCCGTATCCACGAGTTCTGCCGCGACTCTAGCCGCGACACCTGAATCGTCATTTTGACCCGGGAGGCGTGATGCGGGGGCGGAATCCTTTGCCTTTGACTCGGCGGCCAGGAGTTGGCGGGCCAGCTTTGGGTTGCGCGAAAAAAGATGCTTGAGAATCAGTAGCTTCGCTTGCTGCTTGTCAAAGTTTTCGTCAGTTTGGTCTTTCGTGAACTTCCAGAGCGCAAGGAACATTTCTTGTGATCGCTGCGGATC
>DATENS010000150.1:0-19686 GCA_035274925.1 Pyrinomonadaceae bacterium | reverse complement strand
TGTTCACGAGGACTGGAAACACTTGCAGGACCGAGGTTGCCCGCACCAGATTTTCAGCGAGCTTTCGCGCCTCAGCAATGTCACCTTTGTTCACCAGCGCCAGCGCCTGCTTTACATTCAGCATGTCAAGGAGCTGTACTTTCTTCGGTCCTTCTTCCAGCTTGTCGATCATCTTGCGAGCCTTGGCAAAGTCGCCGCGGCCAATTGCAAACTGAATTACCATCTCATCCGGATGATCGCTGTCCACTTCCCTGTTAACCTGTTTTTGGTATCTTGAGTCAGAGTCCCGTTGCAAACTTTCGTTTGTGGGAAGCGAAAAACTCTCGCCCGGCTTTCTACTCCTCTGCTCCAATTCAAGGAATTGCGACCGGAGATCCGGAGCGTATTGTCTTAGTAAGGGATAGATCGAGAGCAGAAACGAGCGCGAGCCAAAAATGCTTTCGGGCGACTGCCGCTCGAGCGCTGCAATTGTGTTCATCATGAAAGCGACATACGCATGCATTACCGCGGGCCCGGGTGTCGCCGTCGAGGGGTTGCCGCCCCAGAATTCACTTTGTGGGCCAACGAGCAAACTGAGCGCCAGCATCGCCCTGCCACGACCTATCGGAGGAAGGTGCATCGCGTTCAGGCGATTAATGTATGTCAGGATCAATTCATCAGCGGCCGCCCGATCGCCCCCGGCCAGTTGATTAATGTCGAAGGCCGTGCTGATTTGACTGGCGTCGGCCTCGATGGCCGACCGAATGTATTTCCCGGCGGTATCGTAGTCTTTCTCGGAAATTGCACTTTGCGCCAACGATGAATAAGCCCGATGCGCCTCGTAAGCCCCAAGTCTTTCGCGCGAGACACTGGTCAATTCTTCGGCCAGGGATTTGTCGCGCACCGCTACTTTCATCACCCGCGAGCGCACCGAGGCGCGGGCGGTGTCGCGAGGCGTGGGCATGCTCAAATTGCCTCCCACCGGCCGTTGTCGCATGGTCAATTGTTCTGCTTCATCGGGAAACGTGTCGAGAAATGCATCCCGGAGTAGCTCTTTCGCCATCTCGCGATCAATCCACCAGGCTGCATCTGCGATCTCAGCCTCGGCCATCGCACGGGCTAATGGCTTGTCCAGCTGTTTAGCTCGGCTGGCCAGAACCTGAATCTCCGAAAGTAGTTCGAGCTTTTTCTGATTAGTCTCGTCGAGAGGACCTGAGGATTGCGGGCTCTGGGCGCGCGCCGCAGACAAAAGAAGCGGCAATAGAAGCGCCGCTGCGATCTTAGTTTTCGATCCGGGGCAGGCCATAAGGTGATTATAGTGAGCTGCCGACTATGGAGACTGCGCAATTCTAAGCGCGGAGCCCGCGCCTGGGCAAGACTTTACCTGACCCCATTATTCGTGATCCAAAAGAAAAAGGATGAGCCACAGATTTGTAGCTCATCCTTGAGAAAATCATTAGCACCCGGCAGAACCCGAAAGATCAGTTTTTGCCAGGAATATTCAGCACCTGGCCGACCTGGATCTTGTCCGGATCATTCAGCTTATCGCGATTAGCATAGAAGATGCGCATGTATTCATTTGCGTCTCCGTAAAACTCCTTGCTTATCTTCGACAGATTGTCGCCGGACTTAACGGTGTAACTCTGTCCACCTTCGCCGCCGCCGCCTCCGGCCGCAGCTCCCATGGCTTTAGCGTCGACGGTAATGTCGGCGGTCACATCGTCCATGTTCGGATTGACCAGCTTTATCTGGTCCCAGATTTTGTTTTTCGCGTCGTCAGACGGCGCGATGGCCCGGATGTAGAGCTTATCGTCCTGGACGTGCAAATTTTGAAATTGAAGTTTTTCCTGATCCGCCGCGTTGAGCACGGATTGATATTTTTGCTTTAGCGTGTTGAATCGCTGTTGACTATTGGGTTGTTGTTGCGCTTGAGTCGCGCCGCTGCCAAACATTTTGTCGAAGAGTCCCATTTTCTGCTTTCCTCCCGAAGATTTTCTGTTAATCGCAGCAATGACCGTGCCGCTATGTAACCAAGAAGGAACTGCGGGATATGCTTGCGGAAAGGCTCTGTGGTTTCGTCAGTGCATCAGCGCCACATAGAATCTCGCACATTTTTTAGATTTTTAGATATGGATTCGGTACACCCGCCGGCCCTGGAATCGCACCGCTGCTGCGAGCAATTCGACCTGCTAAAAATACCGCAACCGCTTCGGACCGCAATTTATTGGTAGTGGCGGCATCCGCTCAAATAGTTTACAATTCACGCGGTTAGAAAAGGGCGAGGCGACAATTGGCGGCTCGCCCTTCTTTGCACGGCAGCGAGGGGCCTAAATTTGAGATAGCGGCGCTATTGGTCGTTTATTTCAACGTTCCGGCACAAAACTTCAGGAGCAGTTTCACGGTTCATTTCTGTAGTAAGCAATCATGGAAGAATATTCAGATCGTACCCCAGCTGACATCGTTCGGTACCCAATGGTCCCGATTCGCGATGTCGTAATTTTTCCGTTTACCAAAGTCGCTTTCAAGATCGGCCGGCCCGGTTCCGTGCGCGCCCTGGAAATGGCGCTCGCCGCTGACCGCACCATCTTCCTGTCGACACAGCACGACGCCACGGTTGACGAACCGGCGCCGGAACAGATTTACCGGGTGGGCACGATTGCCCGCATCCTGCAGTCGCAGAAACAGGAGAACGGCCAGATCAAAGTTGTCGTCGAAGGGCGCGAGCGCGCTACGACGATTCGCGTAGAAAATAACAATGGCGCGTTTACCGCCCTCGTGCGTCGTGCGCCGGCAGTCGCCGAAGAAGGCGTCCGTACCGATGCGCTGGTGCAGAAAGTCGCGCAATTAATCGAACAGCACCTGCGGCTTGCTCCTGATGTTCAGCCTGATGCCCTGCAAACGGCGATGCGTAACGCCGACTCGTCGCATATGGCTGACGCGCTCGCTTCACAACTGCGTATCTCAGTCGAAGACAAACAGGGATTGCTTGAGCTTTTCTCAACGCAGGCACGTCTGGCCCGCTTGATTGAAATTCTTGAAATCGAGCTCGAGAAGCGCCAGCTTGATCGCACTATTCAGACGCGCGTTAAGCGCCAGATGGAAAAGGCCCAGAAAGAGTACTACCTCAACGAGCAAATCAAGGCGATACACAAGGAACTCGGTCGCAAGGACGAGCGCGCTGAGCTGGACGAGCTCAAGAAAAAGATTGAAGACGCCGGAATGACCGAAGAGGCCAAGGAAAAGGCCCTTCAGGAATTGCACCGGCTGGAAGCTATGCCGCCGATGTCGGCGGAAGGCACGGTTTCACGCACCTACATTGATTGGCTGGTCAGTGTGCCGTGGAAGCAGAAATCAAAAGAGATTAAGGATTTGAAAAAGGCTGAAGAGGTCCTCAACGAAGATCACTACAGCCTCGAAAAGATCAAGGATCGCATCCTCGAATATTTGGCCGTGCGCCAGCTGGTAAAAAACCCCCGCGGTTCGATTCTTTGTTTCGTAGGCCCTCCGGGCGTGGGCAAAACCAGCCTCGGTAAATCGATTGCGCGGGCCACCGGCCGTAAATTTGTGCGGCTCAGCCTGGGCGGCGTCCGGGATGAAGCGGAAATTCGCGGTCATCGGCGCACCTATATCGGTGCGCTTCCCGGCCAGATAATTCAGATGATGAAGAAAGCCGGCACGGTGAATCCCGTCCTGCTGCTTGATGAAGTAGATAAGCTGGGCACTGATTTCCGTGGCGACCCGAGCGCGGCCCTGCTCGAAGTTCTCGATCCTGAACAGAACCACATGTTCCAGGATCACTACCTCGACGTCGAATACGATCTGTCGAAGGTTTTCTTTATCGCTACGGCAAATGTCCTGCACACGATTCCGCCGGCGCTACAGGATCGGCTTGAGGTGTTGCGGCTGTCCGGTTACACCGAGCGGGAAAAGCTGGAAATTGCCAAGCGGCACCTGGTGCCGAAGCAGGCCGAGGCCAACGGCTTGCGCAACGAACAGTTTGAGTTCACCGACGAGGGCATTCTGGAGATCATTCGCCACTTCACGCGTGAAGCCGGCGTCCGCAATCTCGAACGCGAAATCGGTTCATGCTGCCGAAAGATGGCGCGCAAGTTCGTAGCGGAAAGCGTCGCTCAGGATTTCAAAGACGTGGTCACCCCGGAACGAGTTCGCGAAATGCTCGGTCCGATCAAGTTCCGGCAGCAGGGTGTAGCGGCTGAAAGTGAAGTCGGCCTGGCCACCGGCCTCGCCTGGACAGAAGTAGGCGGCGAAGTGCTACAGATCGAAGCCACGCTGACCAAGGGTCGCGGAACCGTGACGCTTACCGGTAAGCTTGGCGACGTAATGCAGGAATCGGCCCAGGCGGCCTTGACCTGTATCAAGGCCCGAGCTGAACGGCTCAGTATTAATCTCGATTTTATTCGCAAGCGCGATTTGCACATTCACATTCCGGAAGGCGCTATTCCCAAAGACGGACCCTCGGCCGGTATCACCATGGCCACCGCGATGGCGTCCGCGCTCATGCGCGTGCCCGTCCGCAAGAATGTCGCGATGACCGGCGAGATCACACTGCGCGGGCGAGTCCTGCCTATCGGCGGCGTGAAAGAAAAGTTGCTGGCAGCGCACCGGTTTGGTATCGATATGATTATCCTGCCAAAGGATAACGAAAAGGATCTGCCTGAAATCCCTGAGGAAGTTCGCAGCGCGCTGACTATCAATCTGGTCGAAACGATCGATGAAGTGATTGCGCTCGCCATGGAAGATGAAACCACGCCGGTAGTCATTGGCGACGAAGCCAAGACTCCGCCAATCTGGACGACCGAACCTCCAGCCAGCCTGCAGACACCTGCAGAGCAATAGGACGTTTGCGTTTATCGGGCAGGGATTCCGCTTCTGCGAAGCGGGATCTTTCCGTGTTCACGATTTCCAAGAATGCGATTTCGGCCTGCGCGGGGCTGCGCTTTGCCTGAGCGCGAACAAGCCTGTAGAATCTAGCCAAGCTGTAAACACCGCGGTCCTTCGGATCGCTCAATTGCTAACGAATGCATTGCGTGACGCACTGCTAATTCCAGAACAATTCATCAATAAAGACAGGGAGAAACTTAGATGGGTAAACATGACGATGCAGATCTGATTCTGAAACTGTACGACCTCCGGCGCGAAGCCACGATGCGCGAGGCGCGCAATTGGATGTTCACCTTCAACCCGACCAGCGTCGCTGAGTACATGGAAGCGATGATGGGTCCGAATAGTGGTTACCTGCGCATGGTCATCTCGTACTGGGACATGGCCGCCACCCTGGTGAATCACGGCGCGATCGACGAAGCGATGTTTAATGAGGCCAATGGCGAACACCTTTTCGTCTTTGCCAAGATCGAGCCCATTCTGGCCGAGCTGCGGCAAATGTGGAACGCTCCTGAAATGCTCAAGAACTTCGAAGCGCTGGTGCGCCGCGTGCCTGACAACGAGAAAAAGCTGGCGGACATCCGCGATCGCATCAAGATGATTCAGGGCATGATGGCTGAGCGCGCCAACGCCGCCAATGCTTAATTCCTGGCCGCAGCCAAAGGCCTCTTTGAAATGAAGATAGTCAGCGCTGAATTCGTGAAAAGCGCATTCGAAGAAGCCGACTGGCCGCGCGATCAGAAGCCTGAGATTGCTTTCCTCGGACGTTCGAACGTAGGGAAATCCAGCTTAATGAATTCCCTCCTCGGCGTCCGGGGACTAGCGCGGACATCTTCGACCCCCGGCCGCACGCAGGCGGTAAACTTCTTTCTCATTAACGAGAAATTCCGTTTCGTGGATTTGCCGGGCTATGGGTACGCGCGCGCACCCAAAGATGTAAAGGCAAAGTGGAACGCGGCAGCCACCGATTATCTGGCCAGCCGCTCTCAGTTGGTGCTGTCGATTCATCTGGTCGACGCGCGTCACGAACCAACGAAACAGGACTTACAACTTCACGAGTGGCTGCAACATCATGACCGGCGGCATTTGGTTGTCGCTACCAAGTCCGACAAGCTCTCGAACAACGAACTGCGGAAAAACACGAGCAGCGCTAAGCGCCTTTTGGAAAGCGAGATTTTGCCTTTTTCCGCTGTCACTGGACGAGGACGAGAAGAATTGTGGCGGGCAATCGAAGGGGCCTTGAAACAATCAAAGCCGGAATAATTTGCAGGCTGGTTGTGGTTGGCTGGCAATTTCCATCGCACAGTATTTGACACTTGCGCTTTTTCAACTTTTGTTTAGAATAAGACTTCCGAACAAATCAGACCCTTAAAAGAATTTGCGACGTTATCCGACCTGGCTGTTCTTGAGTTCTGATCAAAAGACCACGCGTATCCTGCCAGTGACATCCAATCAAGCGATTAGATAGCGAATCTGGATTTCCCTGGCGGCAGGTTGGCAAAGACTTAGTCACAGACTTAGTCATAAACGGGAAGGCCCCACACGTCCTTCCCCGATCACGACAAGCTTTCCCTTTGACCGGCATCGTTTAAATCAATTGACAAGATGCTGAAACTTTAATTTGACCGGGCAGCCTATCGGGCTGCGCACGAAAGAACTGACATGGCAAACAAAAAACGACCCGTGAATAACGGTGACAACGGCGGCGGCGTAGCCACGGCCGAAGCGCCGGCCGATGTTCCCGTAAACAGAGACGGCAATGTGGACATCTTCAACTTGTCTGAGTTGAAAGAAATGTCAATCTCCAAGCTCACGCAAGTGGCCAAGGGGATGGACGTCCCGGGCGCCACGGGCATGCGCAAGCAGGAGCTGATCTTCAAAGTCCTGGCGGCGCAAACAGAAAAAAGTGGCTTGATCTTCTCGGAAGGCGTGCTCGAGACGTTGCCGGATGGATTTGGGTTCCTGCGGGCGCCTGAATACAACTACCTGCCGGGGCCGGACGACATTTACGTCTCGCCGTCACAAATTCGCAAGTTTGATCTGCGGACCGGAGACACGATCAGCGGCCAGATTCGGCCTCCCAAGGAGGGCGAGCGCTATTTCGCCCTTATCAAGGTTGAGGCGATTAACTTCGAGTCGCCCGAACAGGCCCGTGAAAAAGTTTTCTTTGACAATCTGACCCCCCTCTATCCGGAAGAGATGCTGCGAATGGAAGTCGACCACGACAACCTTTCGGCACGCGTCATCGATTTGGTAACACCGATTGGCAAAGGCCAGCGCGCACTTATCGTTTCACCGCCACGCACCGGCAAAACGATGCTGCTGCAGACGATTGCGAATTCGATCACGCAAAACCATCCGGAAGTGACCTTGATTGTCCTGTTAATTGACGAGCGGCCGGAAGAAGTTACCGACATGCAGCGTTCGGTACAGGGCGAAGTGATCTCTTCGACCTTTGACGAGCCGCCCACGCGACACGTTCAGGTTGCCGACATGGTTATCGAGAAAGCGAAACGGCTGATCGAGCACAAACGTGATGTGGTGATTCTGCTCGACTCGATTACGCGTCTCGCACGCGCACACAACGCGGTCGTGCCGCCGAGCGGCAAGATTCTCTCTGGCGGTATCGATTCCAACGCCTTGCAACGGCCGAAGCGTTTCTTTGGCGCGGCGCGCAATATCGAAGAGGGCGGTTCGCTGACGATTATCGCGACTGCATTGATCGACACTGGCTCGCGCATGGATGATGTCATCTTTGAAGAGTTCAAAGGCACCGGCAACTGCGAAATCCATCTCGACCGCCGGCTCAGCGACAAGCGCCTGTTCCCGGCTATCGATTTACAGCGTTCCGGCACACGCAAGGAAGAACTGCTTATTCCGAAAGACGACCTCAGCCGGGTCTGGGTCATGCGCCGGGTGTTGAATCCGTTGTCCCCTACCGAACAAATGGAAGTAGTGCTCGAGCGGCTTGAAAAGACCAAGTCCAACGCCGAATTCCTAGCGTCGATGCAGAGCTAAAAAGAGCAGGGATGAAGGATTAAGGCGGAGGATGAATTGCTTATTCGACTAGCCTTTCATCCTTCATTCTTTTGATTCCTCCTTGCTTTTATGCGTGTCGCCATCCTTTCATCTGAAGCGCTTCCTTTTGCCAAAACCGGCGGCCTCGCCGACGTTTCCGGATCGCTGACCAAAGCCCTGCACGCTCAGGATGTCGATTCAGTGCTGATCGTGCCGCTTTATGATCAGGTTGATCGAAGCCTGATTAGCGGCACGTACGTTGAAGACCTCGAAGTTCCGTGGCGTGGGGGTAAACCGAAAATCTCCGTGCGGATTAGCGACGCCCTGGGTGCGCCGACTTATCTGCTCGAAGCGCCCCACTATTTTTCGCGGCCCGGAATCTATGGCGAGCCTGATGACTATGAAAGGTTTGCGTTTTTCTGTCGTGCGGCAATTGCCCTGCTGCGCCGCATCGGCGACGAGCCCGATGTCATTCACCTGAATGATTGGCCCTGCGGATTTGCAGCGGTCGAAATGAAGGCGCGCCGGCCGCACGACCCGTTCTTTGAAAAGACCCGGATGGTCTTCTCGATTCACAATCTTGCTTACCAGGGCGCGTTCAATCCCGAGGACCTCTGGTGGCTGGGGTTCAGCGAGCACAGGGATGCGTTCATGCTTTCAAACGCAGCGTCGGCGCTAAAGGCCGGCATCATCGCCAGTGACTTTCTCTCGACGGTCAGTCCGCGTTATGCGCGTGAGATACAAAGCCCCGAGCAAGGCGCCGGCCTCGATTGGCTTCTGCGCGCGCGCAGTGATCGGCTGGCCGGAATCACCAATGGCGTCGACTATGATGTTTGGAATCCCGAGACCGATCCGCATCTGGCGGCGAACTTTTCCGCTGAAGATCTTTCGGGAAAGCGAGAGTGCAAACTGGACCTGCTGCGCCGCTTTAAACTACCTGAAGAGCCAGAACGGCCTATCATCGCCATCATCTCGCGGCTGGTGGCCCAGAAGGGATATGACCTGATTCGCCAGGCGGCGCGTGGCATTCTCGACACTGGCGCGTTTTTTATCGCGCTTGGGGCCGGGGCTCGCGAGTATGAAGATTTTCTCCAGTCCTGGCACGATCAGGCGCCTCACCGCGTTGGCATCTACAAAGGCTATGCGGGCGAACCCTTAGCGCATCAAATCGAAGCCGGTGCGGACATGTTCCTGATGCCGTCGCAATACGAACCGTGCGGTCTGAATCAGATGTACAGCATGCGTTACGGCACTATCCCGGTGGTGCGCGCTACGGGCGGCCTTGACGACACGGTCGAAAGTTTCAATCCGATCAAGGGTTCGGGAACCGGATTCAAGTTCGGACCCTATTCAGCCGCGGCCATGCTTGAAAAAATTCGCGAAGGGCTTTACTTTTATAATCAACCGGAAGCGTGGACGAAGATACAGCGTAACGGGATGGCAGTTGATAATTCCTGGACCGCCGCCGCAAAGAAATACATCCAGCTTTACGAATCGATGCTCAACTGATCAGCCAGCAGCGTCGAGCCGGATTGTGAAACAGATTCAGAAACCCAACCGCAAGGAAGGGTGAATTTTTTGAGACGAATTGTTAGGAACTCAAGGAGTCAAAGTAAATGAGTGAGAACGTAAAAGAAACAACTGATGGTACTTTTGAAAACGATGTACTGAAGTCCGATCGCCCGGTCCTGGTCGACTTCTGGGCCGCGTGGTGCGCCCCCTGTCGCATGCTGGCGCCGACGGTCGAAGCTGTCGCCGACAAGTATGCAAGCACGGCCCGCGTGGTGAAGTTGAACGTCGACGATAATCCTTCCGTGTCCCAGCGTTATGGCATTAAGGGTATTCCCACGCTGATTCTTTTCAAGAATGGCCGGGAAGAAGAACGGGTGGTGGGAGCGACTTCCGAAGGCGCGATCTCGCGCATGCTCGATAAGCACATCAGCACAGCCACCGCTGCCTAGTTTGCAATTCCGATTCGGCGCGAACTGGCTTCTGCTCAGAGACGGTTCGCGCCGTTTGTGTGTCCAACTCTGAAATCTGACCTCTGATCTCTAACTTTTGATCTCTGGTTCTTATGGTTATCGCAGTCATAGGCGCCCAGTGGGGCGATGAAGGCAAAGGCAAGATCGTCGATCTGCTGGCGGAACGTTTTGATGTGGTGGTGCGCTATCAGGGCGGCCACAATGCGGGCCATTCCGTCCAAATCGGCGACAAATCCTTTGTGCTGCATCTTCTGCCGTCAGGCATCGTGCACCAGGGTAAGACCTGCGTGCTGGGCAATGGGATGGTGATCGATCCCAAGGCCTTCTTTGAGGAGGCCGATCGCCTCATGGCCCAGGGCATCGCCATCACGCCCGAACGAGTGAAGGTGAGCTCGCGGGCGCATCTGATTCTTCCCTATCACCGCGCGCTCGATCACACCAGCGAAGAGCGGCTCGGTAATGAGAAAGTCGGCACCACCCTCCGCGGTATCGGGCCCGCCTATGAAGACAAAGCCGGACGCCGTGGGATTCGCGTTGCCGACGCCCTCGTACCTGAGGTGTTGCGGTCGCGAATTGAACGCAACCTGGAAGACGCCAATCGCATAATTGTGGCGTATGGCGGCGAGGCGCTCGACGTGAACACGATCTTTGATGAAACGTCGGCGATGGTGGAACGCCTCGCGCCTTTCATCAGCGATACGAGTCATTTTCTCAACCAGGCGGCGGCCGCCGGTCGCACGATTCTTTTGGAAGGTGCGCAGGCGACTCTGCTCGATGTCGATCACGGCACCTATCCGTTCGTGACTTCATCAAGCACGACTGTCGGCGGCGCTTGTGTCGGAACAGGCCTCGCTCCTCATCGCATCAGCGGCGTGCTCGGAATCGTTCGCACGTACACCACGCGCGTGGGTGAGGGACCCTTCCCCACCGAAATGCTGGAAGCGGAAGCCGAACTTGGCCAACTGATTCGCGAGCGCGGCAGAGAATATGGCGCATCAACCGGGCGTCCACGCCGATGTGGCTGGTTTGACGCATTTGCGACGCGCTATGCGGCTGAGATCAATGGGTTCAGCTCCGTCGCCCTGACTAAACTTGATGTGCTCGATGCTTTGGATGAAATCAAAGTGTGCGTTGGCTACAACCTGAACGGTAAGAAATGTGATTCCCTGCCTACAGTCTCGCACGAGCTGCGCAAGGTTGAGCCGGTTTACGAAACCCTGCCTGGATGGAAGTCGTCAACCGCCGGCGTAACCGACTTGAGCGAACTGCCGCGCGAAGCGCGCGAGTATGTGAACTTCCTTTCGAATCATATCGGCGTGCAGATTGGATTGATTTCCACCGGACCGGAGCGTTCGCAGACAATCATCGTGCGCGATTCTGCATTAGCGGGATGGTTGAGGTAAGACCTTGGAGTGCGGCGACTTGTCGCCGCTTTGCCTTTGAGATCAGTCTACGAAAGCGCCGACAAGTCGGCGCACTCCAAAGGCGAACTAACTTGAAACTCGAAACTTGAAACCTTACACTGCTTCATTCGTGGGCCGATAGCTCAGTTGGTAGAGCAACTGGCTTTTAACCAGTGGGTCGCAGGTTCGAGTCCTGCTCGGCTCACCACTTTTTGAAAGCGATCTTTGGATAACCCCTCTAAGGAGTGATGCAATGGCAGAATGTACCGATAACCATTGGCAACCCACCTTTGTGCATGACATCGATCGACCTGACGGCCCTTACTATGTCCTCCCAAACAACCTCGGCTTCGTAAAGCTCAGAGGAAGCACCGGCGCGGAATGGATTGCGCATGCGCGCGAGCTAATTCAGGCGCACGGCCTCCGGGATCCCAGGGGTTACACCACGCCCGAAGAGTACACGCGGGTTCAGTGTGGATGTAAACGCGGGCTGAGCGAAGGCAACAGTACGTGTGCCAGATTTTTCTCGCAGCGTTAAGCCGCCTCTAAAACATCCTCAACTAAGCGCCGCAGGTTCTGCCTGTGACGACGCCACGATCGCAGCCACTGGGATGACCTCTCGCGGCTGTGAAAACTTCCCTTCTTCAATCTTCGTAAACATTTGACTGTTTTTCCTTGCAATAAAGTGCGGAACGGCGTAATAACGTGCCGCTGAAACGTAATTGCTACGGTCGCAGCACTTAATCTGCTTAGCTCAAAAACATTCCAACTCGACAAGAGGTGAATCCGCATGGCTAATCCCAACAGCAAGGACGGCTTCTCGGTACGAGCATACCAAGGCGATGCCAAAACCCTGCTCGCATTCAATCTGCCAAAAGCGAAAGCAAAGAATCTCGCCGGCTTTACCCTCGAGGCAACACCGAAGGGCCAGAAATCTTTCTTTATCTCAAACTTCCTGCGCTACGAGGACCCTTCAAAGCACGCCCAGGACGGTAAATTGCCGCCCACATCGTCCTTCAACGCTCCGATTCACAAGTTCCGTTGGGTGCACGTTCCCGGTTCGCTCCAACAGGGCACCAAGCCTTTTTTCGGGATGTACACCTACACAGTCACGCCGCGTTATTTTGACGGCAAAGGTTCAATGCTGCCGATTGATCCGAATTTGAGTGTGGCGGTGGCCGTCAATGTTGGGCCGTTCGCAAAGGGCTCAGTCGAGGCAGGTTTTACGCGCGGTTACACGCAGTCACAGGCTTTTGTGCACCACTTTGGGCCCAAGGTCGTCGTTCGCCCAAGTGAGAAGGATTTGATTTTTGATACCTCTCAGGTAGCGGGAAAGAACAACGACGGCGAAGAGTACACGTTTGCCGAAGAATACGATTGGTTAGGTTTCACCGCCCGGCAAAGGATTTTTGAAATAGCGAACGAGGTGCTCAAAAACAAGAAGCTGCGGCTCGATGTTTTTGCCTACGACCTTAATGAGCCTGACCTGATGGCCATTTTGTTAAAGCTGGCCAAGCAGGGGCGCGTGCGGGTCATCCTGGACAATGCACCGCTGCACCATGCCAGCAAACCAAAGAAGGGAGCCAAGAAGGCCGCAAAGAAATCCAGCAAGACAGCCAAGGCCAAACCGAAATCCGCGCCTCCCGAAGATCAGTTTGAGAAACTGTTCGTCAAGGCAGCCAAAAAGCCCGCCGAGATCAAACGCGGGAAGTTCGGACGGTTTGCGCACGATAAGGTGTTGATTGTCTCGAATGCCAAAGGCGCGACTAAGGTGCTCACCGGCTCGACCAATTTTTCCGTAACCGGTCTCTACGTAAACTCAAATCACATTTTGGTTTTCAACGATGCCAAAGTGGCCGGAACCTACGCCGATATTTTTAAGATCGTTTGGGACGGCGACGTGAAGCTCAGTTTCAACAAAACACCGGAAGCGGCCAAGACGTTTTCGTTCTCAGGCAAGGGCCTGCCAAAAACCGAGATAACCTTTTCCCCGCATGTGGAAGAGGTCGCCAAGAAGAACCTGGAAGAGATAACCACGCGGGTCGGCGCGGAAAAGAAGGTGAAAAAAGAGGGCAGCGTTCTGTTTGCAGTGATGGGGCTGGATAAAGCCTCAGGAACGCTTCTGCCGGCACTGCAAAAGCTTCACAAAGATCAAAACATTTTCAGTTACGGCGTGTCGGACAGTCCCGGCGGAATTCAGTTGTACAAGCCCGGCACTAAAACCGGAGTGCTGGTTACGGGCAAACCCGGCAAGTCCCAGTTGCCTCCGCCTTTCGATCAGGTCCCGGGCGTTGGTTTAGGTCACCAGATCCATCACAAGTTTGTTGTCTGCGGATTTAATGGCGCGAAGCCCGTCGTGTACTGTGGCTCGTCCAATCTCGCTGAGAAAGGCGAGCAGGTCAACGGCGACAATTTGATCGCGATTCATGACGGCGACATTGCAGCCGTCTTTGCGATCGATGCCCTGCTTCTGATTGATCACTTTGCGTTTCTGAACCGCAGCGCGAGCAAGGCGAATAAGCCCGCCACCCAGGTGAAGTCAGCTTCGAAGGCCGACCAGGCTGCCAAGGCCGGCTGGTTTCTGTCCACGACAGACAAATGGGTGGAGCCTTACTTCGACAGCAACGATCTACATTCCGTCGACCGCGAGTTGTTCGGAGACTAACGCGGCATTCAGCGCCGTAAATTTTTCGGCTGGAACTACGGGAAATCACATGAACAAAAAGACCCTCCGGAGTATTTCACTCGCCGTCATTGCTGCATTGCTGCTCCTCAATCTCGCACCGTCCGCGAATGCCTGGGGCCCCACCGGCCATCGCGTCGTCGCAGAGATCGCCCAGCGTCACCTGACGCCCGCCGCGCGAGAGAAGGTGCGTCGTCTTCTTGGCGGCCGGACCCTCGCCGATGTCGCGAACTGGCCCGATGAACTCCGTGCGGACCCGCGTTTCGATAAGTACAAGCCACTTCACTACGCCACCGTTCCGGACGGTATAGCCAGCTACCGCGACGCGCCGAAAGATCCTTGCGGCGACGTGGTTGTGGCCATCGATGCCCTTACCGCCTTTCTCCGCACGGGAAAACGAGCCAGTCTCTACTCCGTTAAAGCTCTCACTGACAAGAGCGACGGGACCGGCAAAGGCGCATGCAATCCCCAGGAGACCGATCCAATCACACCCGACACGGCGCTCCGGTTTCTGGTGCACCTCATGGGAGATCTTCATCAGCCGCTCCACGTCGGTGGAACCGATCTCGGCGGCAACAAAGTCGAGGTAGAGTGGATGGGCCGCTGGAAGACGAATCTACATTCAACCTGGGATGACGAGATGGTGGACTACGAGCGCTTTGACTATACCGAGTACGCGCGCTTTCTGGATCACGCCGGCAAAGCGGACACGGCCCGCTGGCTGAAAGGCGACACCGTCTCGTACGCCGATGAAGCGGTCGCTATGCGGCCGCAACTCTACTTATTCCCCGACGACTCGGGCACGCCTTCGATCCATCTGATCTCGTATAAATACACGGGCGCGCACCGCGATCGCATGCGTCAGCAGTTGTTGAAGGGAGGTCTCCGCCTGGCGGGTGTCCTCAACAAAATCTTCAAGTAGAAGCGCTGACAAGTCAGCGCACTCCATGGTGTTTCAATTCACCACCGCGATCTGATACTGCTCTAACTTTCCATCCGGCATCTCGTATGTCCACGCGCGCAATGTCTTGTTGGCGAAGCGCACACTATAGACCCGTAGCGTCATGCCGCCGCGCAGGCCCTGGCTCGTTTGTGTGAACGATTGCGGTGTGCCGAGTGGGCCCAGGCCGCTCGCGAAATCCTCCAGCGCCCGTTCGCTGAAATATCCGTTGGCATTCTCAGTGAAAAGCGACCGATCAATTTTTCCCTGTTGCAGACCGGCGAAGATCTTTTTGGCCTGCTCGAGTTTTGCCGGCGTGGCCGGATCGCTCGAAGCGAAAATAATCGGCGCGATGCCTGAGGCAATTGGTCCGGCGGCGCTGGCCGCATCCTGATTCACGAAAACAACAATTGCAGCCCGATCATCAGGAAAGACCACGTTCTGCGCAGTAAAACCTGATACTTCGCCGCCGTGCGAGAGCGCGCGACGCCCCGCCTGTGAGTTCACGCTAATACCCAGGCCATACTGGGTCGCCAGTCCGTTCTGTAGATGGACATCAGTGCCCAGCGCCCGATAAGACGCCGGTTTTAAGAGTTTCTTTTCGATGATCGAAATGTCCCACTTCGCCAAATCCTGAGCGGTCATGGCTAACTCACCGGCGGCAAATAGCCAGCCCTTCCCTTCCTTCGGCGCGACCCGGAGCGGTCCCAGCGCGTACCGCATGTAGCCGGCCGGATCATTCTCTCCCAGCCCGCCCTCGTCGATGCTGGTCACACTCGTCATTCCCAGCGGCTGAAAAACTCTTGTCTGGAGAAAGCGCATAAGCGACATGCCGGAAACTTTTTCGATGATCACGCCGGCGATCACAAAATTCGTGTTGCTGTACTGCCACTTGGTTCCGGGGGCAAAGTCGAGCGGCTTGCGCGCCCAGCCATCCATAATTTGACGCGCGGTGGTCGGCACCAGCATCCCCTTCATCACGTAATCCTGCGGCCAGTAATCCTGATAACCGGACGTGTGCGACAGCAATTGCCGAATCGTCACTTCGTTTGCACGCGTGAGATTGGGAACATACTTCGACACTAGGTCATCGAGCGAGACTTTCCCCTCCTCCTGCAACAGCAGGATCGCCGCCGCCGTGAATTGTTTACTGATCGAGCCAATGCTGTAACGCATCGCCGTGGTCGCCGGCGTCTTTGGATCGACGCGCGCATCGCCGTACGCTTTTGCGTAAGCAACCTGTCCACCTTTGACGATTGCAATTGATGCGCTGGGAACGCCGGTCCTGGTGAGCGTTTCCGTCACCAGCATGTCGATCTTTTCCACAGCATCAGCCGGAAGGTGTGTCTGCGCGCCGGCATACGGCGTGACCAGAATGAGCGCGGCGAAAGCTGAAATGAAGAGTTTAGGAAAACGCACAGTTGATCTCCTTCGAGAATTTGGGAATGCGAAGAACTGTGGCAGGATTATAGCGTAATTCAGTTTGCGACTTTGCGGCTTTGCACCTTCGCGTGAAATTACTCTTAATGGGGGTCGGTTCACGCCACGGCTCAAAAGTCGCAAAGAGCTCCGCAGACACTTTCAATACCGCCCGGAGAATCAAACATGGAGACTCGACCGCTTTTCATTCCCGTTATTCTGGGCACAACGCGCAAGGGTCGCGTTAGCGAGAACGTCGCGAACTTTGTTTTGGGTGAGGTCCAAAAGCGCGACGGTGTGGAAACCGAACTGATCGATATTCGCGATTTGAATTTGCCGGTCGACGATGCCGGCGAAGCAATCAAAGACCCGATCTTTTCCGAAAAGATGACCCGCGCCGATGGCATCGTGATCGTCACGCCTGAGTACAACCACGGCTACCCGGGAATGCTCAAGCATGCGCTGGATACAAATCTCAAGGAATACATTCACAAGGCTGTGGGCATCTGTGGTGTGTCGGCCGGAGGATTTGGCGGCACTCGAGTCATTGAAACCCTGCTGCCGGTGTTGCGTGAATTGGGTCTGGTGACGATCTTTTGGGACGGAAACTTTTCCAGGGCGCAGGAACTCTTTGATGAGAACGGGAAAATCAAGGACGAGCCCACGCAGGTCAAACGCATCGACAAGTTTCTGGGCGAATTGATCTGGATGAGCAAGACCCTGAGGCACGGGCGTGAAAACATTTCCGTCTAGCATGGCGATGAAACTGGTCTCTCTTAATGTGGGCCTTCCCCGGCTGGTTCTCAACAATGGCGAACCGGTCTCGACGGGAATCTTCAAAGAGCCGGTGGAAGGTCGCGTCATGATGCGGACGCTGAACCTTGACGGCGATCGGCAGGCGGATCTATCGGTACACGGCGGCCCTACGAAAGCTGTCTACGGATATCCTGCGGAGCATTATGACTTTTGGAAACGCGAATTGCCTGGGATGGATCTGCCGTGGGGAATGTTCGGCGAGAACCTCACCACCGAAGGGCTGCTGGAATCCGAATTAAACATCGGCGACAAGTTTCGCCTGGGCGGGGCCACGATCATGGTTACTGAGCCGCGCCTGCCCTGTTACAAACTGGGCATCAAGTTTGGTCGCGCCGACATCATCAAGCGGTTCCTGCAAAGCGAGCGCACCGGCTTTTACCTCGCGGTATTGGATGAAGGCGAAGTGGGCGCCGGCGATCAATTCGAATTAATCGAGCAGGATAAACACGGTGTCCGGGTCAGCGACCTGACCCGGCTCTACTCTTATGACAAAGAAAACGTCGATCTATTGCAGCGCGCGCTTCAGGTTGAAGCGCTGCCTGAAAGCTGGCGCAATCGTCTTCAAAATCAACTCGAAAGGCTGAAAAACCATTAGAGAACTCCTGGACCCATCACTAAGTTCGCTGGGCGCATTGAGCGTGCTCACCGTGGGATTTATCTACGGATTGAAACATGCGACGGAAGTAGATCACATCGTGGCCGTCTCGACCATTCTCAGTGAACACAAGCGCCTCGGACGTGCGGCAATCATTGGCGGACTGTGGGGGGCCGGTCACACCGCTTCGTTGGTGGCGGTCGGGATAGTCGTATTGGGATTGCGAATCGCCATTCCTGAGAGTGTGGCGAGTTGGCTGGAGTTCAGCGTAGCGGTAATGATCATCGGGCTTGGTGTCGCCGCCTTCAGGAGCGCTTTGCGGCGCCGCGCGGATGTTCACATCCACCGGCACAGTCACGGCGACAAAAGCCATGCGCACATTCACTTTCACGAACCGGGTCACGTGGAAAGACTTTCTCGAAACCACTCGCATTCGGTTGCGACGGTGGGCTTGAAGCCGGCCCTCGTGGGCGCTATGCATGGACTGGCCGGTTCGGGAGCACTGACGCTGCTGGTGCTAACCCAAATCAAATCAACCTTACTGGGTTTGGTTTATCTGGGAGTATTCGGACTTGGATCAGTTTTCGGAATGGTTTTGATGTCGAGTCTTTTGGGACTTCCGTTCGTATTCAGCTCGCGCAAGCTCGGCGGCCTTCACTATGGCGTGCAAATGAGCGCGGGCGTGCTCAGCATCGCGTTTGGTCTCTGGTACGCCTACGAAACCGGAGTCGGAACCGGCTTCATCAGATAGCGTTAGTCGAATCTAACCAGCCGCGGCCCGGGCTTTTTCTTCCAACGGCCGCAGTGCTTCATAGATTAGCTTATGCGTCGGAACTTCCACGCCGGCTTCCCGTGCCATGCGTACCACTGCGCCGTTTTGCGAATCGAGCTCCGAAGGTTTAGCCGCGGCGATATCGCGCTGCATTGAGCTGGTGGCGCCCTCGGGCAAAGAATCCACGGCGGCCATCGCTTTCTCGATTGCATCGGAAGGAAGGTGAATTCCACGCGCGTGAGCGAGGGCATTGATTTCATTCATGGCCCGCAGCATTTGCGCGCGTGTGTCGGGATTTGTGCGGAGAATTCCTGCTGGTTCCCCGGCAATCGCAGCTACCCCGCTGAACGAAGCGATGAACAAGAATTTGCTCCACAAGGCGACATTGATGTCATCGGCAATTGACGTTTCCAGTCCCGCTCTCTTCAAGGTTCTTTCGATTGTGAGGATTCGATCACTTCGGCGGTTATCTGTTTCGCCAATCACAATTGATGGCGCAAAACCGGCGTGACGAATATAACCGGGTGCGGCCACGAAACTGACAATCTTGCACAGACCTCCGATCACAACTTCACTGCCCAGCTCGGCGGTCAGTTGCGACACCGCGTCAACGCCGTTCTGCAAAGGAAGAACAGTTGTGTCGAGCCCGGCCATCGGTTTCATGGCACGTGCCGCCTCGGGAACCTGCCATGCTTTCACGCCCACTATGATCAGATCGACGGCGCCAACTTCTGCGACCGAATCGGTAGCGCTGGCCGGCGAAATCGTGAAGTCGCCATCGGGGCTTTCGACCCTTAGGCCTTTCGTTTGAATCGCTCGCAGGTGTTCACCGCGCGCGATGAACGTTACGTCTTCGCCGGCTTGAGCAAGGCGCCCACCGAAATAGCCACCCACACCGCCTGTACCGAAGATCGCGATTCGCATGATTGACCAGGAGTACCAGGTAGCTACCGCTCCCGGTTCTGACTTTCCAAACGCTTTTCAGCCAAACGGTCGGCTGCTTTGTAGGTTGGTATACCTTCTGTCTCAGCGGTTTTGAAAATATCGAGGACCGTGGTGTAAATCTCATCCACCTTCGCGGCCGATTGCGCCGCTTCCCAACCCAGCAATTCCCGGCAACCATTGATGATTCCGCCGGCATTGGCTGCATAGTCAGGAGCGTAAAGAATGCCGAGCC
>DATENS010000149.1:0-19303 GCA_035274925.1 Pyrinomonadaceae bacterium | reverse complement strand
GGCAAAACCGCCGTCTGATCAGCCGCGAAATTTTCAGATGACCCCCGACCGCCGGGCAAGAGCCGAACTGAGTTACAAGAAGTGGCAGATGGCGATGCAGGAAGGTGCGGCCGTTGTGCTGGAGCCGGGTTTCGGCGACGCCGGAACAGTGTACGTGACCAGCGCGACGGTTCCGATGCCGGCTGATACGGATATGGAAAAGCGCCCTCGGCCTTGGGACTTGAACCGGCCACGTATTCTTCCTCAGGTTGTGGTTGCCGCCGAGCAGTACAACCGGCTGATAAGGCTTGTCGGCCGAGGAGTGCCGGTCCAACTTGAAATCAATATCGCCGCACGCTTTTACGAACAGGACACGATGGGTTACAACGTCATTGCCGAAATTCCCGGCACTGACTTGAAGGACGAGGTTGTCATGTTCGGCGGCTGTCTCGACTCGTGGCACACGGGCACGGGCGCAACGGATAATGCCGCCGGTGCAGCCGTGGCATTGGAGATCATGCGACTCTTCAAGTCACTCAAACTAAAACCGCGGCGCACCGTCCGGATTGGTTTGTGGAGCGCGGAAGAGCAAGGCGCACTTGGCTCGCAGGCTTACGTGGCAAATCATTTCGGTAAACGAGCAGGCGATCAAAAAACGGCGGTCACGACTCCGGAATTCGAAAAGTTTTCAGGTTACTTCAATCTCGATTACGGAACGGGCCGCGTCCGCGGTGTTTACCTGCAGGGAAACGAAGGCGTCCGGCCAATCTTTCAGGCGTGGCTCGCGCCATTTAACGAGCTGGGCGCGTCGACTTTAACAAGCGCCGGCGTCTTTTCGACGGATCACAATTCATTCGACGATGTGGGCTTGCCGGGATTTCAATTCATCAGGGACTTCATGGAGAACAATCCGCGCACGGCACACACAAACATGGACGTCTACGATCATGTGCTCGGAGACGATCTGAAACAGACCGCCGCAATCGCGGCCACGTTTGTGTATCAAGCCGCGATGCGCGATGAGAAGTTGCCGCGCAAGCCGAAGTAGGAACCGCCTGCGGTAGCGGGCGGGCAGTAGCGTGTGCACAGATTACGCAGATTACGCAGATTACACAGAGTCATGGTCACTTGCTTCATACGCTACACGATCGAGCCGGACAAGCTTGAAGACTTTGAAGATTATGCGCGCGTGTGGATGCGCCTGATCGAAAAATACGGCGGCACTCACCTCGGGTACTTTATTCCGGACAAAGACGGGCCCCCGGCAACATTTAGCTTTCCCGGAGTCGGCGAAGCCGGACCAGACAATATCGCGATATCCTTATTTAGTTTTCCCAGTCTCGCGGCATATGAGAAGTATCGTCGCGATGTCCCCAGCGATTCAGAGTGCGTCGCGGTCACCGCTCGCTACCAGAAGACGAAACACTTTACAAAGTACGAGCGCACGTTTATGAAAGCTGTCGCAAGATAACCAGTGTGCGAATACACTGAAGACCACATTCAGTCAGACAAAACCAAATGAAACTTCAACGCATCACTCCGATTCTGAACGTATCGAACATTCAAGAAAGTTTTGCCTGGTTTGAGAAGTTGGGTTGGCAGAAGGGTTGGGACTGGGGCGAGCCACCGTCTTTTGGTGGTGTCTGCAGCGGCGATGTCGAGATCTTTCTCTGTCAGGATGGGCAGGGCTCGCGCGGCGGCCCGATGCCGCAGTTCGTTGGCGACGACATGACTGGCGGCGTTTGGATGAGTTGGTGGTTGTCTTCGCCGGCGGATGTCGATGCGGCCTATCAACGCGCGCTCGATCAAGGCCTGACAGTGACGATGCCGCCCACTGACGAGCCATGGAACGTACGCGAGTTTCACCTGCGACATCCGGACGGCCACACCTTTCGGGTGAGTGCTGGTCTGGAGGGAGAATGACAATAAAATGACGACATCCAGACAATTACTCTTGACCGCCATCATTAGCTTGGTTGCTTCTGTCCCAGTCCTTAATCAGGATTCGGGGAAGATAACCGGGACCAACTGGCGCCAGCACCCGAAGATAAAAGCAGTGCGCGACATCGTCGCGGCGGTTGACGCCGGAATGAAGCGAGGCGTCCTGAAAACCTCAACGCGCACATTCGAATACTGCGAGCCTTACGAAGATACCGTCCGCAGAAGCACAGTTGATTCCGGAAAGAGTGTGCGCCGTTACGATCGCGAAGGCGGCTCAGAGGATTCGTCGTTGACGCTGCGTCATTATTACGACCCGCAGGGCCGCTTGCGATTTGTTTTCATCACCGGCGGCGCAGTTAACGGCGCTCAGCTCGAGCAGCGAATTTATTTTGACGAAAACGGCGAGCGCATTTGGGAAGAGCACAAGTACACGAAAGGACCTGAATACACTTTTCCCGAAGTTTGGCCCGACGAGCAACTTCAGAAATCCGATCCCGCGAAAGCATTCGCGGCTGTCTCGCCGTGTAAAGAAGTGAAGACCGGCTCTCGACGCCGGGGATAACCGGGCTATGGAATTCACTCGCAGAGAGTTTCTAATCGGCGGTGTAGCGCTAACGGCTTGTGGATTCCTTCACTCAAACACTTTTGCCTCATCCGAAAACAAGACGCGGGTAATTCTGCTGGGCACAAAAGGCGGGCCAAGCCTGGGAACGTCAGGCCGCAACAATGCGGCGACAGTGATCCTGATTAATGACGTTCCTTACCTGGTAGATTGTGGATACGGAGTCTCGCGACAGATGATTTCGGCCGGAATTTCTCTCGATCGGCTGCGCTACATTTTCATCACTCACCATCACTCCGACCATAACCTCGAGTACGGCGCGTTGCTTTACAACGCGGTAGTCACCAGTAACCCGGGCCGCATTGATGCCTATGGCCCGCCCGGTTTGCGAAGGATGACCCAGGACTTTTTTAGATACGAGCAGTTCGACATTGAAACACGTATCAAAGATGAAGGCGGCTCAGATTTGCGCAGGCTGGTTTTCGCCCACGACTTTGCCCGGCCCGGACTTGTCATGCAGAACGCAGCGGTGAAGGTGACGAGTTTGCGCGTGCTGCATCCGCCGATCACTCAATCTTATGCCTACCGGTTCGACGCAAGGGACCGCTCGGTCGTGATCTCAGGCGACACGGCATACGCACCAAAGCTGGCCGGCTTTGCCAAAGGGGCCGATGTATTGGTGCACGAAGCAATGTATCTCCCGGGCGTCCAAAGGCTAATCGACCGGTATCCAGACGCGAAACGGCTGGGCCAGCATCTGATGGCTTCCCACACCTCGACCGAAGTCGTCGGCCGGATTGCGGCGCAGGCCGGTGTCAAAACACTTGTGCTGTCACATCTGGTACCGGGAGACGATCCGTCGATTACTGATGAGCAGTGGGCCGAAGGAGCTCGCAAACACTTTAAGGGCCGCATCATCGTGGGCAAGGACTTGATGGAGATTTGATGAGTCTTCTTTGCGAGCGAGTGCAGAAGTAAGATGAACGACACTTCCGACGAACTTATTGAATTGATGCGCGAAGCTAATCGGATTCGCTTCGACGATCCGCCAGGAGCGCGCCGGCTTTATGCCGATGCGGTCAATCGTTGTCGACTCGCCGGACAGGAAGAGCAATTGATCCGGGCGCTCAAAGGACTTGGGCAAATCGAAAGAGATCTTGGTCACTCTGACGCTGCATTGGAGCTTTACAACGAAGCCGTGACTATTTGCCGCGCCGCGGGCGATCCGTTGCTGCTGGCGCACACCGTGCGACACGTCGGTGACATCCAGCAGGACAAAGGACGCCGGGAGTTGGCTGAGCCCTGCTATCAGGAAGCTCTTTCGATCTATCGCCAACACGATGAGACCGCCGTGCTTGATCTTGCGAATGCGGTTCGCCCGTTTGCCGCGCTCAAGCAAAAGAACGGCGAAATTGAAGAAGCGAGGCGATTGTGGAATGAAGCGAAAGATCTTTACGCGGCTGCCAATGTTCAAGAAGGCGTGGCGGGAGCAACCCGCGAGTTGGCACGACTGGAGAGCAAGGAGCACCAATGAAAGCCATCTTCAAGCGGGCCGTTCCCTACGCCAACGACGCGATGAATCTCCCGGTCGCTGATGTAGAGGCCGCGATTCCCTTCTACGAAAAGACCTTTGCCATGCGGGTACTTTCGCGCGGTGACGAGCCACACAAACATGCGGTACTCGCGCGCGATGAAATTCAAATCGGTTTGGCCGAGAACGGCGGGGATCCGGAGCAGGAAGGATGTTTCTTTGAAGTTGATGACGTTGTTTCAGCCTTTCAGGAAATCAAAAGCGCGTCGCCAGAAGACTCCGATCTGAGAATTGACACATACGGCGACAAATCCTTTCGCGTCTTTTTTGCTGTGGCGCCGGATGGTTTGTGTTACTGCATCGGAGAACAGATCACCGCCCCGAAGTAACGGTGAGAATCACGATCTCCGGCGTCACGCGAAAGCGGACCGGCAGGATGCTGGTGCCAATCCCCGTGGTCACAAACATGTGATGCCCGTTTTCGAAAATATGACCGGACGTGTAGCTCCGGCCAAATCGTGAAGGCACGATCGGAGTTCCCCACAATGGAAAGTTAACCTGGCCTCCGTGCGTGTGCGCCGCGAGCATGAGCGGGACCGTCGTTGGAACTCGCTTAAAGATATCAGGGTTGTGAGTGATAGCAACTATCGTGGCGCCTGCCGGAGCCTGGGCGATCGTTTCTGTGACCTTCAGCGGCCGCGTCCATAAGTCGGCGAGACCGGCGAGCCAAAACGATCCTTCGCGCGTCTTGATTTCAGTTACCTCGCTCTCCAGCACGCGGATACCGGCCTGATCAAAGGCCTGCCATACTCGTTCACCGTTGTACCACCAATCATGATTTCCAATGACGGCATACGCACCTAAAGGCGCCCGCAGATCTTTCAAACCTGCGGCGGTAACTTCCGGAGCGACCTCATGCCCGTGCCAACTGTCGCGCACCATGTAATCGCCAAGCAGAACAATCAAGTCAGGATTCTGTTGGTTCGTCAGCTCAACGATGCGTCGCAACTTTTGGTCGTCGATAAAAGGAGCGCCCGTGTGTACGTCACCGATTAAGGCAATGCGAAGACCGCTCAGCTCTTTCGGCCAGGTTTCTATTTGAATTGATCTCTGCTTAACGACAAGGCGATTGGGCTCAATCAGAGTCCCCCAAATGACACATGACAAAACAATGAGCAGGATGAGCGCGAACGCTACGTTCAGTCGCGCCCGCCACGATTTTCGCGGTGCAGCGAATAATTGACGGACCGCTCGAAACAGAAGAAAGAGCAGCCCCAGAAAGAGGATGATAGCGGTGATAGTGGCCAGGGTGATCACGGATGTGAATTGCGGTTTAGGAGCGGGCTACCGCCCGCTGAGGCATTAGACGGGCGGGCGGTAGCCCGCCTCTAAACTCTCACAGTCGTTCTTCTGGGAAATATTCGCGCCAGCGCCGATCGACCAGCGCAGCGATGTCGTCCCTCACCACCAGCTCGTCAGGAAGGCTGGGCTTCTTTCGGGCGTCGATGACGATCGGGGCGCGATATGAAAGGTGATGTCGAATCACATTTGTCTCTGCGGCGTAGATATCGCCGGCCGGCTCAAAACGCGTCCAGGTCGACCATAAGAAGTCCGTCACCGATCGGGCCGCGGTGGCGTCGTCATGCAGAATCACGAGCGGCCAATCCGCAAAAGCTTTTTCATTTGCGAGCCGCGCCGCTTGCGCCTGCTCTTCGAGATAAGGCTTACCGCTAAGGACCAGGCAACCGCCACAAAAAACTTCCGCCCGCGAAACGCCCGCCGGCAGCTCTCCACGAAATTCGCGCGGCAGCTCGCGTACGGCTTCGCCCAGGCCCATCACAATTGCTTTGCTGCCCTCATTCACTTTGCCGCTGGTGTAATCGAGCGTGTCCATCGAAGTGTTTGAAAAAATGAAAAAGTCGCTTTGCCAATTCACGCGTGCGAGAACGTGCTCCAACACTCTCGGAAAGTCATGAAGGTCAAGCGGCGCATCAGTGAGGATAAGGAACTTGGTGAGGGCCAATTGGCCTTCGCCCAGAATTCGGAATCCGGACACGAGCGCTTCCCGCGCGTAACGTTCGCGCACAACGGCCGCCGCCAGCGAGTGAAATCCGGTCTCGCCGTAGCTCCACAAATCACGCACGCCCGGCATCACCAGAGGAAACAGCGGCGACAAGAGCGACTGCAAATAATCTCCGATGAAGAAGTCTTCCTGTCGTGGTTTGCCCACCACCGTGGCCGGATAAATCGCATCGCGCCGATGGAAGATCGCGTCGCACTGGAACACGGGATATTCATGTTGCAGCGAATAGTAGCCGTAATGATCTCCGAACGGTCCTTCCGGATGGCGAACATGCGGTGGCGCGCTTCCCACGAGCGCGAATTCTGCCTCCGCAATCAGCCGGTGCCAGCCTCCCTTACGGTCTTCCGTCACTCTTAATTTTTTTCCGCTCAGCAGTGAAGCGAGCATTAACTCGGGCACGTCCTCAGGCAGCGGCGCCACCGCCGCCACCAGCAACGCGGGTGGCCCGCCCAGAAACACCGTCACCGGCAAGGGCTGGTTCAACTGTTCAGCAGCGTGATAATGAAAGCCGCCGCCTTTTTGAATCTGCCAATGAAGGCCGGCAGTAGACGCGTCATAAACCTGCATGCGATAGATGCCGAGGTTGTGCTTCTTTGTAGTGGGATGTTCGGTATAGACCAGCGGCAAAGTAATAAACGGGCCGCCATCTTCCTGCCAGGTAGTGAGGACCGGCAACTCTCTCAGGTCGGGCGGCTCGTTTACATGTTCAGTTACGGGCGCGCGCGATACGTTGCGAGTACCGAGCTTGAGAAATTCAAGCGCCAGGGAACGATGACCCCACAGATGAGAAGGCTTGGGTGGAATCAGAGCCTCAGCCACCTTCACCAGTTCCCGGACGAATTGTTCGGGTCGATGTCCAAAGGCGAGCTCGACTCGTTTCTGAGTACCAAAAAGATTGGTGACGACCGGAAAGTTGCTTCCCTTCACTTTCGTGAAGAGCAGCGCCGGGCCACCGCGTTCGATTACACGTCGATGAATTTCGGCCAGTTCGAGGTAAGGATCGACCGCGGCTTCGATAGTCAGTAGATCATTTTCGCGACGAAGCAGATCGAGGAACGAACGAAGATTTGAATGCATTAATCGAAGGCGGCCTGAGTATCAGTCGAGGTCCAGGGGATTCTTGTAGACCTTGTCTTTGTCTTTTTCAGCGCGCTTCATTGCTTCCTTGAACTTCTCTTCCAGCAAACGCTCGCGGTCCTTCATCGAGCTCATTTCCTGCGCGAAGATCTGCTCGCGCGTCTGTTTCTGTTTGTCCAGGTCCTTGACCAACCCTTCGAACGACGCCAGCGGCTTTTGCTTTTCTTCATGCGAAAGAAGAGCGCCCGTGTTCGCGTCAATGTTGAGCGTGGCCTCGCAACAAGGACAAATGATTGTGAATCGAGACGCGTCAGCCATATTCGGCGCCAGTATAACATCAATGTGTTCGACAAACTTCAGTTTGTCGTCTAAGCGTCGACAAGCTAAAGCTTGTCGGACAAAGAAAAAGGGCAGCCCTCGGCCGCCCTCTTAACAAGATTTTCGTCTAAGCTACGGAGTTACGATCTTCTTGATGGTCTTGCCGGTCTTCTTTGCGCCGGCCTTGGTCTTGTCGGCCACCGTCCTGCTGGTATCCGCGGTCTTGTCGGCTACTGTCTTCACCCCTTCTTTCGTCTCATGAGCGACAGTTTTCGACGCATCTACTGTCTTGTCAACCGCCGTACCCACACCTTCCTTCGTCTTATCGTAGGCGTCCTCGGTTTTGTCAGCCACAAACCCGGCCCCGCTCGCAATGGCATCGCCGGTAGCCGCTAAGGCGTCCACTGTCTGGTCCTTAAGCTCGCGCTCTTCGCCGGTCTTTGAATAGACCTTGACCGTGCGCTGTCCGTTGCTAGTCGTAACAACCACCTTCGAAACGCGTGGGTTATCCCGAAACACTCGAGTTTCGGTGCGCGTCCCGTTGCTATCCGTGGTCGTAGTTATTTCCGAGTTGTCGGCTGCGGTGCGGGTTTCGGTCGCATTTGTATTTGCGGTCGATTCCTGCGCCTGCTGACACCCGATCATCACCACACTCATCGCCACCATCGTCAGTCCGATTAATATCTTCTTCACCACAATTCCCTCCTCTTTAGCCACCATATGCTCTTTTAGTCGCAAGCGAAATGCCAAGAGCTGTGGCGTCCACAACCCTTCAATCGCCAGCAATTCTTTGAAATGGATTTTATAACGTGGAGAAACCGTACGGACGGGTTCAGGTAAAGCCGGGAAGCAGTACGAAAATGCGACGGTTACGGCCGCCGGGTCAGATATATGGGCGAAGGAGAAACCTCAAGAGTAATGCCGTCCTGATTCGCCGCAACCACACCGGCGTCTTCTCCGGTATGCCTTGTCAGCGCATACGATGCGGCCGCGAGCGGGACTGTTACGCGATGAGATTGCGAGTCCGTGGTCCAAACTGCTATGCGTTGGTTGTTGTCATTGGCAAACAACAGAACGTAGTCGCTGTCGTTGCCCACCGGCAATCGTTTCCGAAATGTGTACCCGGTGACGAACTGATTGAGTGTACGCGACGCAAGGTATGAAGGTTTGGGTTGGTACCCGGGCTGTCTTTCCGACTCGTGTGCATAGCGAATTAGTCCGAAGTGATGTTCAGCTTCACTCGCATCAGTGCCATCGTCCTGCCAGTCGTACCAAATCGAAATGGGAATTCCGTTTGCCCTATTCGTCAGCAACGCCCGCGATACAAGCTGCGCCTGTTTACCTTCGCTCATGTTCTGCCACGCCGACGAATAGCCCCACTCGCCGGAGATGATCGGAATTGTTCGGGCCGCCGCGCCTTTGGGTTTGTAACGCTCGATCATTTCTCGCAGGACACAGTACTCATTCGCCGCGTTCTCCGGATTTGATTGGCGATAGGGATGAACCGAGACGGCTGACCAGTACTCGAGCAGTCCCGCCTTGAAACACGCTTCGAGGAAATTGAAATCAAGTCCCAACGTCGCTGGTCCGATCAGCCTTTCATTGGGAACGCTGGCGCGAAAAGAGCGCCCTACCATCAGCGCCAGCGCGACGTACTCATCGACGTTGGGTTTCGGAGGCCAAAAGAGTGGCACATTCGGCTCGTTGAAACATTCCCAAATCACGCCGCGATTGGCAAAATGCTTTGCGGCCGCCACTGCCCAACGCGCATACGCCTGGCGCGCTTCTTCGGTTCGTACCGCCTTGTCCTCAGTGTAGAGACGATTTCCATAATCGAGAATGAACAACGCGCGGATGCCGTGCGGCTCAAGCTCTGCCAGGAGACGCTCGTAGGGAGCGAAGTCATAACGGCCGCGTTCTTTTTCAGTCAACTCCCAAATGAAATCCATGCGCACCCAGCGAAAGCCGGCATCGGCGATCATTTTGACCTCGCCGGGCCGGGGATCGGTGAAGTGGATATTGACGCCAACTCCCTGGGGAAAAGTGCTGGTGTTTAGATCAGGCGCCCACGCGTCTTTGCAACTGTCGGGCAGGCGGTCGGCGCCCATGATCAGCGAGAGCATGATCAGGAGTAGAAGCAAAACTCCGCGCATTTTCATTGCTACCTATTCGGCGAGAACAAAATGCTGAAAGCTCACAGCGCCATCACAACGTTCGACGGCGATGGCAGCGGCGTAACTGGGGGCGGGCGAAAGCTCGTGCAGGCTCCAGCGCGAAACGTCCGCTGGGTCGAGGCGGTTTTGCAGGAGCGCGACCGGAAGTCCCGGTGTGAGTGAAACATCAAAGCTGTCCAGCGGCATCGAGAGACCTTCGCCACGCGCCTTGATGTAAGCCTCTTTGCGTGTCCAGCAGTTGAAAAAAGCCAGTGTGCGCAAGTCCGGATCCAAGCCTGAGAAAGTGTAGACCTCGGCCACTGAAAAGAAATGCTCCGCGACATCGCTGGTCGCAAAGTCAGACCGCATGAACTCGATATCGATGCCGACTTCGCGTTCACGCGTGACTGCCAGGAGAGCGAAATCCTGAGAGTGCGAAAGATTGAAGATCAAGCCGGCGGCCTGCGGATTCGTTAAGAACGGTTTTCCGTATTCGGTTGTGGCAAAAACCAAATCCTCCGGAGCCAGATTTAGATAGCGGCTGAGGATCATTCGCAGGGATGCGCGGGCAATCCTAAAGCGCTGCCGATCTCTTTCAAAATGAAATCGCGCTGCCCGGTCATGTTCATCGGGCGAGAGTGACGCGTTCATTTCGCCCGTGCTCTCACAGCGCAGGTCTATTTTCCAAATGTGAGTTTCGTTCTCGCCAAGTGTTGGCGTTAATGGGCCGCGCGCCCAGTGTGGCGCCAGAGGGACGAGGTTGTGCTTGTCATCAGAAAGCTGCGATTCGATTTGGGTTGTGAGTTCCTGCATCAGACCATCTTTCTGTAGGGCTCAGCCATACCTACCACTACCTGCCGTTTACCAGTAAAAGGGTTGCGCCCGTGCGCGGCCAGCATGTTATCCAGCAGCAACACGTCGCCGTTCAACCAGGGAAAGACCACGCGTTCGCGTTCGTACGCTTCACAGATCAGATCGAGATCAGCCGAATCAATCGCTGAGCCGTCGCCGTAAAAAACGTTCCGCGGCAAATCCTCTTCACTAAAGATGGATAGCATCGCTTCGCGCACTTCGGACGGCAGGCGAGAAACGTGAAACAGGTGCGCTTGATTAAACCAAACCATCTCGGCGGTGACCGGGTGCCCCGCCGTTGCCTGGCAAGTCTGTCGGGTGCGCAACCGATCGTCAGGTAACCATTCGAATTGAATTCCGGTAGACGAGCAGAATTCCTCAACCTGTTCCCGACTGTTCGTTTGAAATACTTCCTGCCACGGCAAATCAAATCCGCTGCCATAGTTTCTGACGTACATCACGCCCTTGCGCTCGAAACGCTTTCGCACGAACGCCGGAATTCGTTGATAGACGCGCCGGCTGTCGGCAATGGGTGTTTCGCCGCCGGTGATGGCGCATTGCAGGCTGAAAAACCAAATCTTCAACGGCCAGTCATGCGCGTAGGCGTTTTCATTGTGAAGCGGAATGGTTTGGTGTGGCGGGTACTCAGTCGAAGTGTAGATCTTGCCGCTCACTACCGTGCGCGGAGTCGAGCGATAACTGTAATCAAGAAGCGAACCGGAAACAGCCTCGATCAAAGACTCGAACTGTTCGGAGCTGTCTATGCCGAATCCACGAAAAAGAATTCCTCCCGCCTCGTGCAGGAGCATCCCCAACTCTTTACGGTGCGCCGCTGCCCACTCAATTAGATCTGTTTCGGGCGACATTGCTTCAATCAACAGCGGCAATGCCCCGCCGGATGGCAAGTGGCCGAACTTAACCTGCACCTGCGACGCGATCGCAGCAGCCTGCGACGAACGGCTGAGCCGCACGGCTCCTTCCAGATTTCCTAATGCAGCAACTGGCAACATGTCTCCGTTTAGCCCACCAGGGCCAGCCGCGGCCACACGCGCCGCGAAATGTTCTGTGAAAGTAAACGCGCGCCGGTCAACAACTCGTCGGCGCACGAGGCCGGCGCTACTGATCCGAGAAACTGCAGGACGCGAAACGCGAATACGGTGCGATCAAATTTTTCTGCGTGGCTGCGTAGCGTGTATTGGTCCCAGCGCAAGCCCTCGAACTTTTCGATCGCCTCGGCAAGTGAACGGCTGTCGGCCTGATCAAAAAAGACTCCGGTAACGGATTCCTCGACAGTTTCGACGGCGCCGCCGCCACGATAGGCGATTACCGGACGTCCGGCCGCGTTGGCCTCGAGAGGCGCCATGCCAAAATCTTCTTCGCCGGGGAACATCAAAGCACGGCAACGGGCCGCGTAGTAATTAACAATCGCATCCGGTTGGCGCCCGAGAAATTCGATGCGATCGTCGGCGAGCCTTTCCAGCCGCTCGCGATCTGGCCCGTCTCCGATCACAATCAGACGGCGGTTCATTCGCTTGCAGGCTTCGATGGCTAAATCGATCCGCTTGTATGGCATCAAACGCGAGAGGACCAGGTAGTAATCGTCGATCTCGTCCGACATGTGAAAGCGGTTCACGTCGATGGGCGGCGGGATTACGAAAGCTTCGCGGCCGTAAATCTTCTTGATTCGCTCAGCCACCAGACGCGAGTTGGCGATGTAGTAATTCGGCTGTCGCGAAGCGCGCAAGTCCCACTTCCGCAAGCCCCAAAGCAGAAACGGCAGGGCACGTCGCGCCAGACTGCCAAATCCTTCACGGGCGACGTAATCTTCGTAACGCCAAACCCACCGCATCGGGGTGTGACAGTAACAAACGTGAATTGCATTCCGCCGCCGGCGCACTCCCTTGGCATAGCCCGAACTGCTGCTGAAGATCAGATCGTATTGCGACAGATCGAAGTGCTCGACCGCAAACGGATAAAGCATGAAGTAATGACGAAAGCGGCGGTCAATGTTCGGTAGGTGCTGGAGCACTGATGTGCGAATGTCGGCTGACCGAAGTCGCTGAGGCAAGCTTTGCGGCAGTGCCACCGTGGTATACATCGGCGCGGACGGGAAGGAATCGTGCATGGCTTCCGCCACGCGCTCGGCCCCTCCCATTTGAACAAAGTAGTCGTGTACGAGTGCGATTCTGGACAAGCGATTGACCTCGGAAACGTTCCTAATTAAGAAACGTCTAAACCAGGGTCAATTTCAGCGGACTGCCCACCTAACTTTCAGATCTACTGAATACTTTTTGCTGCGCGGAGTTTTACCTCAGTGCGTGATTTTGCACATCGGTTTTTGCAGTTTAGAAGGAGAGATGAGCGGCGCTAATTCCTAAGAGAAGAACCCAGCGTGTCGTGCTAATTCATTTGACGGGTGGTGCTACAGCATTTGCAGGCTGGTGGCGAGCAAGAGAGTAAACGTCGACCACATCACTCTCTCGATAGAAGTCCTGGATTTCTCTAATGTATCGGCCGATACCGTAGCGCGCCGTCACGCGTTGCTTCGCCTGACTGCCGAACTGCGAACGAAGATCCGGTTCGCGGATGAGTTTCATGATGGCGGTGGCGAGTCCGTCTTCGTCTCGCCAGGGAACGAGCCATCCATCTCGGCCATGTTCGATGAGCTCGGGAGTTCCGCCCGTGCGCGTTGCCAGGACCGGCACGCCGCAAGCCATGGCTTCAAGGACCACCAAACAGCAGGCTTCGGAAGATGAATTTACGACGAGCAAGTCGAGCGCCTGCATAACTGCAGCGACATCGTCACGGGCGCCCAGCATTTGTACGCGATTGGAAATGCCAAGCTCGGAGGCCGCGCGTTTGAGAAGCGCTGCGTATTCGTACTCCTGATTGAATGCCGGCGCTCCTGCTATTAGCAAGTTCGCCGTCGGAAATTCAGTCACGACGCGCTTGAACGCGCGGAGCAACTCCAACTGTCCCTTGCCCGGAGTCAGACGCCCGATAATACCGATGACCGGCTCGTCGGCCAGATTTAATTCGCCGCGGATCTTCTCTCTCGTAATATGGTCGGGATGGAATTTTTCCAAATCGACGCCGTTTGGAATGACGGTTACTCGCTTCCGCAAAGGTCGAAACCAACCAATGAATCGATCGGCGCTTGCCTGAGCGACAGCGATTATTCGCGTTCGTCTTGAGAGAAGACCGACCGCGCGGATTAAAGAATTGAACGGGTGTCGCGGAAGCAAATCGTGTATGTGCCAAATGATTTGCTTATTCAGTCCGACCGTCGCCGCCGTAACTACCAGGCCGGCGCGGACACTGTTGGCGTGAATGAGATCAGGATCGGCGCTGATAACCTTCTTTCTCAGGTCGAGAATCACACGCGTAAACGATTTGAGGTAACGCAAGAGATAGTCGACGCGCCAGGTAAAACGAGCTTCGAGGACGATTACGCTTTCCGCCGGCACCCCCAAGCTAGTGCACATCTTTCGGAGCGGACCGTGCTCCGGGCATAGCAGGATCGGATCAAAATTCGTCCGATCGAGCCGGCCCAGAATAGTCAGCAGCAAACGTTCTGCGCCGCCAACTTGCCCGGTATGGTTGTAGAAAAGAATCCTCAAAATCCACGGTCCTTTAAATCTCGATGATTTCGCGCCCGGCTTTGCGGGTTCGCATAGACTCGGCGCTAATCCAGCCGATGAGCATCCAGGCAATTGGCGCTACCGAGTAGATTGTGAACGTCAATCCGAAAAAGCTGTTCAGCACCATCGCTAACATCAACGATGCGGCGATGCGTTTGAGATCCGCATTCGTAGTGTCACCCCGGGCGCGCCGCGCCATCGACAAAGATAACCAGCTTGCGCGCGACAGGATCCAGACAAATAGCAAGGCCCCGGGAATTCCGCAGGCGATGGCCATAACCAGAATTGAATTATCGATCGGCGGCATTTCCTCGCTCGGAGCAAAGCGCGCTTCGCTGAGCGAACCCGCGCCCAGTCCGGCCCCCAACGGCCGATATGGAATCACCTGCGTAACCAGTTGCGTCCAGATCTCAAAACGAATTTGCAGACTGTCTTCGTCCGCCGGTTTCAACGTCCCCCGCTGTGTATGCGACAAGAGGGCGCCGACTTTTTCGGTTTCATCCTTGTTCCAAACTTCATCTTCGGTGGGAGCCTTGACGAGCGCAGTCACGAGCACCACCGCCAGCACCATAATGGCCACGCGCGCCATGGCGCTGCGCAAATTCCGCGCGCCGAGCAGCACCATTACCGCTATCCCCAGCATCAATCCAAAGATCGCACTGCGTTGGCCGCTCAGCAGGACCGCCGTTGTTGACGCCGCGCCGCACACCAGCCAACCGAAGCGCTTTGCGAGACTCTTTGCGGCGGGCACAAAACCGAATGCGACTATCGCTCCCATCTGGAGATAGCGCCCCCATTCCTCGGCGCTGCTGAAAGTAGCCAGTGCGCGCCGCACGTGGCCAACGGCAATCGAGGCGTAAAGATCGGTGTTATCGATCCAGTATTGTTCAAAAGACGGATAGCCAACCAGCATCTGGTAGACGCCGTGGAGCGAAGCGAGAATGCCGAGGAACACGATCAAATGCAGCGCCAGCCGAATAAATTTTTCGCTGGCAGCCTGTCCAAAATAGAACCATGCCAGAGGAACCAGCATGAACAACGCGCCCGATAGTCCCACGGCCAGGCCACCCTGGAGCGGATTGAAGATTTCGAGAAAGAACAGCAGCGCGAGCAGCGACACGGAACCCGCGAGCGGCGTCGCGCGAAAGATATTCAATCGCTCAGTTCGGATCAGCGCGGCCATGGCCACCATCGTGACGATGGGTGTAAGCAGGTGAATGGGTTCCTGGGTAGTGTAATCGACTATCAGATACTGGGCCCGGCGCAGCAAACCGCGAAACGGCTCGAACAGCATCATGGCTACCAGCGTACTTTCAAGACTGACGAGGAGCGGAAGCGTCATCAGCCACAGGAATGCCGTGAGTATCCAGGCGCGCAGAGTTTGGCCGCCGGCGGCGATGGCCCACACAGTGAAAAGACTGGCGGCCTGAATCGGCGCCAGCCACAAAAGCGTAAGCTTTCGTGGTCTTACTTGCGGTTGCTCATAAATCGTTGCGCTCAACTTGAGTATCCTAAAAGGGGCAATCACATACTTGATGAATCAGATATGGATGGCCCTCTCGCTCTGGGAGAAGGAGTTAAAAGGTCAACCTTCGATGCCGCGGACGCTGGCCCAACGCATCGTCGCCAAGGCTCGCAAACGCGCTATCGGAATATCCTGCCGCTGCGGCCTCAAGTATCGCCAAAAGCCAAGCTGCCGCCGTCGAACCAGGGCCACCAGCGCCACGATCAGCATTACGCTGTATCCGAGAAGCGACGCTATGGCCGCGCCTTCTATTCCCATCCGCGGTATGAGAACGAGTAGCGCAGGCGCCGTCACTGCTGCCGATAAGAAACGCGCAATAGTGCTCAAACCCGGATAACCAAACCCCTGCAGGCCGCTGATGACAATCGAGCCGGCGCTCCAAACAACCGCAGCAGCCAGCAGCCAACGAAACGCGCCCGTGGCAGGCACAAAGCTGGGGCCAAAGAGTACTTTTAGAATCAGTGGTGCAGCTATCCAGAGTGGAATCAGGATTAGCACGTTGGTATAGAGCGTTAGCCGCAACGTGCGGCTGAGGAGGGATTCAGCCTGCTCGCTGCCTCGTGCGCCGGCAACTTCCGGCATAAGCGCGCCGGCCAACGCGCCCGAGGCGTAAGTGGTGACTTCAGAAAGACGCACGGCAATTACATACAAGCCGATCGCTGCGCTCGAGGCGATCCCACCCAGCATCAATTGATCCAGACGTAGCGTCGTAAAATCGGCAACGCAGCCGGGGTAGTCGCGCAAACCGTAGTGCATCGAGGTTTTGAACTCAGTCCAACTTGGCTGCCAACGCGGACGAAGCTGGCGCCAGACAGCGAACGTCGCCAGCATGGCCGAGGCTGTCTGCGCACCAATCAAAGTGTATGTGGCCGTGCTGACCGTCAAATTTCCAACCCACCAAAGACCGGCAAAACCCGCGCTCTGCACGACGAACGACACCAGCCTGGCCATGCCCGCCCAACCAAAACGCTTTGTGCCTTCCAATAGTCCGCGCATCAGGTTAAGAAACAGCGCCGCCGGAATATTCACCTGGTAAATGCGCACCAGGGTCATCACTTGCGGGCTGCGATTGCCAACCAGATGAGGAACGAGTAAATCCGCCAGGGCAATGCTGACGGCGCCGATGATTACGGTATAAATGATCGAGTTCGAGAAAAGACGCGAGCAGCGCTCGGGTTCTTTAGCCATCCAGTAACGATAAGCATTCGGCAATCCGAACGCAGCGAGCATGGCAATAACCAGCGGCCACAACGCAATTACCAGCAGGTCGCCACGTCCGGCCGGGCCGAGAGCGCGCGCTCCCAATAGACTGGTGACCACCGTCAAGAGCGTAATTGTGCAGTCGGTGATGAAAATTACTTTTGCGCTGCGAATGATCATCGGCTTCCTGAGGTCACAAACTAATGAAGCTCTCGGCGACCCGACTCGGGCCCTGAGGTGTCTCGCGTGGTGAATCGGCGTTCGGCATCTGCGGGCTTTCCGCTTCCTTCGTGGATCGCTTGAGTGCGGTTTCTGCTGCTCTTATCCGGTTCCGCTTGGCAATCGCCCAGTTACCGAACCAACGTAACCAGGGGCGGCTTGCCCAGTCCCACTCGCCTAACAACTCGACGGCTCTGCCGCCGGCGGCACGTTTGAAACGATAGACACCTGGATTACGCACGGGATCGATCCCGGCAAAATCAAACATCCGCACGCCGGCCTTGCGACAATGGCAAATCAACGCCCAGAAGATCGCGTACGAAGCGTGCAGCTCGCGCCCGCGTCCGTTGGTGGCCGAAATCACCAGGCAAGCCTTTTCTCCGGACACCAGACAGCCCATCACGCTTAGCAACCGGCCGTCTTTGTCATCGCAGCGATACAGAATCAGGTTTTGCTCAAGACTGCGGAGCATCCAGTTAATCTCGTCGGCCGACTGTTGCTCATCCAGCTGCTTTAAACTTTCCATCGAACGATAGGCGTCCATGATCTCCTCAGAGGAGGGTTGCTGCCACTCGTGCACGTTGAGATTACATTCAGTTGATCGCTTCAGGTTGCGACGCCAGTTGCGCTCACAGCCCGCGAGCAGCACGTCCTCCGTCACGCTCACATCGATCGTCATGGTGTAGTTGGTGGTGAGCGGCGCCCAGGGCATGGTCCAACCCAGCGACGTCAGGCGCAGCGCATCTTCGATGTGTCGTCCGCGGTCGCAGCGAAAGCGGTAATAGACCGCGCGTAATCCGGTGGTTTCCCTGACGGCGGAGTGAAAAGTATTATCGAAGGCCGAGAGGTCGCCCACCGGACCGCCTTCACTCCACACGATTCCCATTCCGAACGGGTAACGGCGCACATAGCCTTGCATCATGGCGATGCACGCGTTCCGTTCGTCGAAGGCCATCCAGCGACAAGGCCGCCAACCCAATGCGCGCCGGTATTCACCCCACACATAACTCTGAAACGGAGAGCAATCCTCAAAGCGCGCGAGGGCCTCGTCCCAAACGGCGTGATACTGTTCTTCAGTTAGACATTCCCACCTGGCCATAATTATTTATGCTGCCGCGTTCTCGCTATTCCGTCTGAGCTTGTGCACCCTTGCATTTCTCGCTCGTTGAATATTCCCATCAGTGGCAGCGGTGCCGGCCAATACCTGCGCGAAGAAAGCGAAAGTCTTTTCGGCCACCACGTCCCAGGAATAGTGTTCTTCGACACGTGCTTTCCCGAGCACCGCGCAACGCTCGCGCAATTCGGGGTCGGACAGCATGCGTCTTATCGCTTCGGCCAGCGCCTTGGCGTCGCCTTCAGGAAATACCAAACCTGCGTCAGAGATCACTTCGGGAATTGCTCCGCATGTGGAACCGATTACCGGGATGCAACCCGCCATGGCTTCAACCAGAACGCGTCCGAATTGTTCGCGGATTCTTTCAGTGGTCTCGGTCGGCATCACCAGCAAATCGATCTGCCTAAAGAGTTCAGGCACTTGTTCGTAGCTGACGGCGCCGGTAAAGCGTGCGCGGGCCAGCAGGTCATGTGCTGCCAGCGAACTCTCAAACGACCGTCGTTCCGATCCATCACCCACCACAAGCAGCTTCCACTTTTCGGCAGCCAGTAGTCCGAGGGCCTCGCTCAAAAGGTTAAGACCCTTGCCGGGTAACATCCGCCCGACGAAGCCAATCGTTAATGGTTCGCCCGGATCGCGTTTCGCCAAGCCGGATTGACTAAAAGCCTCAGTGTTTACGCCAAAGGGAATGATCTCCACGTGCTTCTTAAAGCCCTTGGCCACCAGCACCTCGCGCACAGTTTCGCTGCAGACGTACGCTGCGGCTACGCGGTTTAGGGCGCGGCGCTCTAACCACCTGAAGGGCACCGGATATTTGTGGAAAATGTTTTGACAGGCTTGCATGACGACCGTAGCCTGCGGCGCGTACACGTTGCACAACGTCAAAACCTCAGCGCAGGCGACGCTGTAAGGTTCATGACTGAGATCGATGAGGCGAGGCTGATGACGCCGTAGCGCCGCAATGACCGGTCTCGGATCGTAGGCAAACAACTGGATGTGTTTCGAGAACAACGGACGCGCCATTGCCACGGGAAATAAATCATCCGCGATCGCCTCGACGTCCACTTCGGCTTCGCGCCAACGCGTGGTAGTCACCAGTTCCAAATCG
>DATENS010000148.1:0-12347 GCA_035274925.1 Pyrinomonadaceae bacterium | reverse complement strand
CTGCCCATTGGGTAGCCTCTTATTTTTTTCGGCTACCGTTTTTGTTGTCCGCCGCGGACTCCGTGCTAAGATTTCGCCGCGATTACTGCGAGGCTCCCGTAGCTCAGTGGATAGAGCATCTGCCTTCTAAGCAGAGGGCCGCAGGTTCGAGTCCTGCCGGGAGCACCAATCACACCTAAAGAGCTCAAGGCGCCCGAAAGCGAATTTCATTTCGCTTCACTGGTCATCGCTTCGTACCGCCCCCGGCTGCATAGCCGGGCGTTCCCGTCCAACGTCCAGATGGTCATAGTTCAGGATCGCATTGAAGAGAAGAAAAAAGCTGCCCTGCGTCTGATGTCTCCACATTGGATTGGTAGCAAACATCACGACGTGTCCTTTGCCCACCGGTACATCAACTATTGCCGGAGCGTTTACCAACTCTGATCCACCGGAAAGCATGCCACTGATCAAAAGGGACTTTTCATCGGAACCGAATCTGAGGACGGTGCGAGGCCTCATCGCCGGCGGTGTAAAGAAGGCTCCCTGTTGAAGTCGCTGCTCTTCACTGAGCTGGCCGGGGCCGGGCCGGCGTTGCGGAGTGGCTTCTGCCAGCGGCATCCCCTGCACAATGTCGGGGTCGTTCACACTACCTCGTCCCGAAGGTCGGTTTGCTCCACTGCCTCCTCCTGCTTCACCACCGCCGCCGCCGCCTCCCTGCGTCACCTGGAAGAGCGGCGCCTGGTTGAAATAGATGGGCAGGGATTCCGCATAGCCGTACGAGATTGGGCTGCCCCGATCGGAAAACCTGGCGCTATAAATCGAGCCGCGCGCCTGTAGCTGTTGCGGTTCCCGAATGGTTACACCGTTGGTGATGCCATAATCGATGGGAACCCGCACGCAATGGGTAATCGGAATGAACAAGCCGCCATCTTCTACAAACTTCTGCAAGTTCAGTACGCCTCGCAAAGTCATGCCGCCGCGTATGTCATCGGTTTGATCCGGACCCAACCCCATGTTTGGGGTGATCTCGGACGCCTTCCAGGGAATTGGGCTCCCCCGCTTTGGTACTCCGTTCACGATGGCAGCGGCCGAACCATTCACGGGCGGAAATATGATCACGTCAAACTTATCTTTTAAGTTGGGCGTGTCTCGAATCACCTGGTCTGAGATATACGAATACGGAATTTGGAGCCGGTCAAACTCAATGCGAAACCAGCCTTCATTCTGTGTGTTTGTCCAAGTGTGAAGGATCGCCACCCGCGGCGCCTCCAATGCGTGACTCTTAACCTCCGGAAGTTTCTCCACCGCGATGGCATTCAATCCGGTTTCCGCCGCCGACTGTTCCAGTCTCTGTCGGAGATCGCCGGGATTGTCGGCCACCTTAATCATGAAGCTGCCTGAGTTGAACTTTTGCCCGGCCGCTTCAAATGGTTCCTCGGCGGCCGTAACTTTTACGTCCTTAAGTTTGTAACGCAGGGTCATCAGTGTGTTCTCTGCGTTGTGATTGATTAGATAACCCGCCGGAGCTGCTGGTCCCGTCACTCTCCCGGTCACTCTCGCATCGTTATTCAGGAGAGTCAGCGAAGTCTGCAGCACACTCTTATCCGTCACGCGGACGGTCTTGATGTTTCGCATCGCTCCCAGGGTCCAGCCTGTGTCGTCATAAGGCCGCGGATCATTCACGTTGTAATACTGCGTATCGAGCATCATGTCAGCCATGCGCGAGTAAGGCTGGTCCATCCGGATCACATATGAACCTTTAGGGTACTTCTGATCTTTGACGTTGAATTCTTTGTCAGCTGTGTGCACCTCGACACCCATTAACCGCAGGAGATTCACGGTATCGGCGGCCTCAATCAGCCGCGGCTGATCTGCCGGTATCACCCAGGCTGTGGGTCCCTCGTTCGTGGCTTTCGCCACCGAACGCTTGCTCTTCAAATAGAAATTTCTTAAGAAGCGTTCTTTGCTGCCGGCGACAAAGTTCATCGCGAACAGAATGGCGGATTGCTGCATGTTGACGTTATTGCGCAGCGACCACTTGACGCGTGGCAAAGGCGGATTCGGCCGAAACCAATCGCGCTGGGATTGTGCCGTCACCGTGCGATCGATCGTGTCCGCTACGCTATTGCCGAAAGTTTCGTAGAAACGTCCGATCGCGTTATGACCATTGGCCACATAAAACATGTAGTTGGGCGCCCAGCCGTCGTAGAAGCCGTGCGTCCACACCCCCGGCACGCCCCGTTTCGTCATCTCTTCGATCTCGTGATACGCAAGTAACTGCCACTCATCGATCACGATCGGATCCAACCAGGCGTTGTAAGGACCTGTTCCCGTTGACGTGTACAGAAACGGGACCGACTCGTGCAGGTCGTGAAGAATTGCCGGATGATATTCGAGAAAAGTCTTCATCTGGTTGCGAGAAAGCGCCAGCGCCATGCCCAGGCCATCGCGATTGTTGTCATGCGCGACGTAGTGGCCCCAGTAAATCAGCGGCGGGACATTCTTGTCCGGATTCGCCTTGCGATAGTTGTATGTGTCAACCATGCGATCGCGGCCGTCGACCTCGAGCGCGGGCGTGATCAATACGACCACGTTTTTGCGAATAGCCTGGATGAAGGGACTATCGTCGACCGCGAGACGGTAAGCCAGCTCCATGAGCATTTCCGGCGAGCCGGTCTCAGTCGAATGAATCGATCCGGAAGCCCAGTAGAAAACCTTGCCTTCACCGATAAGCTGTTCCGCTTCGGCATCGCTAATTCGGCGCGGATCGGCAAGTTTGGCATTGATCTCTTTGTAACGACTGAGCGCCGACAGAGTGCTCGCCTCGCCGACCGCCACCAGCATCTGTTCCTTTCCTTCTTCGCTTTTTTCCGGCGCCGTGAACACACGCACGCGCGGCGTGGTTTTTTCCAGTTCGCGATAATAGCGATAGAGATCTTTCGTGTAAGTGAGATGGCCCGGCGCTCCGACGGCATATCCAAGAACCTTGTCAGGCGACGGGACTTTGCTGGAAGACGGAAGGTAATCAACCAACTCAGTGCTGAAGTACGACTGGGTTGTGTACTCCTTGATCCTGGCGGTGTACTCCGCATTGATGGGAACGGAAGGTTTAGAACTTGAAGCCGCGCCGCTCGCCGCTTTCGTCGCCCCAGCTCCGTGCGATGTTTTTGGCTGCTGAGATTTCTGCGCCCGCACAGGCACGAGCAGTTGATTAAGCCCCAGCGATACAAATGCGGTGATTACGAGGATCGGCGCCCCCTTTAGAAGTTTGACTTTCATATCAGTCTCCAGCAGAAAGGTTTTCTATTGGCCCGCGAAGCATACTGGAACGATTCGAAACTTTCCAGATCAGTTCGACGCTGTCGCTGAGGAATTAGCCCGATCGTTAGGAAAGGCTCACTTACGAGTCGATCCGGAGCCTCCTTCACGGTCGTGCTAACGCCAAAGCAATGCTTCAATCAGGGCTCAAACTTGAACAAAACAGATTACTGGTGTAAACAGTAAGTCTGATAATTTAGGTCATTAGATTGAAAATAACGCCATATCTGGCGGCTATAGTTCAGTAGGTTAGAACGCCTGATTGTGGATCAGGAGGTCGTCGGTTCGAGCCCGACTAGCCGCCCCAGAATGCTACACAAGGTTTTTCGGAGATCTTAATGTCTGACTCGCAACGAACAGCTACTCACTCACAAACCTACGTCGTCGATGTCGACGACTTTGATTTCCAAACGATTGAACAGGACAATGGCCAGGCGACCGTGATTCGTTTTGGCCTAGATGATCCGCGCTATCATGCAGGTGATGTGCTTTTGGTTTTATCCGGCACTGAGATTCATTTTCATGGAATGATTGGTAGAATCGCCGACGGCTCGGCCATCGCGACCGATCGCCGCGGCTCGCTCTTGCCGGCAACAGTTCAGTAACCTAAGCGTTCGATCGACATCCAGCTTCTCTCCGGAGGTAGCCATGAAACGCCTTTTGTTAGCCGCGATTCTTGGTTGTTTTGTTGTCACTCCCATTATCTACGCCCAAAATCCTCGGCAGGCTAAGAAACTCGTGCAGCGCGGAATGGAGCTGTTCGCTAAAGGCGAGCTGGCTGAGGCGATTGCCGAATACAATCGCGCGTTGGTTTTGGACCCCAAGATGGCCGAAGGCTACTTGAATCGCGGGAAAGCAAAGCGAGCGTTCGGCGACCTTGATGGCGCGATAATTGATTTCGAGATGACCATCGAATTAGCTCCGCGGCTGGCCGTCAACAATCGCGACATCACCCAGGCCTACCTCAACCGGGGCTACATTAGATCTAATCAGCTCGACGTCGAGGGCGCCCTTTCGGATTTTGATCGGGCTATCAGTTTCGACTCGAATGATGCTGACGCTTACTTTAAGCGCGGCCGGATTTTCCTAATCGAGGGAAACCTGCAACTGGCGATTACCGACTTTACCAAGAGTATCGAGCTGGATTCTCATAATCCGCTGGTCTTTGCCGAGCGCGGATTTGCCCACCAATCGCGAGGTCAGAGTGCCGAGGCACAGAAAGACTTCGAAACCGGTCTCAAGCTAAACAACAACTTGAAGCTTATGCTTGACCTGCATTTGCTGGACTTGGAATTACAGATCAAAGAGTTGAGGCGCAGGCAATCCGCGATTCGAAGAAATATTGCGTAGCTCTCAGCGCGTGTACCCGGCCGGGTGACGAACTTCCACGTCGCGGTCGATAGGTTTCACTTCCAGCCGATGATAGCCCTTCTCGGGATGGGTCGAGAGGTATGTCAGCGCAATCTGCCGTTCCAATGTCGCACTGATTTCCTTCAAAAAAGGATCGAAGCTGACCGGAGCTCCCATTCCCTGAAAAAAGGCTTTGCCACCTGTGTCATCGGAAAGTTTGTTCAAGCAACTTTGACCGTTTGCCGAGAGCAACTGATTGCTTTCAGAGACCACTGACGGAGCATAGATCGAATAAATCGCCACCCCGCGGCGTTGCGCTTCGGTGATGGCGCGATCGAGATCCACACTTTGGCCCGGTCCTGAGCTATCGGCTCCATGTGACAAGTCCAGGCCGCTGGATACGACAATCATCGCCCGCCGGCCCTGGGGTTGGGAATCAAATCGGCGGAGGCCTTCGATTATTTCCACAAATGGGTTGTAAGGACTGGCGCTGACCAGGCTCAATGGAGGGCGCACGCCCGCAGCCGCTCGATCGAGATCGGTAGTAAACCTACGCCTGAGTTCGAGACTGCCTCCTCGGATATAGCCAATCATTACTCTTGATCCGTTGGGAAGCGTACGAACAAACTGGGCCACACCCCTGGCTTCAGTGCGGATCGATGAAACCAAATCATCCTGAAGCAGGATAGCCAGCGTTAAGGGACTGTCAGATCGCCCGCGAATTGAAAGCAGAGACTGAACGTCACCATCTTCACGCACCATGAGATCGACCACGCGGATCTCGACTTCCTGCTGCTTCAATTTGATCGTTACCGGGACCGTCACGGGCTTGGGAGCTCCGCGGCGCCGGCCCTTGTCGCCCTGGCCCAACACGAACTCTCCCGCGAGAAGCGTGAGGGCGGCGGCCACAACGAACGAGGCTTTTGCGAGTCTTCTGCGATTCATCAATGCGATACTCCGGGCTCGAATCATATTACAAGCGCCGCAAACCGCCAAAATGTAATCGATGATGGGAAGTGTCTAATTTAAGTTTTCATTGGCGGCTTGCGTCAGATATTCAAGTTACAAAGATGGAGTTTTTCACAAAGACGCGAAGTGGATCAGCAGGCAAAGCAAGACAGGCGGCGGCGCCTGAATTGGCCTCGATTCCCGGTGGGAGGTATGATTTCGGGCAAGCATCTTGATGGATCTAACTGAAAAATCCGGAAAACTTACCGCCGCTGATCGACGGATCGCCAAACTTTGGCGAACGGCGCCATGGCTCGCGCTCCTGATCATCACCTTTGGTCCTCCCGCGATACTTGGGCTTATTTACTTGTTGACTGGTGGCGCCACGATGTTCCTGGTCCTTACCATCAGCGCGTTTCCCTTCTCCCTGATTGCCGCAATCATTGCCTTCACCGTGCTCATGTTCCTCCGGCGCAATTGGGCCAGGCGCGTCCGTGATCGACTGGCATCGGATGGAATCACCGCCGACGAAGTTGAGTGGTTCAAGAATGAATTAACCACCGGAGAGAAGCGTGCACTTAACACTATGGAGAAACAGCAGCCCCTGCTGGCCGATGCGTATCGCGAGACGCTCGCCCTGCGCCTGAATGCGACGCGTCTGGCTGGTAGTGCACGGCGTGAGCTGTTGGTGGTTGAGCGCCGCATTAGTCGCGCGCGCTATCTGAATGCACCGGACACCGCGGTGTTGATGGAAGAACTCAATCGGGACAGAATCCGATTGGAAGGTCTGAAGCAGGAAGGATCTTCGCGGCGGGCCGAGGCCGAAGCGCGCCTGCAGATGATTGAAGCGGCGGCAAGTCGCGGCGCCAGTTGGGCGGAAACAAACTTCATGTTGCAACGGCTGGACGAAGGCCGCAGAAATCTGCCGATCGGTTTGGAAACAGAACGAGAGCGTCAGCAGATGCGCGAAGCTACTGATCGCGAATTGAAAGAGCTGACGCCCTAAAAAAAGCGGCGGGCCAATCGTTTCCGATCGACCCACCGTGTCTAATGGTTAGTTTCGAACTACTGCTTATCGAGACCCCGTGTTGATTGGAGCCCCTGAGCGAATGGCGATCTCGGTCCCACGCGCAAGCTCGAGATCATTCCGTCCCTGCACGTAAACCGAACCTGCACCTCCACCGGCGCCGATGATTGCGCCAATGGCCGCGCCCTTGCCGCCGCCGGCAATGGCTCCAATGATTGCGCCCACCGCGGTTCCGATCGCCGCACGCGTTTGAGTTTGCGTGGTTTGACTTGAATCGCGGACGGTCCCTTCCGTATCCACACGGACAGTGTTGCCGCTGGCGGTGCGCACCGTTTCAACCGTACCGGCGAAGCGATAGCTACGGCCGTTATGAAGTCGAATCGTGTCAAAGTCCAGCGTCATCACGGACCGCCCGGTCAGCCGCCCGCTGCGTTCTACGTGCGACACGTGACCTTCGATGGTCGCGCCACTAAATTCCGCTGGATCGGTGACGCGCAAGGTGAAGCGATCGCCAACCACGGCGGTGCGCGTAGTTAACGTCTCGTCCAAAATACCGATGACCCGCGTGTTGTCCGCCACGACGAAGGTCGTGTTCGATGACGAAGCGTTCGGATCGTAGATATTGAAACGCGCTACTTCCGAAGTCTTGTCATAGACACTCTGCACGACGACCGGGCTGGAAAGACCCTGGACAAAAACACGCCGGTTTACGCTCAATCGCCGCCCGTTCTCGATCGAATCGAACGTAACACTGAAATCGTTACCAGTGTCACCAGTGGTGCTGACCGTCAACTGGTCACCCGTCAGAGTGGCGCGCGAACGAATCGTGCGACCACTTGGACTGGTCTCAACGCGTTCCCGCCCGTCGGCCGCAAAAGAGATTTGCGAAGCGCGGGTTGACGCAATCGTCACCGTACGACCCCGCACATCCAAAGCTAGATCCTGAGGCGATTCCAGCCTTTGCGTTAACGAATCGAGCACGCGCCGGCGTTCACTCGGCGCCAGGCCGCGCGCAGCACGCTCTGCTGCCAGGCGCGCATCGTCACTGCGCGCAGAATCAATCCGATACGTACCCGTTAACCGGCCCAAAGACTGGTTACCGTTGTTGTAAGGCGGATAGTTGTTGCCCGTCTGTGGCCAGCTTACGCGATAGGCGTTCGCCAGTTGGTTTAGATCGACGCGCAGGTTAGTCCACTGATTGCGGGTCCGCGCATCTACATTTACATTGGGCCCGTTAAGAAAACCCTCAATGCGGGCCGCGCGATTCAAGACATCCTGAACGTCGGCAACGGTCGATTGGCGCGCGACAAAACGCGTGCGCAACCGTCGCACACTGTCGTCAAACTCGCGCGCGAAAAGGCTAATGTCCTGGTTGGCCGGATTTGAAAAGCTGTCCCGGGTGGTCCAGTCTTCAATACTGCTGCGAAAGACATTCGAGCGATTCTCAACGCGCAGAATGATCCGCCGCACCGATTGAAACGTGCCGCGGTAGGTCTGCCTTGGCTGGGCCTGGGCTAGTCCGCCGACCAGCAACAGGCTAACTATGGTTAAAACAATTGATAAGCGCCGCTTTCTCATAAGTAACTCCTCCTCCTTGATCTCAAGCTCATGACTTGAGGCAAATCGCTACCCATCAATTTGCATACCATTCAATAATCAGCAGGATTCTTCGGACTTAATCTCGATAAGGCTCTTTGGTGAGGCCCGCATGGTTGCCTGAGGCCCCATTTAGGGTTTGTCGTGAAGGTAAAAATTCTCTTGCGAACAAAGTACGAACATCGTTCATCAGCGTTTTGAAAACAGCCGTGTTATTCTTTTCTTGAATTTGCGAGGTCTGCCGACGATGAAAAGCACGAATGGCAAGGCAACTGTAATCTTTGCCGGGAACGACTTTTTTGTTGGAACTACACCATCTGGTCATGCCCAGGTGATGGAAACGGACAGCACTCGGGGCAGTGCGGCGAGCCCGATGGAATTGCTTTTGATTGCGCTCGGCGGTTGCACCGGGGTGGATGTCATCTCAATTTTGAAAAAGAAGCGGCAGCAAGTTAGCGATTACCGCATCGAAGTAAGCGGCGACCGGCGCGAAGACTTTCCGCGTAGTTACACACGCCTCGAAGTCAAACATATCGTGAGCGGCCGCAATTTATCGGCGCAGGCCGTTGCCAGCGCTATCGAACTTTCCGAGACGAAGTATTGCAGCGTAGCCGCGACGTTACGCGGAAGCGCCGAAATAATAAGCACTTATGAAATTGTCGAAGATGAAACAACAAATCCGGCCGGTTAAACTCGCCACTCTAGTTCTTCTCAGCTTGCTGTCTGTTCCAACTGCGTATGCGCAAGGGACAGGCGATGCGGCGCTGAGCGCGATTCGCTTCAGCGATCGCACGGACCGGCTCGGCAAGGACGCGGGCCAGGTTTCCTCGGCGGAACACTTGCGGCGTGCCGGAATCTATTTGGCAAATCGGCTGTTCGCAGAGGCGCGCGAGCACTGGCAGGCGATCATCAACACTAACCCGAACGACACAAACGTTCCCGCGGCGCTGCTGGGTATGGGGCGTTCGTACTATGTCGAGCGCCGCTACGAGGAAGCACGACAAGTTTACGAGCGGCTGGCCCGGGAATTTCCCCAGACAAAAGAAGGCCGTGAAGGCCTGAACTTTTCGGCATCGTCGCTGTTGCGCATGGGCCGGGGCGCCGAAGCTGCGGCGCGTTATGCGGAATATCTGAGCAAATATCCGAACGGTGAACGGATTGATACTGCCCATTTGAACGCCATCGACGGGTATCGGGAGAGTGGCAGGACGCAGGATGCGATGACCTGGGTTGATCGAACGCGGCAAAGATTTGCCGGTACCTCAACTGAAGCCGGCGCGATCTTTGCGCGCCTTCGATTGGACATCGCGATCGGCGACTGGCCGCATGCCGTACAAATCGCGGACGAGTTGCTGCGAAGACCCTTGTCCGGATCAGGTACCAGCGCCGATGAGGTGCTTTACCTCAAGGCACATTCTCTACAGCGCGCCGGCCGTCAACAGGATGCAATTCAGGTTTACTCGCTGATTCCCGATAACGGATTTTCCTATTACGGCGAACTGGCAACTAAAAGACTCGCGTCGATGCGAGATGGCGCGGCAAATCAACGCGCGAATGAACGCTCTGCCAATGCTAGAGCCACGATCGCTGGCGCCGCTGAAGATTACCCCGCCCCGTTTCGTTTCCAGATCCTGAAGGAAGCCGACAAACGCGGCGTAGATCCGCGGCTGGTGCTTTCAATTATGAGGCAGGAGAGTCAATTCAAGTCGGGCGCGCGATCACCATCCGCCGCGCGGGGCCTGCTGCAGTTGACGATCGACGCGGCCAAGAGGTACAGCGGCAAAGCCGGCGTCTCACGCGTGACAGAGGATTCACTCTACCGGCCGGATGTATCGATCGCTATCGGTTCGGAATATCTGTCTGACCTGTCACGTATGTTCGCCGGCCTGCCCGAAGCCATGGCCGCCGCTTATAACGGTGGCGAAGACAATGTGGCCCGCTGGCTGGCGCGATCAAATCAAAACGACGAAGGTGTGTTCGCCTCAGAAGTGGGCTTCACCGAGTCGAAAAACTACGTCTTCAAAGTAATGGCGAACTATCGAGCCTATCGCCAGCTCTACGATTCAAAACTAAACCGGCGGTAGAGCCGCTAGTTGGAGGAGCAAGGAGTGAAGAGCAAAGCGGATATAGCGAGACGCTTTACCCTTTGCGCTTTGCCCCTTGCCCGTTGCCACCTATGGCTGCGGACAGAATTTCGGCTCGAATCCTTCGGCACTTTCGCGGCGCATTAATACATCCCGCCGTGGCGGATAATCTCGCGGAAGAATTCCCAAACGCACCAGTGCCGCGCGGTATTCGTATCTGATCGTCACTTCGCCCACCGGCCGCGGCTCGAGATCCATTTTGATCCACTGCACGCTGTTCCCGACCGTGCGACCGATTCCCGTGGCGGCAGATTCATCATCCGGTGGCGGATAGGACGGCCGGCTTTTGGCTGTGGACGGATAACCGCTCGTGCCGGATGAATCGGACTCAGCCGGCGCCTTTTCATCTCGACTACGACTTTGTTCTTTTGTCTGCCGGTCTTCGCTACGTCCTGGCACGACGGGTGTAGTCCATATTGTTTTTCGCTCCTTAAAGACAACCGCCGAGATGACTCCGAGATTCGCGGTCTGCCCAATCTTCGCTCCGTAGGATTCGCGCTCAGTGGTGAAATAAAAGTGGCGAGCGTTTTCCGAGCTCATCTGCCAACCTTGCACCGTAATCGTGCCGTAAGGCTGAATCACCCACTTGTGCGCATCCTGCGCGGAGGTGTGTCGCGCATCGATTGTGTTCATGCCATCGACGGACAGTGCCACGGCCACACGCACGCCGAACGGGTTGTGAATGCGCAGTTCGTATTCGGCGTTCTCCAGCGCCTCGATATACAGCCGACCTTTCGCGTCGTACTGAGGCAATGACCTGCCATTAACTATCACATCGACTGAGACAGCGCTGGACGGTTGTGCGTACCATTTTTGACCCAACGACTCCGGCTCGCGCGCGTCTTCGGCCAGAGCCTCCCGTGCGCCGTATTTGACCGCCAGGCCAATCAACAGGAGGAGACTGATTGCGCCAAGAACTAATAAAGTCTTTTTCTGCATGTTTTTTTGTTCTCCTTCCGGGCGAGAAATCAGAGTTAACCAGGACTGAACGCTGGAATATTGAACCTCTTGCGCCAAATCTGCGTTTTTTAGGTCTGAGGACCGAGAAAGTTTCGTTTGGAGATCGAGGGCCTGAGAGTTAGAATGACGCCGACTTTATACGCCTGAAAGACGAGGAATCATTAAATGGCGGAATATGTTCTCACTGAAGCCAAGGCGGGGTCTTATTATGACCGCATTGCCCGACTTTACGATCTGACTTTCAAGATCAACGGCTATGGCCGGTCGCTGGATCAGTACTTCCAGGAACACCCGTTACCCGTTTTCCCCGGAGCGCGAGTTTTGGACGCGGGCTGTGGGACGGGCACCCTGACGCTGGCAATGCTGCGCACCCTGCGCGTGCCGGTAAAGCTGACGGCTTTGGATCTTTCCGCTTCGTCGATGGCGACGGCGCAAAAATATGTCAACAAACAGGATCTCGGCGAGCAGAAGGTACACTTTGCCCAGGGCAACATTCTCTCGTTGCCGTTCGCCGATGAATCTTTCGATTTGATTGTCACCAGCGGCGTGCTCGAGTACGTGCCGCTCGATGACGGTTTTGGCGAGCTGGCTCGCTGCATCTCACGCGGCGGTCACCTGCTCCACTTGCCGATGAGGCCATCACCGGTAACCGCGCTGCTAGAAGTGCTATTCCGATTCAAAGCGCATTCGCCACAGGAAGTTGCCGAGAAGAGCGATCAGCATTTTCAAATGGTGAGCCACTACCGCTTCCCGCCGCTTCACGCGATCGCCTGGTCCAAGTCCGCGGTGCTGGCGCAGAAGATCTGAGATCTGAGATCTCAAATCTGAAATCTTCAGTCACTTTACCGGCACCAGCCGCATAATCCGATCATCATCACTCGCCGGCGAGCCTCGCCCGTCACGATTTGACGTCGAGAAATAGATGAATCCGTCCGGCCCTTCCGCGACGTCGCGGATCCGGCCGTACTTTGATTCCAGCAGGTTTTCCTGGCTCACTACCCGGCGGCCGTCGAGCACGACTCGAA
>DATENS010000147.1:0-3235 GCA_035274925.1 Pyrinomonadaceae bacterium | reverse complement strand
CCAAAGGAGAAACAGATGTCTGATAGCAATTTCTTTTTATCTCCCAAGGCCTCGAAAGCTCGCATACGCGAAGCCGAGCAGGCACGAAGGAACCGTTGGGAGATTATCAATGCAAACTCCCAGGGTCAGGTCTCGCGTCGTGACCTGATCAAGATGGGATTATTCACCAGCGCTGGTCTGATGCTCCCAATCAGCGGCCTCAGTCCATTTGCGCGCAGCGCATACGCCGATTCCAACATTCCAACCGGACTTCCATCCAGTCCGTTGCTGAATAACACCACAGCTTTTTCGACCCCGATGCCACGCTTCGACATATTCCCGCGGATTCCTGTTGCTGCGTTGACTCCGGCTCCCACGGCAGAGTCGAACCAGACACAACAACCTGTCGATCCAGCCCTGGGCGGCGGCACGGGTCCTATCGAAGGGCGTCCCCCGGGACCGATTTGGGCTCACCAACAGTTCGGCCTCCTTCCGCCCGCGATCGCGGTCGATGCTTCAGTGGAAGGGGCGAAAACCAATAACGTTTACAATCCCGGTGTTCCGTCGACCCTGAACTCCGGCATCAACCCGGCCGCTCCGATCCCGTTCAAGTTTCACCCGAACCTGCCTACCCAGCTTGCAGTGAAGGCGTGGACTTACAACGGAACCATTCCTCCCAAGCTCATGCAGGTGCGCTATGGCGAGCCAATGCTCTTCCGTCTCCACAACAGACTTCCCGTTCAACAGAGTGCAAATGGTGGTTTCGGCATTCATACGATTTCTACTCACGAACATAACGGCCACCATGGTGCAGAGAATGACGGCTTCACCGGCGCCTACTTCTTCCCGAACCAGTTCTACGATTATCACTATCCAATCGTCCTGGCCGGACGCAACAGCATCAACCAGACTGCCCAGGAGATTAAGGCATCTGGCCCAACTGACGCCGGCGGCCTTATGAAAGTGCCTGGCGACTGGCACGAGACCATGAGTACCCACTGGTTCCATGATCACATGTTCAGCTTCACCGCGCAGAACGTCTACAAGGGCATTGCCGGGATGTTCAACATCTACAGCGGACTCGATCGCGGCGCCGAAGACATTATTGACGGCGTCAACCTGAGGCTGCCGAGCGGACGAGCCGCCACTAGCGGTAAATCGTGGGGTAACCTCGACTATGACGTGAACCTCATGATTGCCGACAAGGCGTGGGATAACGCGGGACAGCTTGCCATGGACATCTTCGAATTCGACGGATTCCTTGGCGATCGGATGACCGTAAACCTGACTTACAAGCCATACTTTGAGGTCGAGCGACGCAAGTATCGCTTCCGCATTCTGAATGCGTCAGTCTCGCGCTTCTTCAAGATCGCATTGAGCGATGGCTCGCCGATGATCCAGATAGCCAACGACGGTAATTTGTTTCCGCATCCGGTGGTGCTCACCAAGCTCGACGAGCAGGGCATCGCGGAACGTTACGACATCGTCATTGACTTCTCTCGTTACAGCGTTAACCAGACTGTTTGGATGGTTAACCTGGCTGAACATCAGGACGGCAGAAGAGTATCGAAGGACCTCAGTATCTCTGAGGCGCTTTCAGGCAACTCGCAAGATCCTTGTGTTGGAAAATTCCTCGAGTTCCGTATCGTCCGCGATCCGGCACAGCCCGATATAAGTCAGGTGCCTGATACGATGATTCCAAACCCGGATCTGTCTAATATTCCGGTCGCTCACGAACGTACTTTCGAATTCAACAGCGGCGCCAATCAGACAACCAACGATCCGATCACGTCATTTGTCGGGCCGTGGGGTATCAAGACTGACAACCAGGGAGCAACGCTTGCCGCCGACTTTGGTCGCATCTCAGCGGCGCCAAAATTTGGTACTCGAGAGGTTTGGACCTTGAGGAATGGTGGCGGTGGCTGGGATCACCCGATCCATATTCACTTCGAGGAATGCCAAACGCTCTCTCGTGACGGAAGCGCGTCTAAAGTTCCCGCATGGGAGAAGGGACGGAAGGACGTCTGGCGGTTGAGACCGAGCGGTGAAGTGAAAATCACGCTTCAGTTCCGTGACTTTGGCGGCATGTTCATGGAGCACTGCCACAATACAATGCACGAGGACAACGCGATGCTCTTGAGGTGGGAAATCGATGGTGCCGGCACGCCGTTCTTGAACCCGTTGCCGACTCCCATCCCGAAACCGCAGGGTGTCACGTTTATGCCCCCGGACGACATACTTCCAACCGCTTTCTACTAAAGGCGGCCGAGAAAGGAGAGAATACACATGAACACACAGGTAAATATCAAGATTCGGCAACAGTTATTCAGCCCGAACTTCCTAACACTCCTGATCGGTATCGTTATGGTGCTCGTCCTGGGTGGCCCATCCGTTCAGGCGCAGACGACAGCAGCCGATGCTCCGGTTGACAGTAGCATCACGCTAGTAGTCAAGGGTTCGGTGAGTGATCCGAACGGGACTGTCAGCGTCAATGGCAACGTGATTGTTACTGGCCGAAAGGTGGTAGACAGCACCTCGCAGACCACTCCGGCGCTTATGCTGCTTGACTTCGATTTTTCTCAGTTGAAGGGAACAAGCGGGAGCACAAAAACAACTCTGAAGACGTATGTCACCGGAGACAATCACGCTAGCGAGATCAGGCCGTTTCTGGACTCGGACACGATCATCGTGACGATTCCTTACTACGACAGCACGCAGAGTGAGTTGACGGCGCGCACAATGTTGGGTACCGCGACTCTCAAATTCGACATCACCACTGGGAAGCTGACCGGTGGAACCCTCAGCGTTGGAAACAACGTTGTTACGGCTGCGTCGGTTGGCACCGTCACAACACAGCCAGCGCAGATTCAATAGCGCTTCAGATCTCATCCGCAGATTACCCAGATGTCACTAAGAATCTGCGTAATCTGTGGATGGGTCTCGTTTCACAGTAAGGAGAAGTAAGATATGAAACGGATGAACGTGAAGCTTGTTTTGCTTGGAGTGCTGGCACTCAGCATAGCCCTGGCAATCAATTCTCAAGTTCCAGCCGGAGTCAGCTTCGCGCAGCAGCAGCAACAGCAGCAAAGTGTTGAATACAGTTGTCCGATGCATCCGGAAGTCAAGTCCAAGACTGCCGGCTCTTGCCCGAAATGCGGCATGCATTTAAAGCAGGTGTCGAAACCGGATGCGGCGGCAGAAAAAGCGGCAGAAAAGGAAGAGGCGCAGTGGGGTGGAACACACTTCCCCAATGTTG
>DATENS010000146.1:0-19677 GCA_035274925.1 Pyrinomonadaceae bacterium | reverse complement strand
CCTCGTTCGACAAAGCAAATCGATCTTCCATCAAAAGTTTTCGCGGGTTAGGCATGGACGCGGGACTCGAGATTCTTCAGGCGATTAAGGACGAGCTGAACGTTCCGGTGCTCACCGATGTGCATGACGTGGCCCAGGTCGAGGCAGTTGCGCGCGTGGCGGACGTACTGCAAATTCCCGCGTTTCTTTGCCGGCAGACTGATCTGATCAGTGCGGCCGCGGAAACAGGACGCGTCGTGAACATTAAGAAAGGCCAATTCCTGGCGCCCCAGGATGCGCGCAACATAGTTGAGAAAGCCCAGGCCGCAGGCGCGGAACGAGTTATGTTGACCGAACGCGGCGTTAGTTTCGGATACAACAATCTGGTCGTGGACATGCGGACGTTTCCGATTATGAAAGAGTTTGGTGTGCCGATCATCTTCGACACAACACACTCGTTGCAATTGCCGGGCGGGCTCGGCCATGCAACGGGCGGCTTGGCGCAATACATCGAACCACTCGCGCGCGCGGGGGTGGCGTGCGGCGTTGACGGAGTTTTTATGGAAGTTCACGAAGCGCCGGAACGCGCGCCGTCCGATGGCCCAAACATGCTGCCGCTGGAAAGAATGGGTCCGTTGCTCGAAATGCTTCGAGACATTCATGCGATGGTTTCGGGCTCTGCGGCGAGGACCGCGGGAAGGGAAGCATCCAGATGAATCAAAGATTCTGCTCGGCCTTATTAATTGCTTTGTTCCTGGCATTGGGCGCCGCGACGCTTCAGGCACAGCCAAAACCTGCGCAGAATCAGAAGGCGTCATTCGCCGACTTGCTGCAGCGCGCAAAGAAAGGCGACCAGACACTCGATTTTGGAGCATTGCGTTTCGCCTACACCGAAACCGCCGACTACAATCCTTACAACAGCAATCGTGAAGAGCGTCAGAAAATGTTTGCGGGCATTAACGCTGAGCAATATCAACAGGTGGTGGCATCAGCCGAGATCATCCTGGCGAAGAACTTTGTAGATCTGAACGGCCAGTTCGGAGCTTTCGTTGGTAATCGCGAGCTCGGCAACACTCAAAAAGCAGACCTGCATAAATTCCTATTCGAAGGCCTGGTCCATTCAATCGAGAAATCCGGCGACGGAAAATCACCCGAAACCGCCTTTGTGGTCATTTCCGTCGATGAAGAGTACGTCCTGTTGAATTGGATGGGTTTGCGCGCCACCGGTCAGGAGTTGGTTCATCAGAACGGCCATAGCTTTGACCTGATGAAAGCGGTGGACAAGAAAACGAATGCCACCGTGTCCTACTATTTCAACATCGATAAGCCAATGGGCTGGCTCGGTAAGTCCCTGAAGAAACCCTAAAATATCAAACGACCACCTTTCAAACTTTGCCTCTTATGATTCGAGCTAACTTAATCGTACTCATCTTAAGCATCACTTTTGTTTTTTCGATTCACGCCCAGGACGAAGCCCGCGCTGTCTGGCAGGTCAGCAATTATGATATTGCCGTTAATAGTCTTGACGCGGAACGCGCGCTAAGTGCGCGTGCCGCCGTAACGCTGCAAAATGTCGGACGCGGCTCAGGCTCGACCTTGACGCTACGCGTCAATTCCAAGGCCGAGATCAAAGCCGTCACAGTCGGATCTGCTTCAGCTGGTTATCGCATGTTGCCCGAAGCGCGCGGCAATGCCCAACGCATCACGATCACGTTGCCCAAAGCAGTTGCGCCAAACGAAAGTTTCACCACCAGTGTTGAGTATCGCATTCCGGTTGAAGAGAACACCGGACTCGCGGCCATCTCGCCCGCCGGCTCACAATTCCTGCCTCTGGCTCTCTGGTACCCTTCGCCGAACACCGCGTTTGCGGTGCGCGGTGCGGACTATGCTCCATTCCGCTTAACCGTGAATGGTGGCAACGCGATTTCGTCAGGTGTCGACAAGAGCGGCGCAGGCACTTCTTTTGAACAGGCACTGAATGGCCAGCCTTTTTTCCTGGTGGGAAGTTGGGATCGGCTGGAAGGATCGGGCAGCGCAAAAGGATTTACGAGCTACTTGCCTAAAGGCGCGGGCGAAAGCGAACGCAAGCAGGCAGAAAACCTGATGGCGCTCGCGTCTGATGCGCGGACCTTTTTCTCGACCATCCTGGGGCCGCCGCCGGATGTGCCGATAAAGCTGGTCGCAGCCCGGCGCGGAGCCGGGTTTGACGACGCCGGTACGGTGCTGGTGAGCGAAGGCGCGTTTCGTCGCACCAAAGTCGATGCGGGTACTGCGCTGGGCATTGCCGAAGCTATGGCGCGTCTTTGGATTGGCGGCGCCACGCCGGTGCGGGGAGAAGGCAACGGGGTATTGCGCGAGGGACTGGCGCGGTTTTTCGGTACGCTGTTTCTGGAAAAACAGTTCGGAGCTGAAGCCGCGGCCGAAGAACGCTCGCGTCAGCGCACCGCCTATGAAGCGATCGCTAAACGCGACGGCCCTTTGTCACGTACGACGCCGCTCGAACCGACTTACCAGAATTCGACTTCCAACAAGGGCGCGATGGTGTGGCGGGTGGCTTCGGGTCTGCTCGGTCGAGAAGCGTTTTTCACTGCCGTGCGTGAATTACTGGCAAGCGCAAAGACTGACGCGGAAGGTTTGTCGCTGGCGCGATTGCGCACAGCGCTCGCGGGTCGAGGCGGGGCGCGTTTGAAAACGGTTCTCGATCAGGAACTCGATCAGCCTACCGACATGGACCTGATGATCGGTTTGCCGCAACAACAAGGTGGCCAGTGGACTGCGGCTTTGCGCAATCTGGGTTCATTCGAAGCCCAGGTGACGGTGGCCGGGACGACCAGCGCCGGCCAGCGGTTGCTGGCTGAAGCCACCATCCCGCCACATGATTTTGCCCAGGTGAAATTCCAAAGCACTGCGAGCCTGGTTCGCGTGGAAGTTGATCCGGACAAACTTTATCCGCAGCTCGACTACAGCAACGACGTGGCCCCGCGACTTCCGGAACTCGCGGGAACGCTCGCGGAAGTGTCGCGTTTGATGGGCGGGCAGGATTATGCAAAGGCCGAAGGGCTGGCGCGGCAACTAATCGTCGCCTCGCCGCGGATGCAGGAAGGCCGCGTGCTGCTGGCGCGCACGCTGCTTTCGCAAAACAAAGTTGACGAGGCCGAGCGCGAGTTTCGGACGCTGGCCGAAGAGCGTCTGCCGACGCCAAATACCCTGGCCTGGTCCAGCATAGGTTTGGGCGAGATCGCGTTACGTCGCGGCCAGGCCAAAGAAGCGGCGCGACTCTTCAACGATGCCGTACGCGCCGACGCCGAATACGCTTCCACACTCAATGCCCGCGCGGCACGGATTCGCGCTGAGACCGCGGCCGGCACGCCTCCCGTTGACGACTCTGCCCGAAATTTCATCAGCCAACTCGATACGGCTATTCGTAGTGGTCGTCAGGCTGAGATCGCTCCGCTGGTGGTAGCGGGCGAACTTTCAAGATTTATTCGCGGGGCAGTAGGAACACAGCCGGAGGCGTGGCAGACAACGGTTCTTAGAACTGAGGCGCTCGATGCAAACCGTCTCGCCGCGGATGTGACGTTGCAGACCAAACAATTGGGCGTAGAGCACGCGGGCACGGCGGTGTACATTCTGGCGCGCGTGGGGAGCAGCTGGAAACTGAACGCCATCGAGTTCTTCGAAGTCAGATAAGTGTGATGAACGATTGACCGGAACTGAGTAAACCTTGAGATCCGAAGCTCACGACATCGAACGGCGCGCGCGACGCGTCAAGTTAGTGCTGATGGATTGCGATGGCGTGTTGACGGATGGCCGCCTCTGGCTCATGGCCGACGGCGACGAGCAGAAAGCCTTTCACGCGCGAGACGGCCAGGGCATCTCGCTTCTTCATCGCGCCGGTCTTAAGACAGGAATTATTTCGGGCCGCACCTCATCCGCCGTCGCCCGACGGGCCGAGGATCTGAAAATCAACTTTGTGCGCCAGGGCGCTAAAGACAAGGTCAAGGCGCTGGATGAGATTTTGAAGGAAGCAAAGATTTCGGAAGACGATTCCGCTTATATCGGCGACGATCTCGGCGATATTGAAGTGATGGCTCGCGTAGAACTAGCGGTAGCGGTGGCGGATGCCGCGGATGAAACTAAAAACGCAGCACACTATGTGACGTTTCTGCCTGGCGGCCGCGGCGCGGTGCGCGAAGTTTGCGAACTAATCCTGAAATCGCAGGGACACTGGGAAGAATTGATGGAGCAGTTCTCCTAAGCCGTGATGGGGGCTTCCACGCCATGAGTTTTGACTTTTGAAACGGTATCGAAATAACCTCTTCGCGGATTAACCTGAGCGGGCGTAACTCAATGGTAGAGTGTCAGCTTCCCAAGCTGAAAGTTGCGAGTTCGAGCCTCGTCGCCCGCTCCATTTCAAATTTCAGTCTCACGGCAGCTAATGTTATTGCGATTTTCGCCTCTCATAGGACGCAGACATTTGAGTGTCGACGATCGGCCGGCGGAAGATGACAAGAACTCATTCGCGCGCCATTTCAATGAATGCCTGTGCGGCACGAGTGAGATGCTTATCCTTTCGATAGACGATCTTTAACTCGCGCCGAATATCAAGACCACGAACACGCACGGCGACCAAGCTCTTCGCTTTCAACTCCGCCTCTGCGGCGAATCTCGAAATGAAAGCGATCCCCAACCCGCTCTGAACTCCTTTCTTTACGGATTCAGGATTCTCCATTTCCATTATGGGCTCTACCCGCAGATCGGATTTTTGCAGATGACTGATAATGGCTGCGCGGGTGGCCGATCCCCTTTCGCGAAGAATGAACGCTTCTCTTTGAAGGTCATTAACGTTGACCGTCTTCTTTTGGGCGAGGGGATGCTTAGGGGCAACTACCAGAATTAAATCGTCTGTTACCCATGGGACGACAGCGACTTCATCACCCGCCAGATGACCACCAACAAAGCCGAAGTCGAATTCATTGCTGATAACGCCAGCTTCTATTTGTTGCGTGTCTCGGATTCCCAGGTGTATTTCAATTCTCGGGTACCGCTCTTTGAAGTGTGCGACTGTTTTCGGAATGAGGTACATGCCTGGCGTAGTGCTAGCTCCGATTCGCAAGGAACCGTGCTCCAATCCCTGCAGCTCATCAATAGACTGTTTCGCATCTTCGATTGCCGCAATGACGCGGCGCGCGTGTGGAACTAACATCTGGCCGGCCTCTGTCAGAGCTACCTTCTTACCGAGTTGCTCGAATAGCTTCACGCCAAGTGCATTTTCGAGTTGCCGGATGCGTACCGAGACGCTTGGTTGACTGAGATTCACTTCCTCGCCGGCGCGCGTGTAGTTCAGGTGTTTCGCCACACTTAGAAAGACTTCAAGGTCTCGAACATCCATCGGCATGCATTGTAAATGACTATCGTAACAATCGAAACAATTCATTTCCTTAATCTTCAGCTAGCGACTAGGATCAGCGGCCACAGGAGGCCTGCTTCGATGATTCTCGTCAGAATGATCTCAATTATCCTCGCCCTGTTGTTGCTTCCCTCGTTCATGAGCGGTCAGACCAAGGCTCGCTCGGACGTTTGGGAGCCGTTGAGGTATCTCGTCGGTAAGTGGGAAGGGACAGGTAACGGCCAGCCTGGCATGTCCAAAGTCCAGCGTGAATATCGATTGGTGTTGAACGACAAGTTTCTACATGTTCAGAATCGTTCGGTGTACGACCCACAGCCCAAGAATCCAAAAGGTGAGATTCACGAAGACTGGGGAATGATTAGTTTCGACAAAAGTCGAAAGCAGTTTGTCATGCGACAGTTTCATGTCGAAGGCTTCGTAAATCAATACGTGAACACGAGCACGAGTACGGACGGAAAAACGATCGTCTTTATCTCTGAAAGCATCGAGAACATTCCAACGGGATATAGAGCGCGTGAAACCTACAAGATATTGAGTGCCGACGAGTTCAGTGAGGTCTTTGAGATCGCTGAACCGGGAAAGGATTTTGAGGCTTACAGTGAAGGCCATTTCAAGCGCAAAAAGTGAATCGCCGCCAACCCCGAACGATTCGGTCCTGCAAGAATGGCGTGAGTCGGCGCGGTACTGGGAGCAGCACGCGCCGACTATTCGGGCGATGTTCGCCCCGGTTACGCGGGCACTCATTCAAGACGCAGACATTCGCAAAGGCAAATACGTTCTTGATGTAGCGGCGGGTCCGGGTGAACCTTCATTAACTATAGCCGACGTTGTTGGGCCGACAGGCTCTGTCATGTGCACAGACGCCGTGCCTGCGATGGTGGAAGCGGCCCAACGAGAAGCACAGCGTCGGGGGACCACTAATATTCGGTTCCGGCAAGCCTCCGCAGATTCGCTTCCGTTTGGCGAGAGCACATTCGACGCCGCGGTCTGTCGTCTCGGAGTTATGTTCCTTCCAAACCCACTGGCGGGGCTTAGCGAGATGCTCCGTGTGACAAAGGGCAACGGGAGAATTTCACTCGCTGTTTGGGGCAAGAGCGAACAGAATCCCTTTTCGTATTCAATCACGCAAATTGTTTCGCGGTACATCGAATCACCGCCACAAGATCCAAATGCGCTGAGCGCATTCCTCTTTGCTGAACCTGGGGCACTCGCTCGCGTTCTCAAGCAAGCCGGCGCGCGCAATGTAACTGAGCGATTACTTCAATTTCACATTGAAGCTCGGATAACGCCACGGGAGTTTTGGGAGATGCGTTCCCAGACGTCCGGAACCTTGCGGGAGAAGCTCGAAAAACTTCCGAGTCAAAAAGCCGATGAGATTGCGCGGGAAGTCGAGGAAGGACTTAGCGAATTCTTTCCCGGCAATCAAATGAAATTTCCGGCGCAAATGTTAGTAGTCACGGGGACAAAATAGTAATAACTGGCGTTCTTTCTTGGCAATCATGTCTAATGAAATTTCAAACCATTTACGGAGGGAGATCGCGTCATGGGTCGAATACTTGCGTTCGTATATGGGGTTATCAGCTACTTAGTATTTTTCGGCTCGTTCCTTTACGCAATCGGTTTCGTAGGAAACATTGTCGTGCCCAAATCAATTGATTCCGGCGCGGCAGGGCCTTTTGTGCCGTCTTTGATCATTGATGCAGTCTTGCTGGGCTTATTCGCTGTTCAGCATAGTGCGATGGCTCGTCAGGGTTTTAAGAGATGGTGGACGCAGTTCATTCCTAAACCTATCGAGCGGAGCACCTACGTTCTGCTCTCCAGTCTGCTGCTGGTGCTGCTCTTCTGGCAGTGGAGACCAATGCTCAGCGTGATCTGGAACGTAACGAACCCAATTGGCAGTCTGGTACTTATGGCTGTCTTTGGGGCCGGCTGGTTGCTGGTGCTGGCCAGCACATTCGTGATCAATCATTTCGATCTTTTCGGACTGAGGCAGGTGTATATCTTCTTGCAGGGCAAGGAATACACAAATCTGGTTTTTCAGAAGCGCTTATTTTACAAGATCGTGCGACACCCGCTGTTGCTCGGATTCATTATAGCCTTTTGGGCCACGCCGAAAATGACTCTGGGCCATCTCGTTTTTGCCATCGCGACTACTGCTTACATGCTGATCGCAATTCAGCTCGAAGAGCGTGACATGGCGAATTTTCACGGCGAGGCATATCGGCAATACCAGCGCGAGGTGTCTATGCTGATACCTCTTCCGAAGGGCAAGTGACTCAAATGAAACTCAGCCGATCCCTTATTCCGGCTGTGCTCGTACTGACGTTTGTAACGTCCAGTTGCGCTCAGACAAAGCAAGAACGTAGAGCTGTCGCGGCCAGCCCACCTCAACTCATCTGGCAACACGACACTGGTGGTTGAATCTTCTCAGTCCCCGCGGTCGCGGAGGATACGGTCTTTGTCGGTTCTTGCGCAGGCGTTTTCTACGCGTTCAATGCAGCTACCGGCGCCGTGCGCTGGAGCTACGACGTTGGGAAAGATGGAAAGCAAAAGAGCTTTCACGGAAACCCGTTAATTACCGATGACTTGATTCTTATCGGCACCGACTATAACTGTGCGGCAGACGGCATTGGGCACGTCTATGCTTTTGAACGGAGGACCGGCAAAGTGCGCTGGAAGTATCAAACAACCAGCGTGCCCACGGACATCCTGCGGATTGGCCAGAGCGTTTATTTCGCCAGCTTCCAGGATAATTGGTATGCGTTGAATCTTCGTAACGGTGAGTTAGTGTGGAAGTTTTCCACCGGCGCATCGAACGAGAATTGCGATTTTAGAAAGTCTCCCGTTGCCGATGACCGCCATGTTTACTTTGCCGGATTAGACGGGTTCATTTATTCGCTGGACGCCGCGACTGGTCGAGTAGTGTGGAAGCGTCAGCTGAAGGCAGCGCCATCGACAATGTTAGCTCTCAAAGATAACGCCGTCTTCGTTGGCGCCAGCGACAATCGCCTCTACCGCCTCAAGCCGGAAACCGGAGCCACGCTCGCAGACATGGCTCTTGAAGCAACACCCGTCGGAAGGCTAACGTTCACCGGTGATTCGCTGCTGTTGTTTTTGGAGAGTCATGCAGACCGTTCCGGCTACATTATTTCTGTCGATCGTAATCTCACAACTCAGCGATGGAAGCAGAAGTCGACTCCTGATTGGGCATCGGAGCTCACTCATCTATGGAATGGACTTGTGCTTGCCGGAAACTGTCGCGGTGAGCTTGCTGCCTTCCGTGCTTTGGATGGTGCTTCTCAGTGGAAGTTAAATCTCAAGGGATGCATAAGGAGCATTGGCAACTCCGACGACATGCTATTCGTCGGCGTTCAGGAAGGGACGGTTTACGCGCTGGGCTACAAACACTAGTTCCCAAGGCCATTACGCCGGTGCGCAGAGGTGGCAGTCTTCAAAAACGCCGTCAATGTGCAAGCTTCCCGGTAAAAGTTTCAGGGCAAAAAAGATCGCATAGTAAACGAAACCGATGCCATACCAGACTCCGGGCGGAGCCGCATAGGGCGGGAATGTCAGCGTCGCAAAATACGACTTAACGTTCTTTCCGGCGCACAGTCCTTCGAGGGCAGCGGCCCCTAAACAAATCCGAAAGGAGATCAGAATTGCGTAAGCAAGTGACATCATTACATCAAGAAATGAATGGCAGATATGATTACAATATGAACTGTCATGTGGGCGATGATTGCAGCTTCAAGTCCCTTCAGCCAGTAAAGAAGTCCAGCAATCAAACCAAATAGCGTGTTGCCGAGAACAATGAATCCAACTATAGGCAGCGTGAAATCAACTCCCAATGCGCGGACTATCGGCAAATGACCAACGCCGAATACTAACGACGAAAGCACAATTGCCATCACGAAGTATGTTGCTGGGGGTTTCCCACCTCCTTTGTGCAACCATCGCCACGACGCCCACACGATGAGCGTAAGCAATCCCCATCTGAGCAGCAATTCTTCAGTAATTCCTCCGTAAAGAAGTCGAGTCAGGGCCGGCATCGTCGTGTTGAACTTTTCTGCTCGTGAAACAAAAAGAGGTGGCAGAAACGGCTTCAACAAAATCCAGGTTGCCAGGAGCGCAATCGCGCCCAACACTCCCGAGACTAAGCCCGGAATGATTTGAGGCGTAATAGCCGAAGCCGGATTCTCGCGCCGGGCCAGAGCCTCGGCCGCTGGTGCTGAGAGCCCGACCGCCGGCGCCAGCCTGACTCCGACAAATACTGCAACAGCAAGTAGGATCGTCGGCTGAATTATGCCTATAAGTTTTATGATGAGAGGTGGGAAAGGCAGTTCAGATCCGGCAGTAGCCGGAAGGCTGGCCATAAGCGCCGACAAATCGATGAGCAGAATCGAGAGTACGCCCAGCATGCCCGCAACCCAGAGTATCGCAAACAGTCTAGTGCTGACGCTTTTCATTTGAGGAGGGACTGATTCGATTTTCTATGCCTTTTTAAGACGCTGCTATTCTTTGATCGCGCACATCAAACTTCGGTACTCTCGCCCGAATGGGAATTTTCGTCAACAGATCTGATAAAGAACCCATGACCGAATAAGATAAGCGAGATCAAATACTGCGAAGCTTCATGATGCTGAGAGGATAAGGGCTTGGGAGGGAGTCTCTTTCCTTTGATGGTAAGCGTCTCTCGATCTTTCCTTCCTACGATGAGGCGGAATCGGAGGTTGGATGCGGAGTAACCCAATTCATGAAGATCTCGTATCCGACCGCGAGCGCCGTGGCGCCCACAAACATTCCCAGGATTCCGCCGCTCGCCATACCGCCCAGTGCGCCGAACAGGATTACGGGCATCGGAACATCAACACCGCGGCCCAGCATTATTGGCTTCAAGACATTGTCTGCCATTCCCGTCAGCAGGAGAATGACCGTATGCAAGATTGCTGCGCCCGTGCTGTAATCGCCGCTTGCCCAGATGTAAACAATAACTGGTAACGTGATTAATAGGGCCGGCACCTGAGCGATACCCAGGATCAGCGCAATGATCGCCAGGACGCCCGCCACCTTTATGCCGGCGAGCAAGAGCGCCAGCCCGATAAGCAGCGCCTGAATAGCAGCGACACCGATGACCCCTTGCGCAACCGCGCGGATGGTTGCGATTGACAGTTTTGCGAGCGACTCGCCTCGGGATGACCCCGCGATACGAGAGAAGATTTTCCGGCCGCTGCGCTCGCCTGAGTCGCCATAGGCCATTATGACGTTGGCAACGACGAAGGAAACCAGGAACAACAACATGCTCCCGCCAACGCTTGCCACCATCGATAGAGCCTGCCGGGCCAAATCACCAATCTTTGGTTTCATGCTCTGAACGAGTGCAGGGAGGTTGGCATGAGCCTTCGACCAGGTGTCATAAATGTCGTGGCCGACCAGCGGCCACTGCTTTATTCCTTCTCGTGGAGCTGGTACCTGCACTGTGTTCTGTTGTAGTCCTGTGACGAAACGCTGAACGGAATCCGCGAATGAATTCATTAGCAGCCAAGTCGGAATAACGATTAACGACACGCCCAGAATCACCAGAATGATAGAGCTCAGCCCTTGCCTTTTGCCGATGCGACGGGCAAGCCATTGATGCACCGGGTACAGTGTGATCGCCAGAATGATCGACCAAACCGCCAAGTTTAAAAATGGCGAAAAGACCTTGAAACACAGCACCGCTAATCCGCCAATTAGCGCGATGCGAATAATCGTGTCCCATAAACTCGACGGCCGCCGATCAAATTCCGATTCTTGTTGCGTGATTGGCTTTATCGGTTTGTCCTCTTAAGGTTTCGAGTTGGCCTGGCGGCAATATCGAACGAAACACTTTCTGGAAATTAGCGTTCGATGTGTGACCGGTTTCCGAGAGTTGCGACTGAGAGTCTATCGCTGCTCGCCTTTTGCCCTAAACTGTCAAAAATGACAGTCTCAGGCGATGCCAGCGCCACCTAACGAGCTTAGTGGGGGGTAGTGTCCTAATTTGAGTTTTCTCCGCGTGAACTCTGCGACCTCTGCGGCTCTGCGGTGAATAACTGTTTGCAAATACTCACCGCCGAGACGCAGAGAGCGCAGAGGGGGCGCAGAGATTTTCAAACAGGACACTACCTACTGGGCGTGCCGATTTTGATTTCTTCAGACGGATTTGTCTGACCGCGAAGTTTGAGGCAAGCCTGTGGTTGGCGGCATCACGAACACTTGCGGGCAACCTCGCAAATGTCCAATAGATCCCGTATTCGAGACTTATTGACGAAGAAAGTTGCGCCCGCATCCCGGTATGCCTCGCGCATGGGCGCGGAGTAGTTGCTGGTGAAGATGACGATCAGAACCCTTAGATCGTGCCGGCGAAGTTCACGAAGCACGTCGAGCCCGTCCGCATCAGAAGAAGGGTCAAACACAATCAGACCGGGACGAAGCGATCGCGCCAGCTCGAAAACTTCGTGTCCCGTGGCTGCTTCGCCTATCACGTGAAACCCGGTGAGGGAGGCAAACGCGGTTTGCAGTCTTTTTCGAAGAACGTCGGATTCCTCGACGATCAAGATTTTTAGCTCTCTGAGTTCCGGCTGGTCCATATGACCAGCCAGTTTGCCGATGCGAGGACAGGCCCACAATCATCAAGCTCATGATTTGTGCGTCGAACATCTGCGGTGCGCCGCGTAGTGGAGTATTCGACATTAGCAAAGGAGCGAGGGGTTGCGTCAGCGCTGAATCAATCGGGAGCCGCATTCACTGTGACTGCCAAAGAGAGTTGTTAGCATAGGGCGTCAGCAGTCTTTTCCAGGAGCTTTCAATTCGTTTGTACTCACCCTCACACACTTCCGCGCGCGCTTCCGGCAGGGGATCGTTAACCAGGAAACTTTGATTCTGCTTTGGATCGCGGCCGTAAACCATGCATAACGTGTCATAGTACCGTTGAATATCCAGTGAGTGCTCGTCCCAGTACGCCGGAGGAAATCGAACGGTGTCCTGCGATAACAGTTTGTACGTGTAAGCGACTTGCATCACTTTGCGTAAGCCGTCTTTTTGAGTCAGCAGCACCAGAGTCGAGAATTGATCGGCGGCGTCTTCTTCGCGGCCAGTCACCGGGATGTCCAGAACATCAATGAGCGCGTGGGCCGTCTCATGAAGAAAGACAGCTGCCGCCACGCTCTGGACCGTTTGCCGTACGACAGTTTTATCCGACAGGCCGCGAGACAACACGCGCTCCATCTCGTCGAGCCACTGCCGGCAAATTACCACGCGGTTATAATCGTCGTCGTAATAGACATGAGAGTCTTTACATTCTTCAAACGAGAACTCGACGTCGACAGGTAACTCGACCGCTCCATTCAACCGCGAGATCAGTCCCTTAACTTCCGATTCGCTTTCAGCGTAGAGTGATGACCCTTTTAGCCGCGCCTTGTATCGTGGGTGAGTCTCGAGAGTGAATCGATGCTTGCCGAAGGATTTGGCGCCGGCTGGTGTTGAGGCAGCGGGTGCGCCTCGACTTTGAAGGGACATTTCCTCCAAGGCCGGAGTACGCGGAGTAGGCAATGACCACATGCCCACACTGGAAATCGCGAACAGAAGGAGGGAAGAGAGCGCAAGCGCGCGTCGCCCGAGTGTCGTTAGGTCGATTATGATGAATCGTCGATGACGAGCCTCGACGCGTCCCTGACGTCGCCATTCAAAACTCACGCAGGCCCGATCATCAAAGTCACGAAGCCGGCGCCTCCACCTGGCGCCACGAAGCTGGAACCAACGATACATAAAACCTTCGGAAGGGGATGGCGTTTACTGAGCCCGAACCGCCAGCTTCGTTTAGTAGGTCGCAATAGCGCGGCCTGAGGGGCCGCGTCCGGCTGGCCCTGGGGTGCTCACGCCACGAGATACTTTCGCCGTGCTTGCCGTAACGAAGGTCGGCACGGCAGGTTCGCACGAGGCCAAACGGAGGTTATTGATGACGCCGATCACTCCCTTGGCCTCGCGTGCCGCCCTATGCAGCGACACCTTAGACGTTTGGTTCGTGACGGTCCCCCCGAGTGTGACGATTCCTTTGCGGGATACGACGCACACTCCCCTTGAGTCCGCCAGCTCCAGGAGCCCGAGATGTCTCAGCACCCATTGCTCGATCTCACTGTCACGCATGATTTCAATTGCCAAGCGTAATCCGCCCTCTCCTGAGCTTCTTTGCCGGGGCCAGCGGCGTCCACTTCGAGCACCGCGGTGCCGGCGTTAGAACCAAATCTCAGGATAAAGATGTTGACTTCTGCGGCCCTAGTTACCCTTCATCGCGATTCCCTTGTTTTGCAGAATCGTGATCTCGACTCGCCGATTCCTCGCGCGACCGGCGGCAGTTTTGTTGTCCGCGGTAGGCTTGTCCTCGCCAAATCCGAAGGGTTGCACCAGCCGCCGTAGATCCATACCATGCACGCCAACCAGGTACTGAATTACGGCCTTCGCGCGCCGCTCACTCAACGCCCGATTTTTCGCACTTTTGCCGGTGGTGTCCGCAAATCCCACGACTTGAACCAACCAACCGTTGGTGTTCCCTTTGGCCTTCTCTCCCTTGGCCCAGGCGGCCGCATCATCAATTGTCTTCCTGGCCTCGGGATTGATAACGCTGCTGTTTAATTTGAAGAGGACCGGGATGACGCGAACGGTCTCGTAATCATCCAGTCCGTTGATGCGGTTGTTGGCCAGAGCAGCATCCTTGAATGCTTGATCGGCCGTTCGTTGTGCTGCCTCAGCTTTTGCGCGCGCATCGTTGGCCAGCGCCGTGTTTTCGGCAATTTGCCCGGCCATGATCTTCGCTTGTTCGGCTGCCTCTCGCGCAGCTTGTTCAGCAGCGGCCAGCCTCTGCGCATTCTCCTTGGCAAGTTCGTCTGTTTGCTCGAGCGCCTGGGCGGATCGCAGATCCTGCTCATCAAACCTGACCCACTCGGCTACCAGGTTACCGTCAGCATCTCCTCTTCCCTGGGCTTGCACACGCAGACCGCGCATGATGTAGGTCACGGGGTAGTCCTTCTTGCCTCTAAGACCTCTGCTGTGGGACGTCACGTCCGTGCTGCCCGTCAGGAGCACCGCGGTCTCACCGCCATTAGGCTCGCGAACCTTAAAAGCATCGCCGTTGCGAATGCTGACGACGCCTTGAATCTTTCGCTTCTCACCCTGCGGAACATTCACAGGATGAGTGTTGGTTGCATTTTGCGCCGAGGCCACCATGGCGGTCGCCAGCGCGGTTATGAAGGCCAGCATCATTAGCAAGGCCATTGATTTCCTGCTTCTCATGTCAATCATATCCTCCATGTGTTTAACCTGGTGGCCGAAAAGCCCACAGCCCTTAATGGATCGACCTTGCGGTCAACACTAATAACTCTCTTGATACAAGAAATTGTAGCGATGCCCAGTTCTTTGCCTACTGTCAGTTCTTACAGCTTTGGACTGTGGAAAACCCGGAATGTCGGCAATGACCGGCGCGTCAAACTGAGCCGCCCACTCGCGCCACAATCATGGTGATGTTGTCGTCCCCTCCGGCGGCGAGCGCCAGCGAGGTTAGATCTTTGCAGGCTTTGGCGGCCGAATTGGCCCTTTGCAACGTCGCAGCGATCGTCTTGTCGTCAACCATTTTTGTCAGTCCGTCGGTGCACAACAGAATTTCGTCATATGGTCTCAACTGAAGTCTTTGCACTTCCGGTGTGATCCGCGTGCCCAACGACCCCAGCGCGGCGGTAAGGACGTGACGCATTGAACGGGTGACAGCATCAGCCACACCAATGCCGGCATCGATTAGTTCCTGCGCAACCGTATGATCTCGGGTGACTTGCTTTAGTAGACCGCGGCGAAAGAGGTATGCGCGCGAATCGCCGATGTGCCCAATAATTAGATCGTCCTTCAGGATCGCTGCGGCAGTTAGCGTGGTTCCCATTCCGCTGAGCGAGGGGTCGCGCCCAGCATGGTGTTTCAGAGTCTGATCAACTCGATAGAACCGCTCGGTCATGCGATCCAGCACCGCTTCAGCTTTCGGAGCATCTTCAAGCCCCATGATCCAATCGGGCGTTTCGATAATCATCTCGATAAGCTTCGTCAACGCCGTTCGACTCGCGAACTCGCCGCCGGCTATCCCACCCAGGCCATCCGCGACCAGTAATCCATACCCCTTCAGTTCATAGTTGTCGCGAATCACGTCGCGAACCATATTCGTGCAAATCTTTTCCAATGATCGGCGAAAAGTCATCACCACATAATGGTCCTCATTACGCGGGCGGACGCGCCCCGTGTGGGTGGCGGCGGCAAGATCCAATGCCATAGAGGCGCCCGGCTCTGACAGGAAAGAGTCTTCTAAGGTGTCTATCGGAAACTCGTCGGTGTGCCGGGTATCTTCGGTCATGACATTTACGTCCGGGGCCGAGCCAGCATACGCCCCGTGCGATTCAGATCATCCCTGTCAAAATTGCCAGTTGGTGAAGCATCGCCCGGAGTCTAAGGTGACTGCAGCGAACTATCCGCGTCATCCGGCTACACAACATCGCGCCCGCATTTCCGGTCAGGGAGGAGCAATCACATGAAATCGTACGGCATGGCAACATTCGTAGTGCTTCTGGTACTGCTCGGAGGCGCAGTTCATTCGTGCGCGCAATCACTGAGTCCTGCGGAAGAAGCACAGCAGTTGCGAAATGATTTGCGCCAGCGGCTGGACCATCAGACCGAAATCGAGATGCGGCTGCATGAGCTGGATTACGAATTAAAACCGGAGAATATCGAGCGTTATTTTTCGGGTGTTGGGTCCACACGGCCGGAAGAGCTGCGGGAGATGCGTCGCAAGACGCTGCAAGCTGAAAAAGATCGTCTGCAGACGCAACTGAGCGAAATCAGGGAAGACCGTTCGCGACTGGAAGCTGCAATCATCAGTGCTGAAACCAGAGCCAACTATGTTGCCGCGATGAGCAATTCCGCGGCGCCAAAGCAAAATAGGTTGTCGCCGCTGGCAGGCTTAATAACCGGAAGAAGCCGTCAAGTGACAGCCATTGCCTTTGCCGTGATCCTCGTGGGAGCGATTGTCGCTCTTGTCCGCAACCGGCACCGGTTTGAGACGCGATAGTCCCAGCACGTTTCAGAACTTCCAGCCGATCGATGCACTGATGCCCAGATCATTCTTGTCAGCACTGATGGGCGGCTTGCTGTCAATATTCTCGTAAAGATGAAAACCCCACCATAGGTCGCTCGCCAATTTTATTCGGAAATCAGTTCTAAGTTGTGATCGGATCCGTCCCGGAGTTGTGAAGCTCGGATAGATCGTCAAGCGTGTACTGAGATCGGTCTTCGAGAAACGGAACGTGGTGAAATCCACGCCGGCGATCCCATCGGCACTGGTTGCCCAATTGCGGCCTGGATCGATCTTGTACTTTTCACGGCTGATCGCAATGCCGGCGTAGGTGGATAGTTGCGTGCGCTCGGTGCGAAAGAGATTTCTGCCGAGCAGACCTCCGGCACTCAATCGCATATCGAGGCTTTGCTGATCGCTGCGCAGCGAACTAAAGAGTCCTCCGACATACCACCTGGGTGTTAGTTGTTTCCGATAATCGAACTCGAATTGGTTGCGCGCTGATCTGGATCCCTGGGTTTGCCCGCTAAAGCTCGATTCAAATCGTCCGGTGAAAGAACTGTCGCCTCTGCGATAGGTCGCCGCCGCTGAAAAAGTTGTCTGGTATTGATCGTTGCCGCTGGTGAAGCTGAATCCCAGATCGATGTTGCCTTCCAATTGCCGCCAAAAGTTGGTTTCTATCGGCAAAATCCTGACGACATTAAGCTGCCTTACTTTGACCAGGCCATTGGGGCCAATTATGAAATTGTCTGTTCCCGCGTCTTCCAATCTGAAACGTTCTGAAAACAAGTTGCCGTCGGCCATGGAAATCAGATAGTGGTCGCGACTTTCCAGTTTCGCCACTTTCGACCAATCGAGACGCACAGCCTCAGCCATGTAACTGGCCTTGAAAGTGAGTTCTCCACCCTGGAGCCTTTTGATCTCACCGGTCAGGCGATCACCGTTTTTGAACACCACGACATCGTCAGTGCGCTTGGCAAATATTTCTGTTGTAAGGCTGACAAAGAGTGCGGCGCCGAAGAGCACGTGCCGGACGAACAGCAATGATGATCTGGACACCTCGGACGACCCTCCGGCTTTATTGAAACGACGAAGATCCGGCCTGCTGGATCTGCAGGCCGCCTCGAAAATTCTTTCAGGCGATGATAGGAACCGATCCCTCCTCGCTAACACTGTCAATTAGTACAGTCACGCGCTTCTCATTCATGGCCTGCCTGTAAAAAATGACAGTTATCCGCCTCCTTGCTCAGCTTTAAACTCGCCTGCAAATCTAACAAGCGGATGGTGACAAGAATGAGAAGCAACACGGCGTTTAGGATCATGGCAGCCGCCCTCCTGCTCTTAATTGCAGCGGTATCCGCGGCGGCCCAGGAGATTAAGTATAACTTTTTGCCCGGGACGGATTTCTCGAAATACCGGACCTACAGATGGGCGCGCGTCCCGAACGCTCAGTATCCGAATCAACTTCTCGACGGTCAGATTATTCAAGCAATCGAAGCGCAGCTAGCGCAGAAGGGCCTGCAAAAAACCTCTGGCGAAACCGCCGATCTCGTCGTTGTCTATCAGGCCGCGGTCAGCGAAGAGAAACAATGGAATTCATATAGCACTGGCGACTCGATGTGGGGCTACGGCCGATGGGGTGGCTGGGGCGGCTACGGCGGCGGGATGAGTACGACAACGACGACCAGCGAGACGATCCATATTGGCACGCTGAATGTCGACATTTATGACGCCGCGGCGAAGAACCAAATATGGAAGGGTCAGGCGAGCAAAACCCTCGGTTCAGGAAAAGACCCGGCCAAGGTACAAAGAAACCTCGAGAAAGCAATGGAGAAGCTTTTCAAAAAGTATCCACCACCTGTGAAGAAATAGGCCTCCTCCCGTTATGGGTTTTGCCTCAAAAGGTTCTTAGCTCTGGTCCGTGAAGCGGACTGAATGAAAATAGCCCAGCGCTTCAGCGCTGGGTGACGCGGATAAGACAAATGGAAGTTCCTGAAGGGGACGATTGAAAAAACCTAACGATTCCCGCCGTTAAGCCGTCAGCCGTCCGTTTCACGGACTGCCTTGCCATGTGCCATCCCGATCCCACCGATGAATCGGTGGGCTATTTTCATTCGTCGGCTTTGCCGACTCTTGAGACAAAGCCCCGCGATGCACCTTCACCACAGTTCCGGGCAAATCACTTTAATTTGATCGCGAGGAGCTGCCGGAGTCTGACACGCGCTCGATGAAGTTGTGATTTTGAGGTGCCGGCGGACAATCCCAGCAGCTTTGCGATCTCTTCATGCTCATATCCCGCAATTGCAAATAACACGAACACCGTGCGGCAGCCGCGAGGCAACTGCGCGATGGCCGATCGAAACGCGATCGTGTCGGGAAGGCGAGCCGGCGGCGTGGTCAATCGCGGCGCAATGGGAATGACATTATCAAGATCTGAAAAGTTACTTTCGCGCCGCGACGGACGGCGGAAATACATCAGCACACAGTTTACGGTTAGCCGGTGAAGCCAGGTGGTGAATTGGCTCTCGCCGCGATACGAACCGATCTTGTGGACCAGGCTAAGAAAAACTTCCTGCGTAAGATCGTCAGCAAGGGCGGGATTGTGCGTCATCCTGGTGCAGACCGCATACACCCGGTGTTTGTGCCGTTCGTACAGTTCGCCTAGTGCGCGCATATCATGAGCGGCCGCGGCCCGAGCCAGCCCGTAATCTGACATCTCCGCCAGACACATTGGGCCAGGCGCTTCCAATGGCGGCTGTGCATCGGGTGGATTAATCCAATCACTGTGAAGGGCTAGAGCTGAATGCATCGCTTCGGTACCAGGTTTCCCTCAGCATAGTCAGGCATCGATTCAGCTCGTAACTGTTAGAACTGACAGGATCTTCTCGCCACGGCCTGTAATTTTTGACAGTTACGGAGCGTTTAGGGCCTCGCTACGATTCGTCCAATTGTTCGCAAAGTGGTTTCGCTAAGGGCTTCGTAGGGAGGACACATGAAAATCGATAATCACTGGACTCGGAGTTTGATTCGGCATGCGTTGATCTTAGTCATCGCAGTTTCCTACGCCACGATTTGCACGTCAGCCGCAGAAGCCCAGCAACCCCAGGCGCCTACGCCTGAGGTGCAACAACTCAAAGATCGTTTGAAGACGCTCGAGCAGACGGTTGAG
>DATENS010000145.1:0-9339 GCA_035274925.1 Pyrinomonadaceae bacterium | reverse complement strand
AAAAGTAATCTTTCTGACTCGCTAAACCCTCACCCCAACCCCTCTCCCAGTGGGAGTGGGGCTGACCTCACCGGTGACAAGTCGAACAACTCGTCAAAACTGCCGGCTCCTGAATCCGAAGTTTCTTCACTAACTCTTGTCCTTCGTTAAGCTGGTCCTTTGTGCTGTTTCGCGGTCGCCATTCCATGTCAAAAACTTTCTCTTTTGGTCGCACAAAAACTTCAGGATGACGATGACAGTCGAGGCACCACTCCATCTGTAATGAATTTGCCTGCGAGACCACCGGCATCTGATCGATGCGGCCATGACAGCTCGTGCAACCGACGCCCTTCGCCACGTGAATCGAGTGATTGAAATAAGAAAAGTCAGGCAGGTCGTGCACGCGCACCCATTCGAGCGGCTTGCCGGTCTTTAAACTGGCACGCACCGGTTCGAGATAAGGACTATCAGCCCAAATCTGTTTGTGACAGCTCATGCAGACTTCGGTCGATGGCATGCCTGCCGAGGCTGAGGTTTCAACCGACGAATGGCAGTAACGACAATCGACGCCGTCATCGCCGACGTGATGCTTATGACTGAATTGAATTGGCTGCTGGCGCTCCATGTACTGGCCAGTGTTCCATCCGGAACGATTGATCCCGGCCGCCACGAAGAGCGCTGCGACAAGAATAAAAATTGCGCCGAAGATGGTGGCTCGCGCCAGATAGTTCGTGCTATGACGGAAAATCTGTGGCATCGCCGCAGAAAAATAGCCTTTCGTTCAGAAAACGGAGTCGTCCTATACGACTGTCCGGGGTTGGTTCCCGTTTCTAAACGTTGAATCTCGAACTAAATTGAAATTGCTCTAAGTTCGATTACTTTAACGAGAAGCGCAGATTTTTTCAATGTAGTGCCGGATAAGTGCTAGCATGCGCGGAACAAAATGTTTCTCGGACACTATGCAGTTGGCCTGGCGGCGAAGAAGTTTGCGCCGCGTGCGTCGCTCGGCGTTTTGATCGCGGCGCCGATTCTGCTCGATCTTTTATGGCCGATTTTTCTGTTGCTCGGATGGGAATCCGTTTCCATCGAAACCAGCAGCAATCCTTTCCTGCGGTTGCGTTTCGACTCGTATCCAATTTCGCACGGGCTGTTAGCGGTGATCGCGTGGGCGACACTGTTTGCCTCGATTTATTTTGGCTTGGCGCGTTACCTGGCCGGAGCAATTGCGATTTGGGTTGGAGTAGTCAGCCACTGGCTGCTTGATTACGTCGTGCATCGGCCCGACCTTCCTTTGCGTGCCGGAAGCGATCGCGTGTTCGGGCTGGGACTCTGGAATCGCAAATGGCCAACGATTGCAGTTGAGGTTCTTATCTTCGCTCTCGGTGTGTGGTTTTATTGGCGACAGACACGAGCCAGGGACAAGATAGGGAGTTATGGCTTTTGGGCCTTCATAGTTTTTCTCCTGGCGGCTTACGCCGGAGTAGCGTTTGGGCCGGCTCCTCCCAGCATTAAGAAGCTGGCCATCGTCACCTTATCAACCGGCCTGATGGTGTTATGGGCGTGGTGGTTCGATCGACATCGTGAGCCTATAGAACCAGGAACGGAGTGAGCTGCGCGTTAACCTGCTCGCTCTGTCACTACCACGTCCGCCGCCGGCTCACTAAATTAATCAAAGCCACGAACAAGGCCGCGCCAATGATCGACCAGATGATGGGAAAGTTCATTCCGCCTACGGGGATGCTGATTAACTCAGGCAGGCCCAGCCTGCCGGCGATCCACGACCCCAGCAACGCGCCGATAAACCCAAGGGCGATCGAAACCAGGCATCCGCCGTGTGAATAACCGGTAATTGCCTGGCCCAGAGCACCACAAACGCCGGCAATCAACAGCAAAACCAGAATTTGAATAAGCATGTTTTCCTCCAGTGCGACAAGACTTTAGCCTGTCGAACTTGAACGACAAACTGAGGTTTGTCGAATGAACAAAAGTCTTCCCGCCCGTTGCCCCGCTATCGTATAATTCGAACTGCTAATGGCTGGGGCAACTCGCCACCGCCCCTTTGACACTAAAGCAACAACGCTTGCTCATCGATTTCGGAACCCCGTCGCGAGCCTCAATCGAACAGCGTCGGCGTCATATTTCAAGGTAAGGAGTTCAAAAATCTCATGTCGAAGTTTCTAGCTGCACTGGTCATCACTATGGCCGTTTTTTCAACCGCGCTCGCGCAGCCGTCGCAAGATCCCAATGAACCGCCCAGCAAAGGCGTCGCTCCCAAAACCGAAAACGGAATCGGGCGTGCCGACGTGCGCGTTGATGACGAGAATGGAAATCCTATCAGAAACGCTTTCGTCAAACTAGAATCGACCCGTTCGGACGGCTTTTACTGTGAAAGCTGGAACGACAGCGACGAACTGGGAATCGCACTGTTGCCGCCGATTCACATGGGCCGGCTGAAACTAATCGTCAAGCTCAAGGGCTATGAAAAGCGGGAATTCACGATCCTGGCAGCCGATCTGGATCAACCCATCCGCGTAGTGCTGCATAAGAAGTCGTAGTATTTCGCGACAGAGCGATTTCGGCTCATGCTCCGGAAGAATCGGGACGAGATCTCGATTTATCCGGAGCATTTTCATTTGGAGTTCTTTGCGTTCCTTTGCGTCCTGGCGTCTTGGCGTGAACCCGTTCTTCACCAAAGGGATTGTTCGCGCAAAGGCGCAAAGGCGCAAAGGAACGCCAAGAAGATTCTCTCAATTTTGAGGCACACCTCTCATACTGCTAAACTACGCGTTTTCATTAACCGGCAAATTAGTGTCTGAGAGGCTTATGAACACAGAAACACCTTTTGAAACATTCCTTAACCAGCAGGACGAAGAATCCTGGTCTGCCGCCTTGGCGACTCTTTCCCGTGTGATTCACGAGATCGATCTCAACGCGACTCAGATCTGGTTCGCTTTTTACCCATTATCGTTGTTTCAGGCGTTGGCAGCCGCCGAGGATCGCGACAAGCTCGCGAAACAACTGCTGCTGCAGGGCGACTATGAACTGAAACATCAGGTGGACTCGTCGCATCATTTTCTTTATGGGCATCGCTTTTGGCCGCAGGTGAAACAGGCGGTCGAGGGGCACGCTGATTCGTTTGCCTCTTCCGAGTCGCTTGCCGATCAGATTCTGAGCGTCGCGAATCGAGTGGCCGGAAACGAAAAGAAGGATGCGTCGCTGTTAGTGGGCATCACCGCGGTGGCATTCATGACGGTGCAGCAGGCCGGCTTGCCGTCATTCAAAGCGGCGCCGGGCACGATCAGCATCGATCACAAGCACGCAAAGAAATCACCCGATGAAATCTTGCGCGACCGCGCGAAGGACGACGGCCAGGGCTTGCTCGGATTCCTGAAGACTGTCAACAAACAATGGACCGTGACGTGGGATGAAAACGATGCCGGAGCAAAATATAAACTACGCGAAGGCCAGGACCTGGCGTGGGGCGCCGCCGAGGATCAGACGCGTGACTGGCGCGCGATGGATCCGCGTCGCATCGAAGGACCGATTCCGGTTGAGTGTCGCTCGGCTTCGTGCGGCACATGCTGGGTTGGCGTGGTGGGCGGAGCTGAGAAGCTTTCAGATGTCGCGGTGCGCGAAGGAAAGAAAATCAAAGAGTTCGGCTACATCGATACTGCCGAGCCAAAGCCGCTGATCCGTCTCGCCTGCCAGGCCCAGGCCGGCGGTGCGGTGTCGATTGTGATTCCGCCGTGGAACGGCCAGTTTGGGAAGTACCTGGCTGGTTTGAAGTCAGCGGATCAAGTGTCCCTGCAACCAGAAAACACCACGGAATCCAGCGCCTCCGGGAAAGCAGTGGTGAATTAGGTCAAAGGCACGTGAGGGTTTTTCATTTATCATTGATATTTACCATTTCACATTTCAACTGTACCTCGGCCCAGCGCGATGACGAATGAGAAATGGAAAATGAAAAATGGGAAATGAAAAACGAGAGATCACCTTCTTCAGGCTCGTTCATTAACTCCTCTCCGATTCTTCTTGTCGTCGGCGCCGCCATCCTCTGGAGCACCGGCGGACTCTTCATCAAAGCCACCAGTCTTTCGGCATTCGAACTTTCGTTTGGCCGGTCTCTCCTGGCGGCCATTACGATCATCATCTTCACTCGACGCGAAGGTTTTGGCATTAATCCCATCACCGCGCTTACTTCAGTCCTTTATGCGGGATTGCTGCTGCTGTTTGTTCTTTCAACCAAACTTACGACCGCCGCCAATGCGATCTTTCTGCAATACACCGCGCCGGTTTACGTGCTGATTCTTGAGCCAATCTTCTACAAGGAAAAGTTTCGCGCAAGAGATTTCGTCACGGTCGCTCTTTGTCTGGCGGGCATGTCGTTGTTTTTTGTGGGCAAGCTCCGTCCGCAGGACGTCACCGGCAATTTGCTCGCGCTGGGCTCTGGAGTTTGCTTCGCTCTCTTCTTCTTGTTGTTGCGGCATTCGAAGGCGCGCAATGTGAACCGCGCCTCGTCCACGATCTATGGAAATCTGATCGTAATGCTGATTTGCGCACCAGCGTTCGTGAGTGCGGCGCAGCGGGGTGTCAGCCTGCCGGATTTTGGGATTGTCGCGTACCTCGGCATCGTCCAGATTGGTTTCGCGTATCTCTTATTTACCGCAGCGATGGCGCGCGGCGTGCGATCGCTTGATGCGGGCATCATCGGCTATGTCGAGCCGGTATTGAATCCGGTCTGGGTTTTTCTTTTTATCGGCGAGCGGCCGTCAGGTTGGGCGATCATCGGCGGCGTGATCATCATCGCTTCAGTAATTATTCACATGGTGATCGAAGCCAAAGTGAAAAGAGAAAGGACCGTGGCGCCCGAACTGTCAGCCCATGAGTAAGCATCGCCGCTTTAAAGCATCCACTGGTGCCGGTTGTCGTAATATGAAGGTGAGCGATCGGGGAAGCGTTTCTTGTATTCCTTGTATCGCTCATGCCAGTAGTCATAGCGGCTATCGGATGACTTGAGTTTCCGATGGGGAATTGCGCGCAGGTGATCCTCGATCTTGTGCATGTTTCGTTTGTTGAAGCGCCAATCGTAATTGCCCAGGTCATACAGGCTCGTAAGTCCATAACCTTTGATACGGCCAGTCATGTCGATGTACGGATCAAAGTAACTCCATACCAGTTGGCGCAAATCTCTGAAGAGCGGTTTGCGTCCCTGCAAGCCGATGTCGCGCGAGCGCGCAATCGAGCCCCACAATCCTTTTTGCTGAAACACAAAAATGACGTGGTCGAGCAAGTCGATCGACTCAATATCCAACAAGAGTGGCGGAAACCCGTGCTGCTCCAGAATAACGGCCGCGCCCACCGATGCTTCTAAACAATGCGCTTCATTTCTCTTAACCACTTCGCGGAATGAGCGCATGGTGCCACCGTGGCGTTCCCAGTTGTAGGGCATGGCGGTCAGCCAGCGCTGCACTTTTGCGGGAGTGTTAAGTCGCTGGACCAGTTGCCATTCATTGCTGGTAAAGGCTTTTCGTGGCGGCGGACCGTTCATATGAAGAGCAATACCAGAAGCTATTCGCTTTGTCAGCCCTGCCGGATGTTAGGCTTTGCCAGGAATCTTGCCAGGAAATGGCCCCTTGTCGGCCTCCAAATGTGGCATCACTAAGAATCAGCTATTTCGCCGCCTGCGTTGCTAGCCACGTTAGTTTCCGCTTTTTGAGTGATCTACATCAATCCAAGAATGCTTCTGACGATTACCGGTTGACGCGATCTGAAGAAAGGACTATAACGACCGCCATTGAAACTCCTGCGTCCCGTCTAGGCCGCGGGCCATTTTCCCAAGGACCTACCTCTCAAAGGAGGCTTGCGATGTTATCTCCCAGACACGTTCGATTACTACCGGCTTTGATTCTTGCTATCTCTTCAACTCTTCTTGTCGCCGCTGCCTACAAAGCAAGCGGCACGACGACGATCGCGCCAAAAGTTCTTCAAGCAAAACTACTTCGTCGGCACGCTAAGCTAAAGGAGAGGCTCTCTGCTGAAGATCTCGCATGGTTGCGTTCACACGGTCAGGAAAAAGAGGAGCGCTTACTTGAAGACAAACTTCCAAAACACCTTCCGATCAAAGTCAGAATAAAAGGGGAAAAGGAAAAAGCTCTCAAGGAAATTGAAAACGACCATTGGATCCGTGACTTCGAACTGGAGGTCAAAAACACAGGCACAAGAACAATCTATTATTTGGTTCTGATACTCGGCATGCCGGAGCTAAAGTTCGGTCAAGGCAATATGGTTTTCGACCTGAGATTCGGAGACAAAAAGTTCATGAACTTTGCAAGCGGGGCCAAGCCTGAGGATGTTTCGCTGAGGCCAGGTGAGAGCTGTTTCTTGAAACTTAACCCTGCGGTGGACTGGCGCGAACATAGTCGCGATATGCCTCATTGGCCTAAACCAAAGCGATTGATTTTGCAGTTTCAGGAGATCAATTTTGGTGATGGCCCTGGTTTTCGGACGACTGATGGAATACCTTGGCCTCCGCCCGACAGAAAGTCAGAATCTGCCGCCTGCTTGCAAAATGCAGGTTCCGATACACCTCCATGGAAAGCGCACTATGCTGTCGCCACACCCACGCGAGGGAAGTTTTCATTTTTCATTAGGAGGTGAGCTGGCAAGTTTCTTGCCAGCCCACTTTTCGCATGCCGAAAGTCTTCTATTTCTAGGCCCGCTAAAATCTGCACAACCGGATCCCTGTTGCGGTAATTCCTGTTACTGGCTGTACGAATACGACTCAGAAACGGCTTGTGAAGGTCATCCATGTGAATCTGTACATCGCGCCGATGTGGTTCTTTGTTCAGATACCCGAGGTCATTGTGGAACGTACGACGCCTCGTATAAGACATGTACTGTAAACGGAGGAGACTACCGCTACATACATCGATGCTTATTTGTCGTGGTAAACGCCTGTGGTTCTGAAACCACACCCACGCCGACGCCTAGTCCAAGTCCAACGCCTACTCCAAGCCCGTCGCCAACGCCTACGCCATGTCCGGAAGGTTCTTTTGATCCCGACCCCGATGGGAATTGCCCTGTTAACGCCAACAGAGTGAATGGCTGTTGTCTATGTCAGCAGAGAAATACTGATTGCGCTAGGTTTGGACAGGGTACGTTTCCTGGAACGGACAAACCATATTGTGCTTGGGTCGAGCGTCTCTGTGACTGTTACAACGTTGATGGACCTTGTGCCGATAATCCTCGGCCGCTGGCGACACCGATACCGACACCGACACCGAGCGGTGGCGGTGGCGAACAGCCGCCACCGGAACCATGCACGGCATATTGGTGGGTGCTCTATGAATCTTACGATGGCGGCCAGCCCTGGCAGGAGATTGACCGCTGGTATGCCGGCTGCTGGTAAGGGAAGGAAAAAAGCCGTCCGCGATAAACTCATCGAGCGGCTTTTCGGCGGTGATGTTTTGAACCGACCCTACCTGACTATTTGTTGGCGCTAAACTCTCCCTGCGCTATCATGCGCAGCAAAACGTGGCACGCGCGTCCCGCCCGTGAAAATCACTCGCATGATGCGCGTGCTACTTCCAGGAGGATTTCCTGTTATGCGCCGCACTTACATTTTCGGGGTTGTTGTTCTTACTCTTGCTTCAATTCCGATCGCGAACTTCTCTCAAAATAATCAGACCGGTGGGCAGATGGAGGGCTCGCTTGCCGTTACGGGCGGCGGGGTGTCAGTCCGTGGCTGGACCGGAAAGGTTGATGCTAAAGAGGTGGCCGCCGGACTCACGCTTAACAGCGCTAAATTCGCGAAAGAAGGCGGCGCCTTCCACGTGTTGACCGGGCCGGCGGTGACCTACTGGAACCCGGCCAACAAAGCCTCAGGCAACTACACCGTCAGCGCTACATTTCGCGAACCGAAGTTCATGAGTATCAATAATCACCCGCATCCATACGGAATTGTGATCGCCGGGAATGATTTGGGAGCCGACCAGCAGAGTTATCTGTACTGTGCGGCTTACGGCGACGGCAAGTTCATCGTGCGCGGCTTTGGCCCGGGGCCATTTCAAATGAATGGCCGCGGTAATGAGGATCCGGCAGTAAATAAAGCCGCCGGGAAAGATCAGCCGGTGACGCAGGAAATTGCGATGTCCGTTAAAGGAAACAAGGTTACCTGCGCGATTAATAAGAAAGTCGTGGCCACGTATGACAAAGCCGATCTGGTGACGGCGGGAAAACTAAAATCCACCGACGGCGTCTATGGAATGCGCTTTGCGCATAACACGGAAGTGTTTGTGACGGGATTGAGGATGACGAGACCGTAGGGCGGAGGGGTCAGAATAGCGGCAGGCGCCTCAGTCCGGCAACGAGGAAATCTCACACCTGCAAATCATGAGCGCGAGGCAAAAGCTGGATGCATGGACACCCTTGGGGGCGCTTCTGCTTGTTGGTCTCATCTCGAGTGCGATTCTTAATACTGTCGTAATTTGCGACGACAGAGGGGCTGAACTAAGAGGGTTTTGGACACGATGTATCCCTCACGTCCCGCAGGTATCACCCCGGCCACCACTCGATCAGAAAATTGTTTCTGAGCTTAGCCAACAATCGTTCTCGGAACTGCGTGGCAGACTTACGTGGTCGGTGAGCATGTTGTTCTTTGCCTTTACTATCATCGCCACCCTCGCGACCATCATTCAGAACATCTTTCAAAGCTGCCGGTCGTTGAAGCTGCGGCCCAATACAGTTCTTGTTATCGTTGTTGGCTTCCTACTGGCAGTATTTGTTATCGGATGGTTCCTGGCGTGGGGGCGAACCTTTGATTTCAATGCAAAATTTTTAGGACCCACGGTTTATCGAGTAGCGCCCACCAAACCGTTCGTCGTGGGCGTCGAAGCCATGGCTCCAGTCGCCCTGGTTGGACTCGCGATTTCCGTTTCGCTCCTTCTCTTGCTGAGCAACCGCATGAACCTTGCAAATCCAAAGTTACAGGTTCAAGCAAAAGCCAACGCCCTTGCTGAGACCCAACGGCGGGTCCGTCTGCTGCTATATCTCGGGGCCCTTGCCCTCGTGGCCGGCACACTTGAAGCTTCCGCCTTATATACTTGGGCAGTAAGCATGCTAGACGTCACCGGCTATAGTTATGCTTCCGATATCCCCCAAACCATGGGGATTCTCAATGGTGCCTTGTACTCGATCTTCTTAGCAGCGGTCTTTGTTCCGGCGATGATTCAGTTGCGCATTCTGGCGCGTCGCCTGGCCGAAACGGCAAAACCTGACGCGTCTGACGTTGAGCGCAACAAGTGGCTCGAAGATAACGCCATCGCCGGGACTATTCCGCGGGAACTGTATTCAGCTTTGGCA
>DATENS010000144.1:0-11710 GCA_035274925.1 Pyrinomonadaceae bacterium | reverse complement strand
AGCAAAAGCTGCGCCGGTGATGAGGAACAGACAAGCGAGTAAGTACAGAAAGGGTTTTATCATTTTGTGAGGCTCCTGCCAGGCATAACTCGTTAAAACGCGGAACACCCGTCGGAGGTTACAGTTTCCGGCGAAAAATCCAGCACCAAAAATCTCAGAACTTTACTTGTCCCATTGTCGTAGTACAATACGGCAAATCACAATGTTCCACATAGACGCCAAACATCCAACGCCGCTTTATCACCAGCTCGAACGGTCGATTAAGTTCGCGATTGCCACGGGAAAGCTGCGCATCGGCGACCAGCTGCCGACAGTACGCCAGTTGGCCGTCGATCTGAGGATCAACGCCAACACGGTGGCCAAGGTTTATGCCGAATTGGAGCGCTCCGGCGTTTTGCAAACGCGCCGCGGTGTCGGGACCTTTGTTCACGAAAGACCCGCGGAGTTGGCCTTCAGCCGGCGCGATCGTGACCGGAACCTGCGCGAGCTCGCCGATCACTTTATCGCCGAAACACACACGCGCGGGTTTACGCTCGATGAAGTGATTGAACACCTGGACAGCCGGCGCCGGAAGCGCAGTGCAAATTGATAATCCGCCTGAGGCGAGTTAACAACTTGCGCTGATCGCAAGAAGGAGATGAAAGAACATGGCTAACATTCAATTGCTCGAGAATCGCAGCAACCTGCCGTCGCCGAACACACCGCGAGTTAACTTTGTCGCCGTGGTGGCCTTTCTGGCGCCGGTGATCGTGGGCGCCCTGGCAACGCTACTGACGTTCAATCCGGCGGGCGCGATTGTCGGTGTGCTGCTCGGATTGCTGCTGGCCCAGTCGCCGAAGATTGCGCGACAGTGGGAGCGCGCGGTGATTCTCAGGCTCGGTAAATACATCGGCCTACGGGGCCCGGGACTCTTCTGGCTGGTGCCGTTTGTGGATCAGGTTTCCGCCTGGATCGATCAGCGGGTAATCACCACCGCTTTCGCGGCCGAAGAAACCTTAACCAGCGACACCGTGCCGGTGAACGTCGATGCGGTGCTGTTCTGGATGGTTTACGATCCGGAAAAAGCCGCGCTCGAAGTGCAGAATTATCCGCAGGCAGTCAGCTGGGCGGCACAGACCGCTTTGCGCGACATCATTGGACGGACTTCGCTCAGCGATTTACTCCGCGGGCGTGAACGAATCGAAGACGAGTTGCAACAGTTGATCGACGAACGCTCGAACCCCTGGGGCGTGACCGTCCAGTCAGTGGAGATGCGCGACGTGATCATCCCGGCTGCTTTGCAGGATGCTATGTCGCGCGAGGCGCAGGCGGCGCGTGAAAAAGCGGCGCGCGTGATCCTGGCCCAGGCTGAAGTCGAAATTGCGAACCAGTTCGACAAAGCGTCCGAGTCTTATCACAACAATCCGACCGCCTTGCACCTTCGCGCCATGAACATGCTGTACGAGGGTTTGAAAGAGAAAGGCGCGCTCATGCTGGTGCCCAGCAGTGCGGTGGAGTCGATGGGCATGGGCGGATTGATGGGCGCGGCTGCTTTGCAGCAGCAGCAGTTGACGGGAGGTGACAAGAAGCCGGAATAGTTAAATCGATTTTCCTGCTTGTGAAGGCCGCGGCCTCTGGAAACGGAAGCCGCGGCTTCTCGTCTTAATCCTCGTTGTCGATCCTGATCTTCATCGATCTCAGCACGCGCAGATCTTCATCGGTGAATTCAAAATCCGGCTCGCCGTTTTCAGAGGTAAGATCAGATTGTGGTCGCAGGCCGATCTCCAGCTTGAGCGTCAATTCCATGTCAAACCCGGCTTCACGCAACCGCGCGATCGCGGCCGCCACGCTTGAGGACTCCTGCACCGACTCGTTTATCGCGGTCCCAACCTGCTCGGCCAATTGTTTTACTTCATCGTCGAGTTCCAAATGAAAACCTCCGCCGTGCTACACCTGAGTTTGGTTGATGCTATACAAGCGAAATCATTCCGGTCAAATAAAATTCGCGCGCGGTTGCCGCAATACTAAGGGAGTACGATACACTACGGGGCCGGCGATGGTTACCAAACCCAGGACAGAACGTCGCGAGGATTTCAAAACAACTTCCGGGATTGAACTGCCCGTCGCCTTTGATCCCGCCAATACCGAAAGCGTGGATTACCAACGCGATCTCGGTGATCCCGGCGATTTTCCCTTCACCCGCGGTATCCGCCAGAACATGTATCGCGGCCGCCTGTGGACCATGCGGCAGTACGCCGGTTACGCCACCGCGGAAGAATCAAACGCCCGGTACAAATATTTGCTGTCGCAGGGAACTACCGGGTTATCAGTCGCTTTCGATCTGCCCACACAGATCGGATTGGACTCAGACGATTCTTTGGCAGCCGGCGAGGTCGGCAAAGTCGGCGTAGCGATCGACTCGGTAGAAGACATGTCGCGGCTGTTTGATGGCATCCCGCTCGGTGATGTGTCGACTTCCATGACGATCAATGCGACGGCTGCCATTCTGCTTTGCCTTTATCTCGCCGTAGCGAAAAAACAGGGCGTCTCGTTCGACAAAGTTAACGGCACACTTCAGAACGACATCCTGAAAGAATACATCGCGCGCGGGACTTATATTTTTCCACCCGAACCGTCGCTGCGCCTGATCACCGACACGTTTGCTTTTTGCGCCCGCGAGGTGCCGGCGTGGAACACGATTTCAATTAGCGGCTATCACATTCGCGAAGCCGGTTCGACCGCAGTGCAGGAAGTGGCCTTCACTTTTGCGGACGCTATTGCATATGTCGAAGCCGCTCTGAAAGTTGGTCTGAAGATTGACGAGTTTGCGCCACGCATTTCATTCTTTTTTAATTCGCACAACAACCTGCTGGAAGAGATCGCCAAGTTTCGCGCCGCGCGCCGGCTGTGGGCGCGGATTATGCGAGAGCGTTTTCATGCTCAGGATGAACGCTCGTTGATGATGCGCTTTCACACGCAGACCGCTGGTTCGACTCTGACCGCGCAACAACCGGCAGTAAATATTGTACGCACCGCAATTCAGGCACTCGCGGCTGTGCTTGGCGGCACACAGTCACTTCATACCAACGCCATGGACGAAGCCCTGGCCTTGCCGACCGAAGATGCGGCGCGACTGGCGCTGCGCACACAGCAGGTGATTGCTTACGAGTCAGGCGTAGCGGACACGGTCGATCCAGTAGCCGGTTCTTACGCGATCGAAGAGCTAACCACGGAGATCGAGCGGCGCGTGGTTGATTACCTCGACAAGATCGATGCGCTCGGCGGAACTTTGCGCGCGATTGAAACCGGATACATTCAGCGTGAGATCCAGAACTCGGCTTACGAATATCAGCGGGCGATCGAAACCGAAGAGGCCATCGTGGTGGGCGTGAACCGGTTTCAAAGTGAAGAGGAATCGAAGATCAAGACTCTGCGCGTCGATCCGGCCATGGAGAAAGACCAGATTGAACGAGTGCGCGCGCTGCGCGCGAGGCGCGACGCGGGCACCACTGAAACGTCTCTGTCGAAACTCGAAGAAGCCGCCCGCGGAACCGAGAACGTTCTGCCTCGCATCCTCGACTGCGTCGAAGCGTTCGCCACGGTGGGCGAGATCAGCAATCGCTTGCGGGCAGTTTGGGGCGAATATCGAGAGGCGGTAACGGTCTGAAACGACTATGAGGCGATCATGGTCACCCACCAGCAGCCTCAAGGGCGAGGTAATAAGATGACGACGGCAATTTTTCTTGGAGCCGGCGCTTCCGCTGCCGAGGGTGCTCCGATCCAGAGCGCGCTTTTCAAGCAATATTTCGCATCCCCGAATGTTCAGAAGGAATCGCCAATGTATCGGGACTTGGCCCAATTCTTCGAGTCGGTCTTTGGTATTAACTTGGCCAAGCCGATTGCAGACATTACCTTTCCCACTTTTGAGGAGGCGTTGGGAATCCTGGATCTAGCGGAGGCTCGAAAGGAGTCTTTGCGCGGATTTAGTGTCGGCGCGCCCCCTACAGGCGTTCAACTTCCGCCCCACGCAAACAGAGTTCAGTTGCTTCGGCTTGACCTAATACTCGTGATGGCTAAAGCCATTGACGAAGGTTTGAGGCGTAAACGCAAACCGGGTCTGAACGGCAAGGCAGGTCCGCATCAAGTCCTGGTCAAAAACCTCAAAAAACTCGCACTGATAAACGACACTATTTTTATCAGTACCAATTATGATTTGTGTATCGATGAAGCGTTAGCTAATAGTCAGGAATACGAACGTGATTACGCGGTCGATTTTGATGAAAGCGGCGCAATCCCCATCATCTCTCCACAAGCGATAACCGTCAGGCTATTCAAGCTTCATGGTTCTCTGAATTGGCTCTATTGCCCCGTCTGCAACAACGTCAAGCGATTTGGCACTAAAGCGGCTCTGAGCCTGGCGTATCAGGGCAGGACGATCAACCAATGCGGTTTTTGCGACTCGATCCTGTCTCCTGTAATCGTGCCGCCAACATTCTACAAGGACATGTCTCGCGTTTTTCTGAGCAGCATCTGGAACAAGGCAGAAGATGCGCTAAGGGAAGTCGATCACGTGATCTTTTGTGGGTATTCACTTCCCGACGCTGATATGCACATTAAGTATTTGCTAAAGCGCATGCAAACAAACCGAACAGACCCAGAGTCTGTGCGATTCACGCTGGTCAATCATCATAAGACTCCGCCAAAGAAAAAGAAGGATGCTGACATTGAAGAGCAGCGTTATTTGAGGTTCCTGGGAAAACGAGTCAAAGATACGCGGAGTTCGTTTGAGAAGTTTGCAAAAGATCCGGGCGCTTTTTACGAAATGGGAAAATAGCGAGCCATGAAAACGAGTTAAGACTGCCGTGACTGAAAGACAGACATTCGCGACTGGCGAGATAAGCAATCGCTTGCGTACCGTTTGGGGCGAGTATCGAGAGGCGGTAACCGTCTAAGTGGAGTTTCTTCCCATCCTCGCGCCCATACTTTTCTTTGCGGCGTTTGCTGCGCTGGCGATCTTCCTCTTTATTCACAACCGGAAGAAGGAAAGGGAACGGACCGAGGCAATGCGACAGGCCGCCGCGCAATTCCGATGGTCCTTTGCCGAAGCGGCGCCGCTGAACATGATCAACGGGCTCGAGAACTTTGGCCTGTTCAATTCAGGACATAGCAAAGAGATCAAGAACATGATGTACGGCGAAGCGAGCGGCATCAAAGCCGCCGTCTTTGACTATGTCTATGTCACCGGCAGCGGCAAAAACCGCGCGGTCCACAATCAGACGGTTGTTTATTTAGAACCGCCAAATCTGCGCGTGCCTTACTTTTCTCTCCGGCCTGAGAATTTCATGCACAAGATCATTGCGGCGTTTGGTTATCAGGACATCGATTTTGGCCAGCGGCCGGACTTTTCAAAGAATTACCTGCTACGCGGGCAGGACGAGCCTGCCATTCGCCAGGTTTTCAACGACCGGCTGCTCACTTTTTACGAGAGCTACGCCGGTACCTGTACGGATGCGGGCGGAAACCAGCTGCTCGTGTTCCGCGCCGGTCACCGTTTCGAGCCTCACGAAATCCAATCCTATATCGCTTTAGCGCTGAACGTGCTCGGGCTTCTGCCGCGATATTAGCCCCGCCGGTGCGCCCCCGCCCAGTCTTGACTTAGCTCGGTGGCCCGTGGTAAGTAAGCACTTACTTTGGCCCAGCCGCAAACCAAAATCACCACGTCATCCGGTAACGGCTCCCGCATGACGGGCGAAGATCGCCGCCTGCAAATTCTGCGGGTGGCTATGCGTCTGTTTTCTCAGCGCGGCTTTCGCGGCACCACCACCAAGGAGATCGCGCTCGCCGCAGGAGTGTCTGAGGCGATGGTCTTTCGGCACTTCGCCACGAAGTCAGAGCTGTACAGCGCGATTCTCGATCACAAGGCCTGCCTGCACGACGAGCTCGATCCGATGCATATCGTGGCTGGGGCAATCCGGCGCAAAGACGACCGGGCGGTGTTCGAGGGCATTGCCCTGGACGCGCTCAACAAACACGATTGCGATCCAGAATTTCACCGGCTGCTGCTGCATTCAGCTCTGGAAGAGCACGAGCTGGCCCAGTTGTTCTGGGAAAAGTTTGTGAAGCGAGTGTATCGAATGCTGGGCAAGTATGTGCGCGAAAGACAGCGTGACGGCGCGCTGGTCGAAATGCCGCCGCTGGTGGTCGTGCGCGCTTTTGTCGGTATGATTATTCATCATTCGCTCAACAACAATCTTTGGGACCGCAAGCAGCAGCTCTTGAAGATTTCGAACAAGGTTGCCGCGCGCGAATTCACTAACATTCTGCTGAGCGGTGTGACGAAGTCTGCGGCCAAAACAAATTCCAGAAAAACGAGATCGAAATGACGCTTACGAAATCTACTAAGCTCGCCATCTTTCTGCTCATTGTCGCAATTGCCGGCGGCGCTCTGGCCTGCAATCGCTCGAAAGGCGCGCCTAACAACAACACCGCAGCCGCTCCGGCGTCCGTGATCGATGTCACTACGACTGCGGCCATCCTGCGTCAGTTGCCGCGTTACTTCGAAGCGTCCGGCAGCCTCGCGGCGAATGAACAAACCGACGTGGCGCCGTCAACTTCCGGCAAAGTTTCGGCGATCGGCGTTGACGTCGGCAGTTATGTTCGGCGCGGTCAGATGATCGTAAAGCTGGACGACAATGATAACCGCATCAGGTTGCAGCAGGCACAGGCCCAGCTCGATCAGGCGCGAGCAACCCTTCGCCAGAACGAAGCCAAGATCGGCCTGCGTGCGGGACAGAAATTCAATCCAGCAAACGTTCCCGAAGTTGCGGCCGCCCGTGCCGTGCGGGATTTGGCTGAAAAGACCCTGCAACGGTACGAAAAGTTAGTTGAGAGCGGCGATGCGTCGCGCGCGGCCTACGATCAGCAAAGATCGGTACGCGATGTTGCGCGCGAACAGTACGAAGCCGCAATTCATCTGGCGCAGCAGAATTACGCCGGCGTAGCAAATGCGCAGAGCGCCGTTGATTCGGCCCAGACCGCGGTGGCCCTTGCCAAACGCAATCTGGAATATTCGATCATCACATCGCCGATGAATGGCTATGTGCTTGAACGAACCGCCGACCTGGGCGAGTACGTTTCGCCGCAGCAAAAGGTCGCCACGATCGTCAACCTGAATCCGCTGCGAGCTCGCATCGACATTCCTGAGCAGGCGATCTCTCGCGTGCATGTGGGCGAAAGCGTCTCGGTTACGGTGGCCGCTTACACGGATCGAACTTTTGCGGGACACGTCGCGCGCATTTCGCCAAGCGTCAGCGCCACCTCGCGCACGCTGACCATTGAAGCTGAGATCCAAAATCCCAACGCCCTTTTAAAGCCAGGCCAGTTTGCCACGGTGCGTATTCTGCTGCCGCAGAGTGAGCCGGCGGTGCTGGTTCCGCAGCGGGCGCTGCGAACCATTTCGGGTGCGACTTATGTCTTCATTATCAAGAACGGCCATGCGGAGCAGCGGCTGGTGCAAACAGGTCAGACCGAAAGCGATCTGGTCGAAATCCAAAGCGGAGTGGCGGCCGATGAATTAGTCGCGTCCAGCAATGTCGATCAGTTGAGTGATGGAATAGCAGTAAGGCAGTGAGCGTCAGTGGGCAGTAGGCAGAAGGCAGAAGGCAGAAGGCAGTAGGCAGTGGGCAGAAGGCAGAAGGCAGAAGGCAGAAGGCAATAACAGACCACAACCTACTGACTATTGACAGGTTTTCATATGCAAAAACTTGCTGAGATTTGCGTGCGCCGTCCAGTGTTCGCGACCATGCTCATCCTGAGCATCACGGTCGTGGGTGTCTTTTCCTTTCGCTCGCTGGGCGTCGATCTCTTTCCCAAAATCGACCTGCCCACCATCACCGTGACGGTCATCAACCCGGGCGCCTCGCCTCAGGAAGTTGAAACGGAAATAACCGACAAGGTCGAAGGCGCGGTCAACACCATCAGCGGCATCGACGAACTTCGCTCGACGTCCGTTGAAGGCGTGTCGCAGGTCTTCATCAGTTTCGTGCTCGAGAAGAATGCGGACGTGGCGGCGCAGGAAGTGCGCAACAAGGTCGACCTGATCACGAACGATCTGCCTGAGACCGCTGAATCTCCAATCGTGCAGAAGCTCGACACGGACGCTACTCCGGTCCTCCGCATCGCGGTTTCCGCGCCACGATCTCTGCGCGAAGTGACCGAGATCGCAGACAAACAGATCAAGCGGCAAATCGAGCCGATCAGCGGCGTGGGCAATGTCGACATCGTCGGCGGGCGGCAGCGCGAAATCGAAGTTTGGGTCGACCCGGACAAAATGCGCGCCTTCAATATCTCGGCTGCGGATGTCGCCAATGCGGTGAAAATCCAGAACATGGAACTGCCGGGCGGGCGCGTGCAGGAAGGCGCGCGTGAGATGACGGTGCGCACCATGGGACGCATCCCGGATCCGGCGCAATTCAATAACATCGTATTGGCGAACCACGGGCCTTATTCGGTAAAGCTGAGCGACATTGGGTATATCGAAGATGGTGCAGAAGAGCAGCGCACCGAAGCGCGGCTGAATGGCCAGCCCGCGGTGACCCTGGTGGTTTCCAAACAGTCCGGCCAAAACACCGTGGCGGTTGCCGATGCCGTGAAGGAACGGCTCGAAGAGATAAGGCCGACACTGCCGCGTGACGTCAAGATTCAACTCGTCGGCGATCAAACCATCTTTATCAAGGCGGCGCTACATGCGATCAACCTGCACCTGATCGAAGGCAGCATCCTCGCGGCCATCGTGGTGTTTGTTTTTCTCTGGAGCGTGCGATCGACTTTTATCGCGGCCATTGCCATTCCCACTTCGATCATCGCCACGTTCGGTTTAATGGCGGCGATGGGCTTTACCCTGAATCAAATCACGATGTTGGCACTGACCCTGATGGTCGGCATCGTGATCGACGATGCCGTGGTGGTGCTCGAGAACATCTTTCGCTACATCGAAGAGAAAGGTGTGGCGCCGTTTCAGGCGGCCATCGAAGGCACGCGCGAGATAGGCCTTGCGGTGACCGCTACGACATTGTCGCTGCTCGCGGTATTTCTGCCGGTCGGTTTTATGGCCGGCATCGTGGGCCGGTTCATGTCCTCTTTCGGCTTCACTTCATCGTTTGCGATCGCGGTTTCGCTGCTCGTGTCATTTACGCTGACGCCGATGCTGGCCGCGCGCATGATCAAGCGCAAAGAAAAGAAAGAGCGCGCGCCCGATGCTTCGGTGGATCCCAATAAGCCGGCTGCGGCTGAAAAGCGAGAGCTGTCGCTGTCCGAATTCAAAGACAAGTACGCGCAGGCCCAGTCGAAAGAATCCCGGTTTTATCGCCCCATCGATCGCGTTTACACATTCATGCTCGAATGGTCGATGGCGCATCGCTGGGTAATCGTCGCGCTGTCGATCGTTGTCATCCTCAGCACCATTCCCCTTTTCATGTTGGTCGGCAAGAACTTTCTGCCGACGGACGATCAATCGCAATTTGAGATCAACCTGCGCACTCCCGAAGGTTCGACGCTGTCGGCGACTTCAGGCCTGGCTGAGCGCATGGCCGCCGATGTGCGCAAACTTCCGGGCGTGACTGACACCCTGGTGACTATCGGCAGTGGCCAACAACAACTGGTCAACGTCGCGAGTATTTACGTCAAACTGGCGCCGATCGAAGAGCGCAGCGCCTCGCAAAACGACTTGATGGTTCGCGCGCGCTCTGAAGTGATCAGCAAGTACGTGAAAGAGTTTCCCAAGCAATTGCGGACGAGTGTGAATGCGGTCGCGGCAATTTCCGGCGGCGGATTTCGCAACGCGGATATTCAGTTTGTGATCGGCGGGCCAGACCTCGACAAGCTGACAAAGTATTCAAACAACATGCTCGCAAAGTTACAGAGCCTACCCGACGTGGTGGACGCGGATTCAACGCTGATCACCGGCAAGCCTGAGCTGCGCGTGGTGATCGACCGCGCGCGCGCCGGCGATTTGGGCGTGCGCATTGGAGACATCGCGCAGTCGCTGAACACGTTGGTGGCCGGCCAGAAGGTTTCGACCTTTAACGCCGGTGTCGATCAATACAACGTTCGCGTGCGCGCCATTGGGCAGTACCGGGCCAGTGCCGAAGGTTTGCAGAGAATGATTGTCGCTTCGCAAAAACTCGGATGGGTGAGCCTGGACAACCTGGTGCGTGTCGAAGAAGGCACCGGGCCTTCATCGATCGATCGCTACAACCGGCAGCGGCAGGTGATGCTGTTCGCGAATACTAAACCAGGTGGCTCGCAGGCTGCGGTCATCTCGAAACTCAACGAATTAGCCAAAGCCGAAAACATGGAAAGTGAATATCGCACTTCGCTGGCGGGGCGTTCCAAGGAATTGGGCCGCGCGGGAACTTACTTTCTGCTGGCGATCGTCCTGTCTTTCATTTTCATGTACATGGTTCTGGCCGCACAGTTCGAATCTTTCATCCACCCGGTGACCATTCTGCTGACACTGCCGCTGGCGATTCCGTTCGGGATCCTTTCGCTGCTGGTCACGGGTCAAACCGTGAATATCTTTTCCGGACTGGGATTATTGCTGCTGTTTGGCGTAGTGAAGAAGAACGCCATTCTGCAAATCGATCACACAAACGGGCTGCGCAATCACGGCATGGAAAGGCACGAAGCGATCATTCAGGCGAACCGCGATCGTTTGCGCCCCATTCTGATGACGACGATCGCACTGGTGGCCGGTATGACCCCGCTCACAATATCCAGCGGACCCGGTTCGGGCACGAACAGATCGATTGGCGTGCTGGTCGTCGGCGGCCAGTCACTCTGTCTGCTGCTGACGCTTTTGGCCGTTCCGGTTTTCTACTCGCTTTTCGATGACCTGGCGCGCAGTCGCGTTTGGTCGCGCATTGGCACAACCGTTGGCGGAGTTTTCGGGCGGGCCCGCCGAAGGGCCGCCACCGCCGCCGCATCCTTGTTAGGCCATATGTTCAAAATTCTCCTAATAGCAACCGCACTGATCTTGTTGGCGCCTTATCGAACGACGGCTCAGGATGCGACCGCATCGCCGAGTCCTTTGCCCGCGACGTCTGCGCCGCTGAATTTGAAGGCTAACCGGATCGCCGTGGACTACCGCGCGGACGCAAACAAGCCCTTGCCGGCACTGAATCGAGTGGGCGTGGACGTGAACGATCAGAAGCCGATCACGCTGCGCGAGGCGATCACCCTGGCGCTGGTTAACAACAAGGACATCGAGGTGGCACGCGACAACGTACGGCTGGCGGAAGCCGATTTGCTCACTGTGCGCGGCGCATATGATCCGCGGCTCAGCGCGCAAACCTATTTCGAAAGAATCAAGACTCCGGCAGCGAGTTTCCTTAGCGGCGCCAGCGTGGTCGAAACTTCCGATATCACGGCGACCAGCCGATTCGAAGGCCTCGCCCCGAAATATGGCGGCGCCTATCGCGTAGATTTTTCTTCGATTCGCCTGACATCGAACAGTCAGTTTTCCGCCCTGAACCCACAGTATCCGTCGGCGCTGACCTTTAGTTTTACGCAGCCGCTTTGGCGCGGACTGCGATATGACTCGCCGCGCCGGCAGATCGATGTGGCCAAGAAGAATCTATCGCTCACCGATGCGCAGTTTCGCCAGCGCGCGATCGAAGTGATCACGAGCGTGCAACGTTCCTACTGGGAACTGGTGTTTGCGCTTCGCAATCTG
>DATENS010000143.1:0-4757 GCA_035274925.1 Pyrinomonadaceae bacterium | reverse complement strand
AGCGCAGCGAACCCCGGGGACGCGCGAAACAAACTCAATTCAGTCCGCGAAGCGGCCGGTGGCTCGTGATAAAAACTTTTCATTGAGTTCCCGAGTTTGTCGGCCATCGTCCGCTCCGCGGACTCAGGAGCTCATGGACGTCTTGACCCGGGGTTCGCTGCGCTCACCCCGGGCTTTATGCTGCCGTCCGCTGCGCGGACTTGGTGTTATCTGATTGACCATGTATGTGAATACCACCTCACAAAGGGCGCAAGGTAACAGGCTTCAGCTCATCGGATTCACAACCCCAATGCTAGAATCGGGTTATCCATGAATTCGCTCCAACTCGCAGGGTTATCAAAGGCGGAGCTTTCCGCGTACGTCCAGGAACTGGGTGAGCCTGCCTATCGCGGGCAGCAAATCTTCACTGCAATCCAGAAACGCCGCGTGCGTTCATTCGATGAGATCACGGATCTTCCCAAAGACTTCCGGCTGAAACTGAGCGAGCAGGCTGCCCTCGCTACGCTGAAGCTGGAATCGCGCTACCTTTCAACTGACGGGACCCGCCGTTATCTGCTGCGGACTCATGATAACCGCCCGGTGGAAACAGTTTTCATTCCCGAAGAACGCCGCGACACAATCTGTTTTTCTTCTCAGTCCGGTTGTCCTTTGCAGTGCACGTTTTGTCTCACCGCCCAGCTCGGGCTGCTGCGCAATCTCACTGCTGGAGAGATCGTCGAACAAATTATCGTGGCGCTGAACGATGCTTATGGAGATGGAGTGCCGACGCCCCGCGGCACTAATCTGGTGGGCATGGGGGCGGGCGAACCGTTTCTGAATTTTGATGAGCTGATAAAAGCTGTTCGTATCATGTCGGACCCGGAAGGTCTGCACATCGTGCCTAATCGAGTCACTTTATCCACCGCGGGCATCGCCCCACGCATACGCGAACTGGCAACGATTCCGGATCGGCCGCACCTCGCTGTTTCACTGGCGGCGCCGAACGACGAACTCCGAAACGAATTGATGCCGATAAACAAGAAGTGGCCGCTGGATGAGCTGCTGGCCGCCTGCAAGGAATTTGAGAAGTCGCTCAAGCCGGGCGAGCGATTTACTTTCGAATACGTGATGCTGAAAGGCGTAAACGATTCAGATGAGCAAGCGCGCCAGCTGGCGAACCTGCTGAATCGTCACAGTCTGCGGGCGAAGGTAAATCTAATCCCGCACAATCCCGCTGAGCCTCTTCCTTACTTGCCGTCGTCGTCCGCTCGGGTCGATTCTTTTCGCGCCATCCTCGAGTCGAAAGGCGTTCACGCATTTGTGCGCAAGCCCCGAGGCCGCGACATCCTGGCCGCGTGCGGCCAACTGGCAGCCCGCAGTGGTATTGAAGTCACGCCCCAGGTTTAGATTTTGCTAAAAGGCGGCTAGAATCGGCCGCATCAATCCAGATCACGCATCAAAGAGGCTATGAGCAGAAAAATACTACGTTTCGTTCTCGTCACGTTGACCCTGGCAGCAATTCTCGTCATGCCAAAGGCGCCTCAGGCCAGCCCAGCGCCTGAGCCAAACATCAGTGTGGTTGGTTATTTTGGGACTGACAAAGCCCAACGCGGCCGGCCGCTTCCAGTCGCCGTGGTGATCGATATTCCGTCCGGCTATCACATCAATTCAAACCGGCCGTTGGAAACCTATCTGATCGCGACGCAGGTTAAAGTCGACGCGCCCAGCGGCGTTCGCGTCGGCGCGGTGACTTATCCCCGACCGCTGCTGAAGAGTTTCAAATTCTCGCAGAAGAAGTTGTCGGTTTACGAAGGCCAGACGCGACTGCGATTTACTTTGACCGTTCCCGCGAATTACTCGGGCGGCTCGATCGATTTGAAAACCAGCGTGCGTCTGCAGAGCTGTAATGACGAAGTTTGCTTTCCGCCCAAGACACATAACCAGAACATGCGCATTAGCGTGGTCAATGCTACCGATCGGGTGCAAAGGACGAATGGTTGGGCTTTTCGCTAGTCAGTAACCGCCGGCGCCGGCAAACAATCCCGATGAAAGGACTCCCCATCGTGCTTTCGTTGCTTTGCGCGTCGGCATTCGCACAGGGGAAGTTCACCGTCAAGGACGGATCAAAAAACTACGATGTCAGGGTCGAGGTCGCGACTTGTGACGCGGAGAGATGTGAAGGACCGGTGACCTTCACGCTTTTCCGAAAGGGACAGACAAACGCCCTCCAGACTTTCAAGCTCGAGGACAGTTCATTTCTGATCGACGAGAAACAGCCCACCAGTCCGGTCATGGCTTACGAAAAACAAAGCGCCTTTACTTTTGAGGATTACAATTTTGACGGCATCCCGGATCTGGCCTTGTGCGACGGAAACTACAGTGGATATGGCGGCCAGTCTTTTCAGGTCTACTTGTTCGCGCCGCGACGAAAGCTGTTTGTGCTGAGTCCCGGCTTCACCCGGCTGGCGCAATCGCCTTACATGGGAATTTTCCAGGTCGACCGCAAACGAAAAGTGCTGGCGAATTTCTCGAAGTCGGGCTGTTGCCTTCACCAGTGGGAAGAGTACGCCGTAGTCAACAATCGTCCCCGAAAAATCTTCGAGAAGACTGAAGACGCCACCGATCCGCGCGGCAAACAGCAAGTGACGACCACCGTCAAGAGACTGGTTAACGGCCGCTGGCAGACGAAAGTACAGATCACGCCGAAGCGACGAGACTGACTGTTAAGCGCGTCCGATGACGGACATTAAACGGCCGACGCGGCCATGCAGCGTCTTTTCGCGGCGGTACGAAAAGAAAAGATCGGTGCGATCCATGGTGCAATAAGGCGCGATGTGGATTCGATCGGGTAACAAGCCGGCGCCGATCAACTGCTCTCGATTGAATTTTTGCAGGTCGATGCGCGCGTGACCGTCATGCGTGGACACGATCAGTGATTCTGCTTGCGAAGAAAGTTCTTTGAACTGGCTGATGACTTCCGGACCTACTTCATAGCAACAAACATTTGCCGCCGGTCCAATGGCCGCGCGCAGATTCTCGGGCTTCGCGGCATATTTGCTTGAAAGTTGGTCGATCGTGCGACGTAGGATTGAAGCGGCGGTACCTTTCCAACCGGCGTGCACTGCGGCAAAGGCTCCTGATTCGTGATCGCCAATCAGAATTGGAACGCAGTCCGCGGTCTTTACGGCCAACAGAATTCGTGGAACATTGCTGACCAGCGCGTCACAGTACTGGTCGTCGCCCAGAACATCAGGCGTGGGCCGGGCCGCCGCTTCGTTCTCAACCACGCGCACATCGGCGCTGTGGATTTGCCAACAGCCGGTCAGGGTCCAGGGGCCGTCGAATAACCTGAGAAAGCGGTTCCGGTTTTCGTAAATGTTTTCCGCCGCGTCTTCGTTGAAGCCGGCAAGATTGAGCGAGTCTGACGGCATTGGGCTGACGCCGCCCAGCCGGGTCGAGAATGCATTGGCAAATCCATCTCGCTCGAGCGGCGCAGACACCAGCCCCCGCACGCCGTCGCGGTCGCGCCAGTAGAAATCGGCATTATCAGTTGCAGGAACGTCTGTGATCATTTCCATCGGCATCGACATCATCGAAGTTCGGCGCGTGCACGAAACCATTGAGCGCACGCCTCGATTCGCCGAACGCGTTTTTACTGAAGCTGAGCGAGCTTACTGTGAATCGCGCGGCGCGGTGGCCGCGCAACATTATGCCGCGCGCTTCGCGGCAAAAGAAGCGGCGCTGAAGGCTTTGCAGACCGGCTGGAGCGGTGGTATCGGCTGGCAGGACATCGAAGTGGCCGCGAAGGAATCGGGCGCACCAATTATTTTGTTTCACGGCCGCGCGCGCGAACTGTATGAACAATCAGGCGCCACCTCGGCGCACCTTTCAATTGCCCACACGACCGAGCATGCAGTGGCGGAAGTGCTGCTGGAAAAGAATTAGTCCACAGGATTAGTCAGTCGCGGCTTTGCCGCCCGATGTGCGGAAGGGCATCGCCCTTCCGAAAAGCTCAAAGGTCAGAAGCGGGCTACGCCCCCTAGCGATCCGAAGATCTCATCTCATTGACGAGGACTTTTCGTCCGTCCTGACCCGTATCAACTCGAGTGTCTTTGAAATGATTCAACTCCAGCGTTTGGCGCCTGTTCGGCGGCCGTGGCAACTCCGCTCTCGCGACAGCGGGTGTTTCGTTGATTTCAGTATCGCTCGCGAAATCGAAATTCATGCCGTGGTGGCACGCCGAGACGGCGGCTTGGGTCGCGAGAATCGCCACGCGCTCGTGTTGCGGACAAAAGCTGGTCGCCACTTGATTTGTCTCGGGATCGATTTCTACGTAAGAGATCCCTTCCGGTTGGTCGAAGGACTTTCCACCGAGTTCCGGTCGCAGGTCAACAGCGGCCTTCATGAAATCGACCCAGGCGGGCAGGGCGGCTTCGGCGCCCGTTAAGCCAAGTTGCCTGTTATCGTCGAACCCAATCCACACGGCGCAAACCAAATTCGGCGTGTAGCCGACAAACCAACCATCGCGCGACGTGCCGGTCTTCCCGGCAATTGCTGTTTTCTTGATCGCATTGCGGGCAGAACGTGCAGTGCCATGATCGATTACGCCTTCAAGCATATCCGTGATCATAAATGCGGTGCTCGGCTGAATGATTTGTTCTCCGGGCTCAGCACCCAATGCTGCTTGCGTCACCTGCGGTTGAATTCTTTTTCCGCCATTCGCGAACACCGCATAGGCTGCGGCAATTTGCAGCGGCGAGGCTTCGCCCGTACCGAGG
>DATENS010000142.1:0-15163 GCA_035274925.1 Pyrinomonadaceae bacterium | reverse complement strand
AATCCTTCTTCGGCAGTGCGAGGAATGTGGCTACTGAGCAATCGTCGCGCCACGAGGCTGGTTACGTTCGCGACGCCGGCGAACAGAGACAAACCCGAGAATCTTTGCGAAGGTCCGCTCGGCGGACTTATGTTCACATTTCGTTGAGAAATTCAGGCCTAGACGCGCAAGGCCGACAGAAGTCATAGGATTGCTGCGTCAAATGAAAACTACGGACTGTGAAGTAGGAATCTCAAATCGCTTACGACAGCGCTGGTTGCGGCAGGCCAGCATGTCGTCAATTCTGACCATGTAATCCCGTGATTTGGCAAAACGCGCACGATCCATTTCGTTGGCGTTGCGCGGCGGCGACTGCTTTTTGCGTCGCGTCAGCCAGCGCACATCGTAATCGCCGCGCTCGCGGCAATAAGGACAGACGAACGATGCGCGTTTCGTTTCCTGCTTTTCGTTAAAAAAATCTCGTTCTTCCATTATTCGGTGTGACTCGCGGCCATTGCGCGCTCTGTCAAAAGTCTTTCAATCGATGTTGCCAGTCGTTCCGCCTGTATTGGCGTGCGCTCGTACGCGTCGGCGCCTTGTGACAAGGCGAGTGTCGGTGCGCCGGTTCCCCACTCACCCAGCGCCAGCACGGGCATCGCTTTCGTGGTCTCCGTCTCGCGCAAACGCCTGATGAAGCTGATTGCTTCGGTGTCCCGGCCTAGATCCGCAATCACCAGGCTGAATTCAGCCTCACTCAAACGGCTCCATGCTTGTTGCCAGTCGTCGGCGAAGGTTGGTGCAAACCCGCGAATTTCGAGTGTCCGGCGCGTAACATCGTCGGGGGCTTGTGTTGCAATAAATAGTACTCGTTTAGCTGCCGTCATCGCGATCCGCACGCAAGTTTCAGAGTCGCGTTATCGTTCGCAGAGATTGCGGAGATATTCAAAGCTATAAATGCCTGTCTGGTGTCCGTCGCTCCATACAAAATTCAAAGCATAGCGGCCCACGATCGTCACATCGCCAATCTGCACTTCTTGCGAAACTGATTCAGGCCTAAGCGTCCTTTCGCCGGTCCATTCATCGACGCATTGCGCGCAGGGACAGGCGCGCCGCAGGGCCAACGAATCATACTCGCAGATACGGCCATCCGCCCAGGTGATCCGCACTTGTGTGGCACTTTCCTGCGAAATCTCTGTAGGCTCAATCGCCCGCCGTGATGCTGCTTCGATCATAAACTTGCGCCGCCCTGGCTACCCGGGGTTCGGATTTACTGCTTAGTGCCTGCTGCCTGCTCCAATGCCTCCGTCACCGCAGAAGCGCTTACGCTGTAATGCGATGCGTTCCAAAGCAAATCCGCGCCTCGCACAATCAAAACCTGCGGGGTCTCGTGTGAAAGCCGGAAACGGCGTTCAATCTCCAGGGACACGGCGCGGGCGTCCTGCACAGTCACAATCCCCACGGGGCACTCGACTTCAGCCATTTGCTTGTGAGCTCGCGCGCTGATCCCGCAACTGTTGCTGTGCTTGAAAAGAATCGCCGGCGTTTCATTCGATTGCGCCAAAAAGCGATCCAGCGATTCCACATCGTGAATTTCAAGAAACCCTTTGTTCGTCATAAAGAAGTCTGAGTTAATCTTAGACCGAATGGAGGGATTTCTCATAACGAGCATTCGACTATTTGAGGCCATCCGCGAACCTCCTAGGTTCATTTGTCGACTCCAACAAGATTGGAATAGACTGCTTCTATGACTTCGACAGACCTAATCACGATTGATCCGGAAATTCTCGGAGGCGCACCGGTGTTTCGAGGTACTCGAGTTCCGGTGAAAACGCTGTTCGAATACCTTGAAAATGACTACTCTCTTGAAGAATTTCTGGAGTGCTTTCCTTCTGTAACCCGCGAGTTAGCCTGTCAAGTGTTAGAACGCTCCGAGCACGCTTTGCTTTCTCCCGCCGCATGAGAATCCTTTTGGATGAGTGTGTCCCTTGGCCGATTTACAAAATACTCGTGCGCCATTCCTGCACAAGCGTCCAAAGTGAAGGCTGGAGTGGAATTAGAAATAGCGAATTGCTGGGGTTGGCGGCAGGCAGATTTGACATATTAATCACTGCAGACCAAAACATACGTTATCAGCAGAATCTCTCCAACGCAGGTATTGCTGTCTTCAACTCTCAACAAATGATCTACGTCGCATTCAAGCAGCCAGCTCAATGATTGAAGAGGCCGTCGAAAAGTCTGCCGGGAACGAGTTTCAATCGTTGGACATTCCCTAAAACAACGACGGAATAATTCATCTTCCAGATCGCCTTAAGGAATCTCTCAGGAAGTAGTCAAACTAGCTTCACTTCCACTCTCCCACCAGCACAAACGGGGCCCAGTAGAATGGCGCGCTGTATTTCTTGCCCTCGATCATCGCGATTTGAGATTCGCGCATGGCGGCGGGAGCGGACACCGGGGCCGCAGGCGCACCGGCCGCAGGCGCAGTGCCGAGATATCGGCGATAGAAATCAGTCATGAGATCAGCAGTAGATTTGTCGGCCACGGACCAGAGGCTCACGCCCACGGTGGGTGCGCCGGCGTACATGAACGCGCGCGTCAGACCAATCACACCTTCGCCGCGCTTCTCTTTCCCCAGTCCGGTTTCGCACGCCGACAGCATCACCAGAGGCGAGCCCATCTTCAAATTGAAGATCTCATCGGTGCGCAAGAATCCGTCTTTAGTCGTGTTGCCCACCAGCGAGAGCACTAAACCCGTGAACTGTGGCCGCTCGACGTTCAACAACCCGTGGGTGGCGATATGCACCACGCGATAGTTGGTGACGTCTCGATTGGTGACATTCTCTTCACTCGCGCTCAGGTCGATCCAGATGTCGGGCTTGGCGCCGCCGGCTTGAGCTATCTTCGCAATTTCATCAGCTTCAGTGCGCGTGCCCGGCAGCCTCACCAGGCGCGGGCCGGAAGCGGACGAGGCACCGCCTGTCCCTTCACCAGCAACATCCTTGACCGCGCTGTCGAGCGCGAGGCCGAGACCGCGCGCCACCTCCGTGCTTTGCGCCACCTGAATTCCCTTCAGACGCGCGTCGTCGGCATTAAAAATTGGATCGGCCACGACCAGAACATTCGCGCTTCCTTTTACGGTTGAACTTCCGCCCGAACGAATGGCCGCGATCACTGACGCCGAGGGTGCATAAACAATTTCATTCCATTTCACCAGGTAAGCCAGGGACATGTAGTCGGCGCCGCCCGGAGTTTTTATCAGCGCTTCAAAGGGCACGTAGTTCAGCGCGCCATCGGCGACAATCAACATTCGCTTTACGCCGACAGTACTCATCGCCGGTTCGACGGCCGCCTTAAACAGCGCTGTAGACGCAGCCGCAAACGCGTCAACATTTTCAGAAGGTCCCTGGGACAGGCCGAGGCCCCGCTGCTCTTCGGCTATATCAATGCCGACCAGACGGCGTTGTAGTTTGGGCGGAATCAATTGGGCGCGAAAGTCAGTGGCCAGCCTGTTAAGTTCCGCTTTCGCGGGAAGTTTGAAAACGGAGATCGCCGCACGCGTTACCACTAACAAGTACGAACTATCCGGGCCGAGCGTGTACTCGAGCAGCACGGTGTTATCGTCCAGAACTTTTTGCTGAATGTCCGCGAGTGACAACGGCTGCGTGATCGTGAGCGACGCATACCGCGGGCTGACGGTTCGAATTTGGTTCTCGATCTCGTCAAACTCGGTTTGCAGCTTGTCCAGCTCTTTTTCCAGATCCGAAGGTTTCTTCTTCTGATCGCTGGCCAGGCTTACGCCGGTGAGTTGCGCGGCAATCTCCTGCTGGCGATCGAGATTGTCCTGCTTCTGTTTCAGCAAGGCCGGCGGCACTCCTTCGGTGACCTGGGCATTAACTTCCGCCAGCATGTCGAGCAGCGATCGCGCGCGGCTCTCCTCAGAGATTCGCAACGCCTCAGCCGCGTAAGCCAGTCCCGGACCCGCGGGGATACCGCCGGTCGAATTCATCAACGCCATTTCCGCAAAGGCGCTGGCAGCTTCGTCATAAACGTCTCGCGTGGTCGCCAGAAACGTCGTCCGCGACTCGTCGGCGCGCAGGCTTCCGGCCCGAATAGTCTCAATCGTGGTCAAGGCCTCGCGATATGAAGCGAGAGCGTCTTCGCGCATCTTTACGGACTTGTTGTCCTTCTCCTGGCTCGCCTGCAACCACAGACTGCGGCCGCGGCCGCGTTGCGCCGGCCACATCAGATCGAGGCGCTTGTCGTCTTTGGCGCCGTTGGCAGCTTCATCAAAAAGTTTTGCAGCGTCTTTGTAGCGGCCCTGCTTCAGCGCTACATCGCCGAGACTGGTGCGCGCAGCGGTGCGAAACCTTCGCGTCTGGCCCAGTTTGGCAACTATTGGCAGAGATCCGCCGCCGGCGTCGAGCGCGTTCTGAAAATGCTTGCGGGCGAGTTCCAGATCATTGTTCGCGAAGGCAATGCGGCCCGTGCCCAGCTCGTACGTCATGTAGACGATCGCCACGCGATACTCATCCATCTCCTTCTTGGTTTCCAACAATCCGATCGCGCTGCTGGTCGGGGCGGCTATCTCGACCTTGCCGGTGGAAATGCCACCAAGAATTCCACCAAGTCCGCCAAAACGTCGCGTAGCCTTTGCGGCGGCGCTCTCCGGTTTTTTTAAAGTCATGCGGCTGTACGAGGCGCTCGCGTTGGCCAACTGTCCCAGTCGGTAGTTTGTGTCGCCGATCTTGGCGAGCATGAGGTTGGCGTTGAATCCGTTGTCGGCGGTGCTGGCGGCGGTTTCGGTCGCGGCGGCGGCAGTTGAGCTGCCCGCTTGGCTGACCACGGTATTTGCCGCGGCCTGATTCTTCTGATCTTTACCACTGGCTATGACAAACGCTTCATAAGCTTTCTGATAATGATCGAGCGCGACACGATATTGACCCTGGACCATGTAAAGATCGCCGAGCGCGTCGCGCGATGCTGCAATGCCCCTATGGTTGTTTGCCTGGGTGTAAAGACTTAGAGCGTTTTGCAAATAGCTGAGCGCCTGATCGGCATGGCCCTGCTTCAGGAGGGTCCGGCCACGGCTAAGCGCCGAGGCTGAATCGCCTTGCGGTTCGGCGGACGACGCGGATAAAGGAACCGGATTGTGAGCGCCGGCGGAGAAAAAATGCGAGCCTGAGATAGCGAGCAGAAAACTCCCTGCGATTACAAAAACCTGGTAAGACCGAATTGCTTTCATGCAAATACCTTACTACTTATGAACCAAATCCAACACTGTCACCAACACAGGTTCACTGGTTGAAGCATTGATCCGAATCACCGCCGGCTGAGGCGCTGATTTATCCAGTCCCAGGCCGCGGGTGGTGGCAACTTTCTCGGTTTCAGTTTGCGCCTGTCCAAAGTTTTTTGTCGTCGCTACTTTGACGTTGGCTTTGGCGCCCTTTTCAATCCGGGCCCAAACATCTGACGGTGGTTGCCATGGACACTTGTCCTTGTTAAGACCGCAAAACGCCACCAACTCGTCGCTGATGGGCACCGACGCGAGTGGCTCGCGAGTCAGCACAACATAGATACGATCGCCGCCGGGCTTTCCGTAAAATTCGAACCAGCGCAGCCGCTCCTCGCTTTCATCACTCGACGGAATTTCCATCGGCACGTGAGCTTCGATCCAGTTCTCGCCACCGTCGAGGCGCACATCAGGATAAATCATGCGCGCCGGAGCGCCGTCTTCGCTGTCAAAGATGTAAAGGTAACCGTCTGTGTTCGTTTCCAATGCGATGCGAACGCGGTCGCCATTCCGAAACTCGCGAGTCGGTTCGACGCGTACGCCACGCCCGTCGGAATCGCGCATGAAAAGCGTGTAGCCGATACCGATCGCCGGCAAACTCTTCTTGGCACCATGCATGTGTGCGGACGCATTTGAATTGACGGCGTTTACATTCATCGCCGTCGCCGATGAATTGTTGGCGTTGGCGTTCTTGTTCGCCGACGGACGCCTCCGATGCCGGCGCGAAGGCGCATTCAGGTTGGTTGTCTTGGGACGGCTCTCGAGAAAAGCTCCCCGCACAGCCTCATCAGGCTGCTGCGCGCTAACCACTATCCCCGCTAACAAAGCAACGGCCGCCAGCATCGCACCTAACAATTTCGGACTCATGGGAATTCCTCCACTCAAAACTAAGCTCGTATTCTACATACGATTCGGCTACCTGTGTTGGATGCTTACTTTAAAAACTACGGACGCGTTTTCAGGCGCATTTTGCGGCACTTTCACGGCAACCTGGGGTGACGCACCGGCTTTGATGACCTCAGTAGAGGCGGCGTTCACCCGCGCCTGCTCCTGAAAATCCTCCCACTGCTTCAACTCGTCAGCCGTCAAATAACGCTCGGAAGCTCCCGCAAAAAATCCTGGGGTAGTAATAGGGCTCGGAGAAAAAACAAACGTGAATTCATCTGTTCCCGGCGTGTTATTCAGCCGGATGAAGTTCGCCTTCCTGCCTGTGTCAGCGGGAAACGAAAAGTCGACTCCGCTGCTGACCTGATTGGTTTTCAAACCTGAGCCGGCAGTCGGTTGGGCCGAGAGGAAAACCGCCGGGGCATTGTTGGCGCCCGGACCGATCAAATAAAGGTAACCACTCTGACTCGGTGAAAAATGAAACTTGAACCGCTGGCCTGACTGCAACTCAACCGGATCACCCGCGCGCAGAGAATCCGTCGTGGACTCAACTTCCAGCCAATACCGCGCGACTTCGTGTTTCGGAGCTGAAAGATCCGGGTCGGCAGTTGTGACAGCAGGGTTGGTGGTAGGCCGCCCTTTCAAGTAACTGGTGATTGCGTAGCCGCCAACACCCAATACGATTAAGAGAACAATGACGACCGCCCCGATGATGAGCGGTGTTTGCCGGCGAGATGGAACCGCGATCTCCATCTGCGGTTTTGAGATTACCTGCGGTGACTCTTGTGGTCTGGCCCCCTCGCGCGCAGCCAATTCATCCGTGCTAACTACCAGTGTGGGAATCGTGGCGGCCTGACTGGCGGCGGGGGCAGCCGCGCTTTCAACCATGGTCTGTGCACCGGAATCGCCAATCGTGGGTGTGGCGCGCTCCGCCCTTGTCGCAAGACCAGTAGTCCGGTCCTGCTCGCTCCCGATTTCTGGAAAAACCGCACTCGAGGAACCATCGTCCGATAGTGCCGCGCCCAGTTCAGCCTCCAATTCGGCCGCAGTTGATTGTCGCTGACTGCGATCCTTGGCAATCGAGCGCGCAATTGCGCGACTGAAACTCTCCGAGACACCGGGAACGACTTCTCGCAACGGCTTTGGCGTTTCCGTGACGTGCTGCTTTCGCAGCTCGAGGATTGTCAGCCCACTGAACGGGCGTTTGCCGGCGACGAGTTCGTACAGGACCACACCGAGGCTGTAGATGTCCGCGCGCCCGTCAATTTCAGAACTGCCATCGTCCGGCAATTCACCCCACTGTTCCGGCGACATATAGTAAGGCGTGCCCAACATTTGGCCAGCCATCGTAAGCGCCGTACTTCCAGTCTTTTCCACGCCGGCGACTTCGCGTAATTTGGCAATTCCCAGGTCGAGCAATTTCACTACAGGCTCGCCACTGGTTCCTGCCTTTCCGATCATGATGTTTTCGGGTTTTAGATCGCGGTGCACCACACCCATCGCATGGGCTGCATTTAGCACGCTCATCACGGGCCTGAGCATGGCGAGCGCTTCGGCCGGCGCGAACCGTCCATGCCGCTTCAGTTCGACATCGAGGGTCGTGCCCTCGACATATTCCATTACCAGATAGATTGTGCCGTCGCCTGAGGTCCGCAGATCGTAAACCGTGACCGCGTTGGGATGACGAAAGCGGCGTGCGGCCTGGCCTTCGCGTTGAAAGCGGCGCAGCCATTCGGTGTTGCTGCGCATCTCGGGGGGAAGAAGCTTGATGGCGACTCGATCGCCCAACAAGATGTGGCGCGCGCGATAGACGGCGCCCATGCCGCCTTTGCCCAGCAGGGCTTCGATCTGGTATTGCCCGTCGAGCACGCTGCCCACGAACGAGCTGGGATCTTCCTCTAATACCTCGCCGTCTTTCGGGCAAAAGCTGAGGTTGTCGTCGTAATGGTTATTGCAGGCCGGGCAGAACTTCATGCGGGAATTAGTTTACAACGAAGCAGGGGCGGCCAGAAGCCTAACATGCACTCTTTGCGTCTTTGCGCTTGGCGTGAACGTGGACCGCGTTGATTTCTCACGCAAAGGCGCTAAGGCGCAAAGAATCACCATGCTCAATAAATCTTTTCGGCGTACTCAGCCACCATTCGATCGGAATCAAAAGCCGGAAGCAATGTGCGAATCGACGCCTTCATCATCGACAGCCAACGAAGCGGCACATCTTCCTCGTTACGGCCATAGAAAGTAGGAATCACTTCTTGCTCCAGCACGCGATACATCGAGGCAGCGTCCTCGCGATCGGCCACTTCGTCAGTGACTTCGCTCAGATCGCTAATCGCAAATCCGTTGGTCCCGTCAAAACCTTCCAGCCACCACCCATCGAGCACAGAGAAATTCAGCACTCCGTTCATGGCTGCTTTTTGGCCGCTGGTTCCCGAAGCTTCGTAAGGCCGGCGCGGTACGTTCATCCATACGTCGACGCCCTGCACCAGATGGCGCGCGATTTCTTGATCATAGTCCTCGAGAAAGGCAATGCGCTGACGCACAGGCGAGTCCCGCGGCCACTGCATTAACTTCTGCAAAACCAGCTTGGCGCCGTGATCGTGAGGATGCGCCTTACCCGCAAACACAAATTGCACGGGGCGCTCGCTGTTATTGATTATTTCGGTCAAACGATCGGGTTCGCTCAGCAGCAAATCCCAGCGCTTGTAACCGGCGATGCGGCGCGCAAAACCAATCGTCAACGCCTCAGGATCAAACATTGTGCGCGCCTGTTCAATGTAATCATCGGGTTCGCCGCGCGCGAGCCGGGCTTCAAAGACGCGATCGCGAATAAAAGCGACCAGACGCTGCTTGAGCAATTGATGAACTCGCCAAAGCTCTGCATCGGAAAGTTTCTCGATACCCACGGCCCAGGCGCTCGCATGCCGGGCCATCTCTTCCCAGTTCTCGCCAATTAGTTTTTGATAAAGGGACTGAATTGGTGGCGCCACCCAAGTGGCCGGGTGTACGCCGTTAGTAACGGAAGTGATCGGCACGTCGCTGACTTTTTGCTCCGGCCACAACTTGTTCCAAAGCGCGCGCGAGACTTCTCCGTGCTTTTGACTGACACCGTTCGTCGACCGCGACATTCGCAGCGCTAGTGGCGTGAGGCCGAATGCTTCCTGCGCATCTCCGGTCACACGGCCAAGCGCAAGAAATTCGTCGAGCGTCAGGCCGAGCGCGGTTTCGTACCAGTTGCCAAAGCCGGTTTTGATCAAATCCGGCTCGAACTCGTCGTGACCGGCGGCGACCGGAGTGTGCGTAGTGAACACACACCGCTCGCGTACGCGCGATGCCGCTTCCGCAAAACTGACACCTTCCTGCTCGATTACCTCACGAATCAACTCAAGAGAAAGAAAAGCCGAGTGCCCTTCATTCATGTGGAATACGCTCGGCGTGAAGCCCAGCTTGCGAAGCAAACGCACGCCGCCGATGCCCAGCATCATCTCCTGCACCAATCGAGTTTCGCGGCTACCGCCGTAAAGGTGACCGGTCACAAGACGATCGACCTCGGCATTCTCGGGTACGTTTGTGTCCAGCAAATAAAGCTGCGTTCGCCCAATCCGTGCCAGCCACACGCAGGCGCTGACCGCTCGGCCGCGCATCTCAACTTCGATCAGCATTGGCTGATCGTTCTCATCTTTGATCTGCTCGATGGGAAGCTCGGCGGTGTAGCTTTCCTGATACGACTCTTCCTGCCAGCCGACCGTATTCAGGCGCTGGCGAAAGTAGCCGAACCGATAAAAGAGTCCCACTGCCACCAACGGCACGTTCAGGTCGCTGGCCGATTTCAGATGATCGCCGGCCAGGATTCCCAAACCGCCGGAGTAAAGCGGCAAAGAACTGTGAATGCCGTACTCGGCGCAGAAATAGCCAATCGGAGTTTCGCGTGTGACGCGAGGTGATAGCTGCAGGCCGGCCCAGGGTCGAGTGTCGCTGATATACGCGTCGAAGCGATCGGACAACTGTTGCACGCGCTCGGTGAACAGCGGATCGGCGGCCATTTGCGCTAAACGCAGATCAGCTACCTGGGCCAGCAGCGCGCGCGGATTGCGATCGCATTGTTCCCAAACGCTCGCGTCAAGATCGCGAAACACTTCCGCGCCGTCCAGCGCCCAGCTCCACCAGTAATTCGAGGCCAACTTCTCCAGGGGCTGCAGGGTTTGAGGTAGCTGACGCACTTTGAGGGGCTTATTTATTTCAGGTTGAATATCTATAGTCATTCAGAAAATCGCTTAGTTTCCAGATTCTGAGCATAAAGAAAGCGGCGATATTGCCGCTGGAAAGAAAGAGTGATTTAGCCAGAAGAAGAAGTCTGCGTCAACTGCGGATGCTGCAGGTTCCGTCTTGGCGTTCCTTTGCGTCTTGGCGGCTTTGTGGGAGCAACTCACGCCAGGGCGCAAAGACGCAAGATTATTCGCTAAACTCCTGGTTTGCCAAAAACACTTCCGCGTCGCGCGGTTGAAAGAAGACCAATCGCACTTCTTTCAACTGGCGGTCAGTCGAAAGAAAATTCTCGATGGTTCGAGAGGACACTGTCGCCGCTTCCGCGGGGGGATAACCGAAGACGCCAGTCGAGATTGCCGGAAACGCAACGGTGGCAAGGTTCTTTTCGACGGCCAATGTCAGCGAGTTGTGATAGCAATTGGCCAGTAGCTCGGCATCCTTTCCCTGGTTCTCGCCATAGATCGGCCCCACCGTGTGAATGACATAGAGCGCCGGGAGTTTACCGCCGGTGGTGATAACAGCTTCGCCCGTGGCTAAGCCATTGGGAAACCGGGTACGCCTGATCTCGCGACATGCCTCCAGAATTTCGGGTCCACCGGCACGGTGGATCGCACCGTCAACACCTCCTCCGCCAAGCAACGACGCATTGGCCGCATTTACGATTGCTTCAACGTCCTGTTTGGTAATGTCTCCGACCGAAACCGTGACTCGGCCATTGAGAAAACTTCGGACATCAGCTTCGGAGATTTGCATCGGCTTGTCTCTAATCTGACTAAGACGTAGACGCGCTTGCCGCCATCGGTTTGCGCCAAACGTACATGTACCAGTAAAGCGGCATGGTTACCATGGTGAATAAGCACAAGAGCACGACCCACGCAATTTTCTTCGATTGCTCGAGTTGCTCGTTGTTGAGCGCCAAAACAACATAGATGGCAATCAGCGCAAACACGAGAACTATGGTCAGCATGTGCACTGCAAAAACGGCTACGAATCCGGCTACAGCGAATGGGGAAACTTCCTGGCCTGATGGCCGGTTGGGACTCAAGAAAATTGTAATTGCGCTAACTCCGATCAGGAAAAGGATCAGATAGACGGGAGGCCAGGCTGTCGCAACTCCCAACATCAGCTTGGTTGATCGCTTCCACTGAGATGGGTCCCACCTGCGCTTCAATTTTGCTGGTCTTCCTCGCGCGGCTCGACGTTGACTTCGTCGAACATGTCCTGGCGACGCAACGCTTCGGCCACGCCTTTGGCTTTATGTTCGGTGAGCGGATGATCCGGATCGATTGCGGCAATTTCAAAAACGCGATCATCCAGCATCACCACGCCCAGCGAGCCGAGCGTGACGCCGGGCGTCACCTGAATATCGTCCATGTTGTGGACTTTGAAATGGCCGGTCTGCTCGGCCCAATCTTCGATAAACGGATCGCGCAGGGCGTGTTCGGCTTCGCCTTCGGTTAGATAGGCGCCTTCGACAATCAGACAGAATTCGCGTCGGTTGTCAGTCATTGTGGAATCGGAATGGCCGGGAGAGCGGAAGCGGTCCCAGTTCGATAGAAAGAGAGCTTTGAAGCCTTCTTAGCGGTCATGTCAGAGGCTGGTAAGTTCGAGTCATGCCCGCCAGCCTGAAGTGAGGTTACTTTATCACTGCCCGGCATTTGTGCGCCAGAGTTTTTCGTCCGGCCCGGAATCGTCCGACAAGCTTTAGCTTGTCGCGGCGACAAACTGAAGTTTGTCGTACTTTCACGCAGAAACGCCGCGAGAGGCCATGCTCCCGCGGCGTCTCGTCCAGCAATCTGGGAAACTGCCTTAAGAGGGGGTTGCATACTGCCGGTTCAACTCGGCTCGCAACCGATCAAAATAAGAGTCAAAGGTCACAAATCCTGAAGTGCCCTGGAAAAACGCCCGCCCGCGCGTTTCGTGCGCGACGCGGCTCAAAGAGCTCTGACCATAGCTGGCAGCCAGAAAACTGTTGCTCGTGAGCCCAACCGACGGCGCATAGAACGAATAGATCGCGACGTCACGGCGTTTGGCCTCGTTGATGGTCCGATCTATATCGAGCGTGTGGCCGGCTGCGGTCGCGTCAAAGCCGCTCGAGACGTCAAGACCATCCGAAATCAGCAGCAACGCGTTGTGGCCCTGCCAGGCCGGATCGAACTTCTTGAGTGCCTGTATTACTTCGACGTAAGGGTTGAATGGTGACGCCCCAGTGCTGGCGGCCGGAATGCGCAGTGAGTTGGCCGCGCGATTCACGTCGGTCGTGAACGGCTGACGCACTTGCAGACTGCCGCCGGTAATGTAAGCCACCATCACGCGTGAACCGGGAGGGAGCGAACGAATAAAATCGCGAGTAACGCCCAGTTCGTTGCCGACCTGTGAAACTAAATCGTCCTGAATCAGAATGGCGATATTCAAAGGCACGCGGACACGCGCCTTCTCCGTTTCCTTCGACTCTGCCTGTGCAATCACTGCAAGGCTGAGCGTCAAAACCAGTATCGCCGTGAAGAATGCCGAAACTTTCCTAAACATGACTACACCTCAACCCAGCGAAATTTCGCCGGGATTTCTTTGATTTTGAATTGTCTGGGTCGATTTTGTGATGCCTAAGAGGGCAGGAAGGTTGGCAGAAGTCCCGCAACCGTTGGCTATGCGCCTTCGGCGCATGGGCAACTCCTCTACTTATGCAGCTGGCACACACCTGACGCATCGCAGGGTGGCGGCACGCCGAACAACGTATATCGGCGTGAAGCGAGCCAGTGATAAAACACCGGGCCCAGTTTTGTGAACGGCCAGATTGACATCAACGGCGCCAGCCATTTCCAACGCGGCAAAACGCGAACAACTTCGATCCAGGCGAAATAGCCCTTCTTCCAACTACCATCCGCCAAACGAGCGTGCATCTCGTTAGCCATCTGGTCGCGCGTGTGCGGCGCAGCTCGATTGAGAATCTCCGGATCGTTATAGTCCAGCCACGTCAGCCGGTGATTACGGTCGAGCGGCTCAACCCGGGCACGCATCCACTTGCAGAGATTGCAATGCCCGTCGGTATAAACTTCGATTTTGCTGGAATGAGATAAGGACACTTTTTCACATTGCGCTGAGCGCTCTCGAATACGTCAAGTTATTTGCGATGCAAGATTCATTACTAGCGCCAATTAGCAAATCGGATTATTATCTAAGCTAACATGGTTCAAAAACGATACAAAAACGGTCGAGAATTGAACGCATTGAGTGACACCCTTTTTCTTGCGGGACTGATGTTGTCTGTTCTCTTTCCCTCGATCCTTTTTGCGGCCTTTGGACTCGTTACCTTTACTCTGGTCTTCATCTGTTCGTGCCTCGGCGTTGTGTTGGGCCTTGTACTGTATGTACCGAAGGCAAACTCAAGCCGCCAAAAGAAGCGGCTTAGAATGCTGAAGACGCAGCACAAGGAATTCTTCCACCAAATTCGGCTGAATGTTGTTCGCCTTTTGGACAAAGGTGCAACTCATGAAAGATTCCTCCCCCGTAGTTCCTAACAAAGAGTTCCACGCTCGCGCTGAGGAACTCGCGAAAGAATACGTAGATGAATTTGCTGCAACTTTGCTCTTGCAGGCAAGCGTGTTGGCATCTCAGGATGAGATCGTGCTGGCTAAGCATCTCGAAGAGGCAAGAGAAATAATCAATCGCGAGCGAAAGAAAGCTTGGCATCGGGAGTTTTGATCGTAGTAGGAAGCGTTTTGTTTGGCGCTTTCGTTCCAGGTTTCATTACCGGAATATCCTCAAACAATCGCCCGCTCACGGTTATCTATACTTGCCTCGGTTTTTTGGGAATGTTTCTGCTCTTTCTTGGACTGCGCCGCTGAATATTGCCAGCTTGCCATTCAGCTTCCTGCTCGGCTAAATTATCGAATCAATCCGCAGTTACATCCTGCCTTTTCACGCCGATAAAGCAGGGAATGTCTGTCGCCAGATGAAAGGACCGATTTCTCTCTTATGAAAGTCTACGCCACCGAAGCCATTCGCAACCTTGCGGTCATTGGACACGGCGACGCAGGGAAGACGCAACTGCTAAGTTCGCTTCTCTACGTCGCAGGCGCCACGCCCCGCTGGGGCAAAGTCGATGAGGGCACGACCGTTACCGATCACGACGAAGATTCAATTGCCCGCAAGATTACGCTCAACACCGCGCTCGCTCACCTCGAACACAAGGAAACAAAAGTAAATCTGATCGACACGCCCGGCTACGCGGCATTTGTGTCGCACGCGCGGCCCGCGTGTCGGGTGGCGGATTGCGGTCTCGTGGTAGTGGACGGCGTTAAGGGCGTGGAAGTCCAGACTGAGAAGGTTTGGAATTATGCCAACGAGTTCATGCTGCCGCGCATGATGGTGGTCACCAAGTTAGACAAAGAGCATTCGGATATCGGAGTCGCCCTCGATACTGCGCATAACGTTTTCAAACGAGCAATCGTGCCTTTCACGCTTCCGATCGGAAAAGAAACCGGATTCAAGGGCGTGGTGGATGTGGTCCACATGAAGGCCTATGAATTTGACGAGCGCGGCAAAGCTAAAGAGATCGAGATACCGGCTGAAGGCCGCGATGTCGTGGACAAGACCCGCGAACGAATCATTGAACTGGTAGCCGAATCTGATGACGCCTTGATGGAAAAGTATTTTGATCAGGGAACCCTGGAAGACGCTGACGTTATTCCCAACATCACCAAAGCGATTGCCGCCAGCAAGCTGTGCCCGGTATTTGCGGTCTCG
>DATENS010000141.1:0-5370 GCA_035274925.1 Pyrinomonadaceae bacterium | reverse complement strand
AGGAGTGGTATCGCGCTTTAACTCCGGATTCAAAGACTGGATGTGATCCACGCTGGTATCCGCCGCATCCGCAATCAGGCGCAGGCTGGTTCCGGACGGAACGGTGATCGGCTCAAAACTGAGCGGTGGATCCGGCCTGATACCTCCGAAGCCATACTTCTCTGGATTCTTTGCGATCAGGATAACCGCCAAAATGTTTGGAACGTAGTTGCGGGTTTCCTGAGCGATGTAGGGATAAATCTTCCAGTAGTTAGCGGCCCCGGCTCGCGAAATAGCGCGATCGACGTTGAGCGCGCCGGTGTTGTAAGCGGCCATCGCCAACAGCCAATCGCCGTTGTAACGCTTGGCGAGATCTTTCAGGTATTGGGCGGACGCGTGGGTTGGTTTCTCAATACCGTTCCTTTCGTCAACCCAGGCGGTCTGGCGCAGGTTGTACTGGGCGCCGGTGCTGCGGATGAACTGCCATAGTCCTGACGCCGCGGCAGAGGAAACGGCCCGCGTCTGCCAGGCGCTTTCAACCTGGCCCAGCCAGGTAATGTCCTCAGGCACGCCCATCCTGCGGAAAGTCTCGCGCGCAATCTTCATGTAACGGCCCGACTTGCGCAGGCCTGATTCCATCGTCGAGCGCCCGCGACCCTGGTAGAAATTGATGAATTGCTGAACCAGCGGGTTGATCGTGAAATTGAAGTCGAGCGAATTCTTGGCCTGCTCGAGATCGGCAAGTTGCGTTTCGGAAACCTGCTGTTCGGTCTCAGTAAGAATCAGCTTGCTGAGCGGATCAAGTGGCGAAGGCTCAAAGCCCTGCTGCACAAAACCAACTTGCTTCGGCTGCTGAACCTGTGCAACTTCCACTGTTTCGGCTTTTTGATTTGGCGTCGCCTGGACAATCACAGGAGTCGCGAGTTCACGCGGCGAGGCCTGGACCTCTAAGCGATAAACGCGTTCGATAAGTCTCAGGTAATAATCCTGGAGCCGTTGGGTGCCGCGAACATCAAGACCTGATTCAAGAATCTCGTCGACCGACTTGTCGAATTTTTCGCGCGCCTGGTTGAGCTCGTTCGCCGCCAGGTGAATCTCAGCCTCGTGAAAGTAGCTCTCGGCTTTTTCGATAATTCGATCCACGCGAGGATCGGCTTTTTGAACTTCATTGGGGATTTCGCGCGCGGAAGAGCCGCCAGGAATTTGGGCCTGGATAATTGCCGGAAAGAAAAGAGCGGCGGCAAACAGGGCGCTTGAAAACAAGGAAAGAGGGTTACGGGTCATCAATCGGTATTCTCCTCAGATCTTTCTTCGGGGGAATCCACGACTGCGACTCTCGCCTGAGTCGCGCCTGCGGCATTCATAGTTAAAACAATGCGGAACACACAAAAGTTCCGTTTTGGTGGCCAAAATGCTCGCCACCGGAAGCGTGAGGTTATCATACGGTATCGGGGGTGTCAAACTAGTTTCTCGTATCAAAATCGGGCGAACTCCTTTGATTCTCGAAGGATAGCAGAGGTTGCTTGAGCGATTCTTGAGGCATTCTTGAGACCGATTTACAGGCCTTTTAGGAAGAAAAAGAGGATGATGGGAGGCGCCAGAATCAGGAACAGCAGGACGAGCCAAAGGAGTACCCTTTTCAAACGTCCTTCCCCGTTTCCAGAATCAGCCATTTCCCGACACTAGTAGTCTCGCCTGGCGGCGGCCTGAGGCATGCGGACAGGTCGAGGAGTGGTGGCTACCACCGGCTTGGCTTTCTCACCCAACGCCTCACGAAAAACCTGTCGAACGTTCTCAACAAATACAAACTGAATATCCTTGAGTGGCTCTTTGGGCACTTCGTCGAGGTCGCGCCGGTTAAGCGCCGGCAGGATAATCTTTCGCACGCGCGCGCGCCGGGCCGCGAGAACTTTCTCTTTTATGCCTCCCACCGCAAGCACATTGCCACGCAGCGTGATCTCGCCGGTCATGGCTACATCTTTCCGAATCGGCCTGCGCGACAACACCGACACCAGTGCCGTTGCCAGTGTGATTCCTGCCGACGGCCCGTCCTTGGGAATTGCCCCTTCCGGGATGTGAATGTGAATGTCGTAGTTCTGAATGTCTTCAGGCAGGATGTCGAGCTCTTTGGCCCGCGACTTCGCATACGAGTACGCCGCCTGCGCCGACTCACGCATGATCTCGCCGATTTGCCCGGTCAGCACCAGCCCTCCCTTTCCTTTAATGCGCAGCGCCTCAATAAAAAGCACATCACCACCAACAGCGGTCCAGGCCAAACCAGTGGCGACACCAATCTGATCTTTCTTTAAGACCTCTTCCGGCGTGATTTTGGGCGCGCCCAGAAACTCGTGAAGGTTTCGCAGCGACACACGGACACTGCCTTTTCGTCCTTCGCCGATGCGCCGCGCCACTTTTCGACAAATCGATCCGATTTCGCGTTCCAGTTGACGCAGTCCGGCCTCATGCGTGTAGCGCTGGATGATGGCACTCATGGCGGTCCGCGAGATGTTCACGTCACGGGCGGTAATGCCGTTCTCTTCCATTTGCTTTGGCAGTAAATGCCGGCGTGCGATTTCCAGCTTCTCTTCTTCCGTGTAGCCCGCCAGCCGGATTACTTCCATGCGGTCACGCAGCGCTGATTGTATTGTGTCGAGGATGTTGGCCGTCGTCATGAAGATCACATTTGAGAGATCGAACGTGACGTTCAGATAGTTATCCCGGAAACTGTTGTTCTGTTCCGGATCGAGAACTTCGAGCAAAGCGGACGACGGGTCGCCACGAAAGTCAGCGCCCACCTTATCGATCTCGTCCAGCATGATGAGAGGATTGTTGGTGCCGGCCTGCTGAATCGCCTGAATGATGCGCCCGGGCATGGCGCCCACATAGGTGCGGCGGTGACCGCGAATTTCAGCTTCGTCATGAACGCCACCCAAACTAAGTCGCATGAACTTGCGGCCCAAAGCACGCGCCACGCTGCGTCCGAGACTGGTTTTGCCGACGCCCGGCGGGCCAACCAGACAAAGAATCGGTCCTTTCGGTTTTGGCTTGAGCTTGCGCACCGCCAGCGCTTCGAGGATGCGCTCTTTCACTTTTTCCAATCCGTAGTGATCTTCATTCAGGATGCGCTCTGCCTTATGAAGATCCAGATTGTCCTTGGAAGACTTGGACCACGGGAGGTCAGTAATAATCTCCATCCAGCTTCTGAGCGTCGCGGTCTCGGCGGCGTCCGGATGCATACGTTCGAGCTTTTTCAATTGGCGCAGCGCCTCTTCCTCGGCCGGCTTGGGCATCTTTGCCGCGTCAATCTTTTCGCGAAACGCCTGGATCTCTTCGGCCAGTTCGTTTCCTTCGCCGAGCTCGCCCTGAATCGCTTTCATTTGCTGCCGCAGGTAAAACTCGCGCTGCGAACGGTCCATATCGGCGCGCGCCTGGGTGTTTATTTCCTGCTGGACCGTCAGAACTTCAATTTCCTTGTTCAGCAGTTCATTAACGCGCCGCAGACGCACGGTCGTGTCCGCAATCTCAAGCACGGACTGCGCGTCCTCGACTTTCAATTCGAGATTTGAAGCAGAGAGATCGGCCAGTCGCCCCGCGTCATCGAGGTTGGCAATGATGGCCATTACTTCCGGCGAGATGTTTTTGCCCAGGGCGGCGGCTTTTTCCATCAACCCGCGCACGTTGCGCATCAGTGCTTCGACTTCGAGCGAGCGCTCTGGCGCGAGGATTTCCGGCATCACTTTCAAACGCGCGTGCAGACAATCTTTGCCGGTATCGATCGATTCTACTGTGGCGCGCGATACGCCTTGGACCAGAATGCGGATACGGCCATCGGGCAGCTTCAGCATGCGCATGATCACGGCCACCGTGCCGACCTTGTATAAATCGTCCTGCCCCGGCTCTTCCTTATCCAGGTCCTTTTGGCAGTCGAGCAGGATCATTCGATGTTCGCCCAGCGCTTCATCGACTGCCCGAATTGATTTCTCCCGCGAGACAAACAAAGGAACGATCATGAACGGGTAGATCACAATGTCCCTGAGCGGAAGCAGCGGCAATTCCTCGGGAATCTGCAGTTGCTGCTCCAGTTCTACCGGTTCCAGCGTTTCGTTGATTTCGGTGTCGATTTCCGCTGCCATGATTTTGCTTTCCGGGTGATTAGTCCTTTTGCACGATCGGAATTTTGAATTCTGAGCCTCGGCGATCCTTTAGTTTCGGCAATCGGACCAAAAGCATGCCGTTCGAAAGTTCTGCCGAGGCGCTACTGATGTCAATCGGCCAACGCAAAGGTATCACGCGATCAAAACGGCCGTAACTGCGTTCGGAACAATGATGTGAAACTACCTTTAGCCGCAACGCTTTCTTTTTTTTCTCGCCGTAAATTCTCAGCTTGTTACCATTCAACCCAACCCGTATCTGCGCGGCGGTCACGCCTGGCAATTCGATGCGCACCTCGATGGCCTTCGTGGTCTCGCAAACATCGATCAGCGGGGCCCAGGTTCCGGCTACCGCCGGTGTTTGCGCAGCGACTGCCTCCTGAAGCAGCGAAAACAGCCATTCAATGCGTTCGGTCAAGCGCTTCAGCTCGATGCGTTCCAGTCCCGCCGAGCCAACGCTTCTAACCATCACTTTCCTGACCATGCTTAAGCCCGTCGCACCGCGCCGGCACGCGCACGCACCAGAGTTTTGAGCTCGTTCATGAATTCGCCCACATCTTCAAATTCGAGATAGACGGACGCAAACCTCACATAGGCCACCTTGTCGAGCTCTTTCAGCCGCCGCATGATTTGCTCTCCGATTTTGCTGGTAGGCCGTTCGCGCTCCGGGGACTCCTGCACATATTTTTCGACGGCGTTGACGATGGCGTCGAGCTTCGAAGGGGGAATCGGGCGCTTCTCACAGGCGCGCAGCAATCCCGCCATCACCTTGTTGCGATCGAATGTCTCGCGCCTTCCGTCCTTCTTGATCACCATGTAGGGAATCTCATCGATGCGCTCGTAAGATGTGAACCGCCGTTCGCATTTCAGGCATTCACGACGGCGACGGATGGCGTCGCCTTCACGCGACTCGCGCGAGTCAACCACTTTGTCTTCCACAAATCCGCAGAATGGACATTTCATAGGCTTGGATCCTCGATTGTGATCAGTTTCTTCGCTTACTTGTTAGCCGCGGCGACCTCCAGATGTTTTTGCCCGGCGGGCTTTACCTTTTCCTCCAGCGCTTTTTCCACCGCGCCTGATGACATTAATAAGCGCAGCCGCGCGACGTTAACGTCGCCGCGAAGAAAATAGAACAACCCGAACACCGCCGCCGGAGCGAAATCAACGAGATGCAGGACTATTGCGACCGCCGCTGCCTTTTCAGTTGAAACTCCAAGCAGCACAAGTGCGCCACCGG
>DATENS010000140.1:0-7478 GCA_035274925.1 Pyrinomonadaceae bacterium | reverse complement strand
CCAAAGTAAAGCGCTCGGTTACTGTAATAATCAGCGAACGCGGCAACAATTAGCATCCCACCGAAAAACTTCTCATGTGAAACTTGATTAAGCAGAGGATAAAAAAACAGTAAGCCACACGCTACTAAGAGTAATATATCTGAAATCATCCACTGTAATGCCGCTCTAGCCGGGTAACCGTCGGTTGTATGGTTCCATACCCTGATTGGTCGAATCAGGGGATACCGAACAACACCACTGACCAAGATATAAGCTAAGTCCAAAAATAAAACGATTGCTGTCAGAGCTACGTATACTGGAAACTGGACAATATTGTCAGCCATTAGATAAAGAAATATTGCCATCAGGACGAGAAATAGTGATAACAAATATATTCTTCCTGAAGATGGAAGCGTAGTTTTCTCTACTCTCTCTTTTTCGTGTCCGTGGAGAAGTGAAATCCCATGGCTAAAGCGGATTACTGTAATTAAGTAACCAATACCCACTAGTAATCGTTCATACCAGCCCCACCAACTAATATCAATACCACTAGTCGCAGCGTCTTTGTTCCAATTATGGGTAAAAATAACAAGGGATTGTCGAATAGCGAGGCCCGCTATAATGAAATAAATAGCCCGTGCAGCCTCCAATGTGGAAAGTTTCGATGTTAATCTGGTTTGAATACTCATAGGAAATTGACGCAGAGTCTACGATTCGAATTTCTCGCTCTCCGTCACTAAGATCACAAAGTAATACCCATAATATAGCTGACACACCACTGACACACCAAGAAGAAAAATTGACGAGCAGAGTCAGCATTGTCTGCTTCGCCCCCTCATCCCAGTCTGTTAATCGCAAGGCCGCGGAAGTGAGATTGGAATCAGGCGCGCGAGGATAGAAGATGTGATATCTGAAATTTCACATCTTCTATCTTTGCACATCTATCGTGAAGCGCGCGAAGCGGGTTGTGCGGTTTCTAATACTCACCAGATTTGAACGCGGACATCATCGCCGCGATACATTTTGTCACCGGGTTTTACGTTGAACGCCTTATAAAACTCGGGCATGTTTGAAACGGGGCCGTTGACGCGAAGAAAACTCGGGGAATGGACATCGGTTTTCACACGGACCGCCAAATTCTCCGGGCGAATATCGTTCATCCAACTGAGAGCCCAGCCGATAAAGAAGCGTTGAGCGGGAGTAAATCCACCGATCGTTTTTCCGCTCTTGAATTGTTCGCTTTTTTGGAACGCGTCCCATCCCAGGAGGATTCCGCCCAGGTCTGCGATATTTTCCCCCTCGGTAGCAGCGCCATTGATGTGCAGGTCTCCGACGGCAACATACCCATTGAACTGCTCAATAATTTTTTTCGCGCGCTGTTGAAACTTCTCCGCGTCTTCCTTTGTCCACCACTCTTTCAGATTCCCTTCCGAATCGAATTGGCGCCCCTGGTCGTCGAACCCGTGTGTGATTTCATGCCCGATCGTGCTTCCCCCGGCGTACGCATACACAATGGCATCATCCACGTACTCGTCCGGGATTCCGGGTAAGATGAAGGCGGCGGCGGGCAGAACAATTTCGTTATTCGACGGGTTGTAATAGGCGTTGTAAGTCTGCGGGGTCATGTTCCATTCCGTCCGGTCGACCGGTTTATAAAGTTTCGCGATGAAAAAATCGCTCAGCCAGATGTTCCCGCGCAGGCAATTGGTCGCGTAAGAGGTGCGGTCAACATTGTAGTTGGAATAGTCGCGCCATTTGTCGGGATAGCCGACCTTTTTAATCACGGTGTCGAGCTTCTTCATAGCCCGTTGTTTTGTCTCTTCGCTCATCCAATCCAGCTCTTTGATTCTCTCCCGGAAGGCCGCAAATATTTCGTCAGTCAATTTTTCGTAGCGCTGTTTTGTCGCCGGCGTAAAGTACCGCTTTACGTACAACTGGCCCAGCGCGTAACCGAGGTAGAATTCCTCATAATCGAGCATCCTCTTCCATCGGGGCCGCTGCTCGGGCGTGCCGTTCAGAACGGTCCCGTAGAAGTAAAAATTCTGTTTGTCGAAATCGCTGCTGACTTTGTCAGCGAACGTGTTGATGAGATTCCAACGCAGATATGTTTTCCAATTGTCGACGCTCTCTTTTTTCAGGGATTTCTCTACCTGCTGGAAGAACTCCGGCTGTCCGACGATGACCGTTTTCAAATCGCGAATATGCCCCTTTTCCAACAAATCTCGCCAGTTTATAGAAGGAGTCAGGCGGGATAATTCCCCAACATTCATCTTGTGGTAATTCGCGTGCGGGTCGCGGAGATCTTGGAGCTTGCGCGAAGCATTCGCGAGGTCGGTTTCGATTCTGAATACGGTCTCGGAGTTAAGGGCCGCCTGTTTCTCAGTATCTCCGAGCAGTTGAAACATTTTCGTCAGATGCTTTTTGTACTCTTCGCGAATCTTGTTCGTTCTTTCGTCCTGATCAAAATAGTAATCACGATCGGGGAGGCCGATCCCGCCCTGGTATAAATGCAGGGCGACTTTTGTGCTATCCATTTCGTCCTGGAAAATGGCTTCCGAAAAAAGCGGCCCGGCCCCTATGTATTGCAGGCGCGTGGTCACGTCTAAAACACCCTGCGTGTTGCGGACTGCGTCGATCCGCGCGAACTCTTCTTTCAACGGCTGTATGCCGAGTTTTTCTATGGTCGCGGTGTCCATGGCTGCGAACCAGAAGTCGCCGATCTTTTGTGACGTGTTCCCTTTCGCCGAGTTGGTATCAGCGGCGGCGCTTTCATTAATTTTCAACACCCTTTGATATGTTTCTTCGCGCACGACGTTGGCGATTCCCCAGGACCGCTCGTTCGAAGGGATCGGATGATCCTTCAACCATTTTCCTACAGAGTAGCGGAAAAAATCCTGCGCGGGATCGGCGGAAGTATCCACGAATTGATCCAGATAATGGCTGTAATCTGCCGGCTTATCCTGTCGTGCAAAAGCAAGAGAGGAAATGATGAGAAATAACAGAATGGATTTGCCGAATGTTTTCATACTTCGAGTCTATAGTCTCCTAAAATCCGAAGACTTCCTCCTTAGGTAGTAGATGTGCGTCTAACTCAGGGTAAGACGTTTCCAGGCAGGCCGAATGCCCCCACAATTATATAGAATCCGCTCGATCAAGCAAGAGCCTTCCACAAGCACTGTAGTCTCGTGCGCCGAATGAGTGATATTCTGGTCTCGTTTATGAGCTACCCTGCGGAGGTAACGCGGATCATCTACAGGAAGGATGCCATAGAGAGTGTGAAGCTCATTTATGAAGCTGGCATTGCCGCACTTCCGACTCTCAATTGTGCCGTACGCGCGACCTTGGACCGGCTTTCATAACCTTGGAGTTGAGATAGAGTATACTCGGCGCGTCGGACCGGGCGGCGATGATGTCGGGCGAGCCATCGCCGTTGACATCACCAACCGCGAGACCGTAGACAGTACCCTGCCCGTCTCCGAAACGGATGCGCGTGAACCTGCGGCCCGTCCCATCGTTGATGAGAACTGCTCCTGGTGCTTGTTGATTCCCGAGCACGATGTCCGCATAGCCGTCGCCGTCGAGGTCGGCGATGGCAATCGAATACACGGTATCTACCTTTTCGGCAATCGGCACCGGATCGGAAAATTTCATGCCGCCCATAATGAAATAGATGAAAGCGCCGCCCCGCGCCTGGTCGCCGATGACAATGTCCAGTTTTCCATCCCCGTTGAGATCACCTAGTCCAATAGCCCGAGTCTCAGCGTTGGCGGGACCGAGCTGATGTTTCTCGGCGAACCCGCCTTTGCCGTCGTTGATGTAGATATAGCTCTGGCCGCCATCGCGGTGAGGAACAACTAAATCCGGCACGCCATCGCCGTTAATGTCTCCGGCGGCGATCGTCGTAGCAGATTCGGTCGAAAACGCGCGGCACGACGGGAAATGTCCGCGCCCATCGTTCAGGCAAACATAGTTGGCACCGGGTTTATCCTCACTTCTATTAGCCGCGACGATGTCGGGGCGGCCATCGCCGTTGAGGTCCACCACCGTGACATTGCGCATCGGCCAGCTCGCATCCCCGAATGTGCCCGCGAGGGTAAAGTTACCCTTCCCGTCGTTGAAATAGATGACCTTCTCGTCCGGAGCGTCATTCCCGACGACAAGGTCGAGGTCGCCGTCACCATCCAGGTCAGCTAGAGCTGCGGTGTACGTCCGATCTGCCCTGCTGCTGAGATTGTGCCTCCGGTTGAAGTGCCCCTTCCCATCGTTTAACAGGACAAGATCAATTAGCGGCCAGTGGCGGCCCTTCGCCAATACAATGTCAAGGTAGCCATCGCCATTGAGATCACCGAGACTCGCATTAGCAGTAGTTTCTGCCTTGTCCTCAAGAGCAACAGCGCGGTCAAAGTTGGTAATCCTGGGACTCGGATACTCGGTAAACGCGAAGAATGCAACCGCAAGAAGGACTTTGAATAATGTCATCTCACTTCACCTCAATACATCTGATTCACGATGCAAGGATCAGATTAATGATCGAAACTGAACACTACAATAAAATCCTCTCTAACTTATCCAGAGCATTCCTCAAGGATTCATTACCCCCCGATATATAATTGAGCGCTGTATCAATTTTGAATTGGCTCTATCATTTCGCTCTCCATGCATTCCGCGGGATTAATAATCCTGTTTACTCGCAGCGCAGCGCCACCAGCGGGTCCACCTTCGTCGCCCGCCGCGCGGGAATCCAGCAGGCCAGCAGTGCCACCAGCGTCAGCAGCACCGCAATCATCGCATACGTCAGCGGGTCGGTGGTGCTGACGCCATAGAGCATGCTTTCCAACCAGCGCGTTACCCACAGCGCCACGGCCATGCTCAGCATCACGCCGATGAGCGTCCAGCCTATTGCCTGCCGCACGACCAGCAACAACACGTCACGCACCTGCGCCCCCAACGCCATGCGAATGCCGATTTCTTGTGTGCGTTGCGCTACGGCGTAGGCAAGCACGCCGTATAGCCCGATGCCCGTCAGCAACAATGCGAGCGCGCCGAAGAAACTGAGCAGCCGCGCGAACAGCCGCTCGGTGCGCAACGTTTCGTCCGATTGTTCGATCTGTGTTTTGACATCAAACACGGGCAAGTTGCTTTCGACGCTGCGCACGGCTTCGCGCACGAGGGCTGCCAGCGCACCCGGTTTGCCTGCCGCGCGCATTTCAAACGCCATAGAGCGAACCGCCTGCAATTCCTGCGACCAGGGAAGGTAGATCGTAGGCTTGATCTCATCGCGCAACGACGTGTATTTGGCATCGGCTGAAAGCCCGACGATCTCAATTTGATTGGCGTCGCTGGCATCAAATCCGAAGCGTTTGCCGATCGGGTTCTCGTTGGGGAAAAACTGTTTGGCGAAGGCTTGATTCACTACCGCGACGCGGGGGGACTGCTCATCATCCTGCGGGCGCAACGTGCGCCCTTGCAGCAACGGAATACCCATCGTTTCCAGAAAGTTTTCGCGCACGCCTAAAAACAAAGCCTCGCCGTTTTCCACCGGCTGATTGTCGCTGTTGTTGGCGACTGGCGCACCCGCTGCAAAAACGCCCCGAGAGTACCAACTGGTTGAGAGCAGCGGCTCCGATGAACAGGTCACACCGCGCGCGCCAGGTACGGCATCCAGCCGCGCGAACAGTTGTCGATAAAGATTCGCCAGCCGCCCGTCTCTGTATCCCAACTGACCGGGCGCGACACTGAACAGCAACAGGTTCTCGCGGTTGAATCCGGCATCCGTGTTTTGTAAATTGTGCAACGTGCGCAGCATCAATCCCGCGCCAACCAGCAGGAGGAACGACAGCGCCACTTGCGTAATGACTAGCCCCCTGCTCAGCCACGAGCGCGACATACCGCTCGAATTCCGGCCTGTATCTTTAAGCGCGGGCGTGAGGTCTACGCGCGTCGCACGCCACGCCGGGGCGAGGCCGAACAAAATGCCCGTTACCAACGACAGCAGAAACGTGAAGCCGAGCACACGCAGATCGAGTTGCGGATTGAGTGCCGCCATCTCTGCGCCGCCCCATTCGCTGACAGACAGCATCACGTCCTTGATCCATAATGCGAACAATACGCCGAAGCCCGCGCCTAACATTGCGAGTAACGCGCTTTCGGTCAGTAATTGTCGAATCAGCCGAAAGCGTCCAGCGCCCAGCGCCAATCGCACGGCGATCTCTTTTTGCCGCGCCGCCGCACGCGCCAGCAACAGGTTCGCCACGTTGGCGCAGGCAATCAGCAGCACGAGGCCGACAACGCCGAACAACAAATAAAGCTGTGGCGCAAAACTCTGCCTTACATTCAACTCGCCCTGACTGCCGGAATCCACAGCCAGGCGCGGATAATCTTCCGGCTCCAGATTCGGCAGCGGGCGTCTGCCGTCGGTGAGCGGCTGCGCTTGCCGCGCAGAGCGATGCTCAACGACGGATTGCTGAAAGACGGTTTCCAGTTGTGCGCGCACTTGTTCCGTCGTCGCGCCCGGTTTCAGTCGCCCCATCAAGCGCAACCACCACCATCCCGCGCCCACCGTCCGCCGACGTTCAGGATTGATCTGTGGTTCCATCGCAATCGGCACGAACACCTCAGGCGCTGAGCCGACCTCTCCCGTACCGTCAAAACCACGCGGCGTCACGCCGATCACAGTGAAAGCGACGTTATTAATACTGATCTGTTTGCCGATGACTGCCGGGTCGCTGTTCAAGCGCCGCTCCCAATACCGATGGCTAAACACAACCACGGGACTCGCGCCCGCCTTGTCGTCGTCATCCGTAATCACACGCCCCAACAATGGCTGCACACCTAGTCCCGCGTAGTAATTGCCGGAGACAACAAGCCCGCGCAGGCTTTCCGCCTGTCCGTCTATCGTCACGTTCGCGCCCGTTACGCCGAAAGCGAAAAGCTCCGCGCAAGGGCTTCCCTGCGTTTGCGCCTGCGCCCGCATTCGCGCGAAAGATTGATTTGGAAACACTGTCCCCGCCTGCAATCCCGTTGCCAGGTCGGTGCGTCTGTCGGCGTTGTAAGCGCCATAGCTGAAATCTTCTCTGGCCAGCGACTTGAACAGCACCAATCGCTCCGGCTCTTTGACCGGCAGCATTTTCAGCAGCGCCGCATCCACGATGCTGAATATCGCCGTATTCGCGCCGATGCCGAGCGCCAGCGTCACGACAGCAACAAAGGTAAAGCCAGGATTCTTGAATAACATGCGCCCGCCATAGCGCAGATCTTGCCACATCGTCTCCAGTTTCTGCCCCATCCTAATTTCCCTCACACTTTCTTTGACTTGCTCCACGCCGCCCAGTTCGATTAAGGCCGCGCGACGCGCTTCTTCCGACTTGAGACCTTCCCTGACCTTCGCCTCAATCAACATCTCCAGGTAGGCGCTGACCTCTTCGCTGAGTTCCTGCTCCACACGGTCTTTATGCAGAAGATTACGCCAAAGGCTAGATAAGCGCGGCAGTAGTGGCATA
>DATENS010000139.1:0-12041 GCA_035274925.1 Pyrinomonadaceae bacterium | reverse complement strand
TGGGTTGAGCAATTAATCGAGATTGCCGGAGGCGAATGCATCGTTTCCTGAACTGCGCCAGCATCAGGGCGCCAAGGATCGAGTAGTGAATCCGGCTGACGTGATCGAGCGCAATCCGCAGGTGATCATCGGATCATGGTGTGGTCGTCAGGTAAAGAAAGACTTGATGCGTCAGCGTGAAGGCTGGGAGCAGATCAGTGCCGTCCGTGACAATCACTTGTACGAGATCAAATCTGCTTACATCCTGCAACCGGGACCTGCGGCACTTACGGAAGGTGTACGCCAGATCCATGCAATTCTCGCGCATTCGATCAAACAGCAAATCGATCCAAAGCTGCTTCCGAAAGAAAAGTCGGATACCGCTTTGGGACTCACGCGCCCAGTTGTTTCGCAACCTCGCGCCGAAGTTGCGTGAGTTGACTCCGCTCATGTCCAAGACAACAGATGCAACCGGCGGCTTGATACTCATTCTCGGTGGCGCGCGTGCCGGAAAAAGCTCCTACGCGTTACAGCTTGCGGGGGAACGAGAGCTGGTGTCTGGAAGTAAGGTTTGCTTCATCGCGACAGCGCAGGGTTTGGATAAGGACATGGCGAGGCGCATCGACAGGCATCGCGGCGAGAGGCCTTCGCAGTGGTTGACGATTGAGGCGCCTTACGAGATTGATAAAGCGCTGCGACAGACTGATGCGAGAATCGTAATCGTTGATTGCCTGACACTGTTGGTTTCCAACTGGCTGTTGCGAGATGAGTTGGAATGCGAACCGAAATTGAATCAACTCATTGGCAGTTCCATTAGCACTGCGAAGGCGCGAGACCAAACGATTATTTGCGTTTCAAACGAGGTCGGTTTGGGTTTAGTGCCGGACACGCCGACGGGTCGGCGCTATCGTGATTTACTGGGCCGGGTGAATCAGCAAGTCGCTCAGTCTGCTGATGAGGTCTATCTACTGGTGGCCGGGCTGCCCTTGCGATTGAAGCCCGATCAACCATCACGCTCAGATTAGTTGTGGTTGCCGAACTAGGGAAAGACATGGTTCTGGGAATTAATTCAAGCTGTGCCCAAATTGCACGCATTGATGAGTCGTGGGTAGCTGCGGCTCGCGAACGCCAACTGACTCTGACAAAACCGCCTCTGAGTCTCGGGCGGTTGGAAGAGATTGCGAATCAGCTAGCTGCTATTCAGGAAACAACCACGCCACGCGTAGCGAAGAAACGCATCTATGTCGTCGCCGGCGATCATGGTGTTACCGCCGAGGGGGTCAGCGCCTATCCGCGTGAAGTAACCGCACAGATGGTCGACAACTTCCTGCACGGCGGTGCCGCCATCAATGCGCTGGCTCGACATGGCGGGATTGAAGTTAAGGTTGTAGATGCAAGTGTCGACGCTGACTTTTCTGAACGCGAAGGTCTAATCAATGTTAAGCAGATGCGGGGCACGGCAAACTTTGCGCGCGGTCCCGCGATGTCTCGCGAAGAAGCTGAGAGGCTGACCCTGGCTGGCATTGAACTCGCCCGCTCTGCGGGAGCCGAAGGTGTCAATCTACTGGGCATTGGTGACATGGGAATAGGCAATACGACGGCTGCCAGCGCAGTGACTGCGGCCTTGACCGGAGTTGATCCGGTAATCCTGACAGGCCGAGGTACTGGCGTTGACGACGCCGGGCTGAATCACAAGATTGAGGTGATTCGTCAGGCGCTCACTGTGAATCAGCCCAATCGTGGCGACGCGATCGACATACTCGCAAAGGTAGGCGGCGCAGAGATCGCCGTAATGATGGGTATCGTAATCGGAGCGGCAGCACAGCGAATTCCTGTCGTGGCAGATGGTTTTATTTCTACATCCGCCGCTGCACTGGCCGTAACGTTGTGTTCGAACTTAGTGGGCTATCTGTTTGTGGCCCATCGATCGGTTGAGCCAGGGCACACCGCATTAATCGATTTGATCGGTATGCAACCGCTGCTTGATCTAAAGATGAGACTGGGTGAAGGAACCGGGGGCGCGCTGGCGATGCACATAATAGAGGCCTCGGCCAAACTGCTTGGCGAGATGGCCACGTTTGCTGAAGCTGCGGTAAGCGATAAAACCTGAACGCGATGCCGAACTTTATCCGCTACCCACTGGTCGCCATACAATTCCTGACCCGCTTGCCTATGCCCGGTGACTTAGCGACTGCGGAAGAAGACCTGGGCCGTGCTTCTGCATTCTTTCCACTGGTTGGAATAATTATCGGTGGTTCGGCGGCCGGCGTCTTTGTCTTGGCTCAACATGTCTTACCGCTCTCGGCATCTGTATTCCTGGCAATTGTCTTCGCTAGCTTTCTCACCAACGGCTTGCACGAGGACGGTTTGGCCGATACGTTTGACGGATTCGGTGGCGGTTGGACCAAGGACAGGGTGCTTCAAATCATGCGCGATAGTCGCATCGGCACTTACGGCACGTTGGCACTGATCTTTTTGGTGCTTGGTAAGTACAATTTCCTTTCGTCGCTTCCGCCGCGACAAATCTGGCGTTGGTTGATGGTAGCGCATGCGGCAAGTCGTTGGACGACCTTGCCACTATGCGCCTCGCTACCGTACGCCCGAGCCGAAGGACAGGGGAAACTCGTTGCGAAGCAGATTGGTTGGTCGGCGATCTTGATCGCATCAATCACTCTACTAGCAACCTTCGCCTTGCTGCCTTGGAAGGCTGCCGCTGTGGCTCTGTTCGTGACCGTTTTGGTCACGGTTCTTTCTGGCGCGTACTATCACGCTAGGCTCAAGGGAATCACAGGTGACTGCCTGGGAGCCACGAACCAACTCAACGAAATCACATTGTATCTGACGGCCGTTGTCCTCGTCCGATTCAGTCTTATTTCATGACGCCATCCGATCCAACACAACGTCTGCGTCTTTATTTGATTCGTCACGGTGAGGTCGAAGGAGCCGCAGAAGGAAGAGTCTTCGGCCAGACAGATGTGCCTCTTTCAAAAAGAGGCCTCCAACAGTCACGCCTATTGGCAGACAGGTTAGCCTCTACACATTTGAGGGCCGTCTATTCCAGCGATCTGAAGCGAGCGAGTCAGGCGGCGGAGATGATCGCCAGTCGCCACGGACTCAATCTCCAACGAGATGCTGCTTGGCGAGAAATCAACATGGGCTTGTGGGACGGTCGCAGCATTGCGGATCTGCACACCGAAGCTGCAGTCGAGGTTGAGAAGTTATTTAGCGATCCTATGTCGTTCACGTATCCCGACGGCGAATCATTCAGCAGTTTTGCGGCTCGAGTCCAAACAACTCTCGATCAATTGCTGCGAGTCCACCCACACGGTGAAGTTGCCGTGGTGACCCATGGCGGTGTCTGCCGTACGATCATAGGTGGAGCTTTAGAAATACCGATGCGGAACTGGCTTCGGCTAACGCAGGACTATGGCTCCCTGAATGTGATCGATTGGTATGGCGCCAATCCAGTATTGCGACAGATAAATGCCATATAAATAAGCAGACGGATGATTGGGAAGGGAAGCTTAATGTTGGAGAAGTAGGCAAAGTGTTGCACGAAGCCCACGGGAGAGTGTCTATAGTGGCCCGCTAGGGTTCTATCGCTCGCGAAGCTGGTCCTAAAGAGACGTTTTCATATCCTTCGTGAGGTATTGAGACTAACAAATGATGGGGGATGGGCGCGACCCTGAAAGATATTCGCGGCCGTATCGTTAGTTTGTCTGACTATAAGGGCAATGTCGTCCTCGTAAACTTTTGGCGACTTGGCGTGTGCCGTGCCGCACCGAAATTCCGGATTTGATCAGGAAGCAAAGACAGTATCGCAATCAAGGCCTGCGGATCATTGGCATAACGTATCCACCGGAAAGGCTGTCCGACGTTCGACGTTTCGCGAAAGAGATGAGGATGAACTAATCGCGTTGCCCTGGGAACAAAGTCAATCAAGGCTGTGTTTACTTCCAGCAAGGCCTTGCCTCTAACGGTGGTGATTGATCGAGACGGGACGGTGCGTGATGTGATTGAAGGAATAATGTATCAGGATGAGTTCGATCAGAAGGTGGCGCCACTGCTCTCTACGCAGCGCAAAGCTTCAGCGACGACGCTCCAATCACCGCAGAGACCGATTCGTCTGCAGAAAGCTACGGTTGAAATCAATTCTCAAGGATACAAGCCTCAAGCGTGACGCTGCGTCGCGGAGTACCAGCGCGATTAACCTTCATTCGCAAGGTGGAGCAAACCTGTGGCCGCGAGATCGTTATTCCGGGTTACGGCATAATCGAGCGTTGTCTCTCAACTCTCCCGTCGTCATTCAGTTTACGCCAAATAAATCCGCCAGATTTCAAGTTCACCTGCGGAATGGACATGTTTCGCAGACGGCTGGTTGTACGATAACAAACTCAAGCCGGGCGACGCTTTTCTGGCTCTTAAGGACTCTTCCGAATTGGCCTTGTGAGAGGAGGGCTTGCGACTTCGAGGTAAAGAAGTACGGCTGCGTGAGTGGGCGCTTTGCCAGTAAAGTGTGCTTCACATCGGCAGTCGAAAAAACGGCTCCTTCTGGATAATCGCTGCATCTAATTTTTGGCGCAGAAGTTCTTTGAAGTCGACGCTTTCTTCGAGGGCACGCACTAATTCATCGAGCTTACACAACACTATCACTTTATCTCTTAGGGCTTCTTTGCAGTCGTTATAAGCGGCGGAAGAGTAATCCGAGTATGAAATGAAGATTCCTCCGGCAAAACCTCGACTGAAGACTCGGACCAGATGTGAGGACACTTTGTCTCGGCCAAGTGTCTCCTTTTCCCACTTGACCTCAACTAGAAATAACTGGCCTCGAAGTTGAACTACGCCATCGATCTGTTCAATAACACCGGAACCAGACTCTCCCGTCAGGGTTATCGCCTCGGTAACAGAGATTCCGCTAACTTGGAAATAGTGATTTAGAACGGCTTCTAGAGACTTCCCACGTTTGTAAGGATCAGTCTCAGCAAACAGAGAAAAGAAGCGCCGCTTGACCTTTTCTAATTCTTCGAGATGTTTCTCTTGTGCCTTTGCCTTTTTGGTTTCTTGTGCAACTCGTTGCTTCCGCTCTTGCTCACGCTCCATATTAATGCGAGTAAACGTGTCTTTCCTATTTACCAACTCCCGAATTTGGGAAACGAGGCCTCGCGCAACGGGCTGATCCTTCGGCCAGCACACGGAGAAATCCTCAAATTCAACGACGCGCTTTAGCAACTCACGCCGCTCTCGAAGACTGCGTTCCCCCAACTCGCTAAGTTGCGTCAGCAGCTCGCGTGAAACAATATGCTTCTTGAAGCCATCGCGATTGGTCCTTAATAGTCTCTCGTATGGAGCGAGGAGGGTGCGATCAACACCCGCCCCCTGGAAAAAAAGCAACAGATCCGGTTTGGTTCTACACAGACAGGGTAATGCCTCAATCAGCAGACCCAAGAGTTCTGGGGGATAGTGAAAGATGATATCCATAATGAATACACCACTCGTGAGCGCGCGAGGTTTGAATTCCGCTACTTTCCATCAGTAAAGCAATCCATTGCAACTCCCCAAAACGGGAAATGTTATGCCGTCGCGGTTAAGCCAATAGGTCGCGGCGCACCTTGTTTGTGGACTGGATGCTGAAGTGCGCAACACACCTTTATCAAGCGCTCCCGATCGCGCTGCATTTCAGTATCGTTAGCCAGCCACGCCATCGTGTCTTCAGAACCCTTGCGGCGTCCTGGTCTGGTGGTTCGACACACGAAGCAAATCGGGCAGGCTCAAGTTCACCTGCAGAATGGGCATGATGCGCGGACGGCTGGTTGTATGATAACTCAATTTTCGAAAGAGTCAGACCGATCCTCTCTCCCAAGTTTTCACTGCTTGGCATTCAATGGTATTGGTTGCTTTAATCAGGCCATGAGTGAAGATCAGAAACAAGGATCGTCTGAAGGAGACGGCACGGAAGTCTCAGAAGGCGTTTTGACGGATTACCTAATCAGTGCCGCGGACGAAATCCGAAAGAAGTTGCGACTCTCGGACAGTGATTTCCGATTCCTCGGGCGCGCTCACAATAGTCGCGGACGCCGCCATTACGTATACGCTATTCTTGATGAACTCGAACAATCGGCGTTTGCGCTAAAACTCTCCCACGAATCCATGAGCGAGGCGCCCACTGACATCCCGGACGATGACTTGGGGCGTCGCCTTACTCAGAACACTTTCTCCGTCGTTCAACGCGAACAAGCGCTGCATATCCGCAGACTGACTGAAATACTCGTGGATCTCATCAACTTCTCACAAACTAATTTAGATCCATACTACGATCATTATCTGCTCTATGAAGAATTGGCAGTTCACCTGCATCGTAAGTACGATTTCAAGAGATATTTCAACTGCACCAACCTAAACACCCAAGCCTCAATTGACCTGACTATGCGTAGCATCACTCATGGGGAGACTCGTTTACAATTGAGTCGTTGCTGGTACTTAAGCGGCGCGACTCCGAAGCCCGGCGGCAAGGCAAAATTAGAGACTTTCATGAACCGTTTCGATAAAGCGCTGCCTTTGGCAACGAAGGCTGAAAGGTTGATGTTAGGGTTCTATTATGGCAGAGCTTATCGAGAGCCTAGCCAAGCAATCCATTTGAATGTAGGTGGCCTCCCCTCACTGAAGTCGTTTGAGGGACTGTTATTTGGGCGCACTCAAATTTGGCTTCTGGCTGTGCATTGCCTCGACCGTTGTCGGCGACTACTTCGGATACGCACCCGCAAAGATATCGCAGCGCAGCTCACCCGAGCAATGAGAAGCGCCGTCACCACGGACTTGTACGACAAGTACACGCAGCCGAAGATTGTTAAGGGCGATTTTGTCTCTGTGTTCGGTTCTTTGTGCGAAGTCGTAAGCTCAAACAAGAGTTCGTTTGGTTATAAGTCATTCAAATTAAGATACCTGACACGTCCGCCTCTTGATCATAAGGAGGATTGTTACCCAGCGATCAACGTTCGGAAGGAGATCGATGGAAAAGATTTGCGGGATGGAGTCTTAGACCTGCTTACCGTTGACGGTCAAAGACCTCGGCTCGACGCCAGACATCTGCGACGGGCGATGAGGGAGACTGCCCTTCGGACTTGGAACGAATGGGTGGAGGCTCATCGTGCGCAATTGGCAAAGACGAATAAAGGGCCAGAATAGTCATTTCTTCACGGGCGATCGTGACCACGGTCGAGCTTAAACGAAAGAGAGGCTCACGCTGGCAAGCTCTTCTCAGTATCAATAGAAGCGGTGTTTTGCTTTTCTCTGAAGGTGAAGAATGAACTGATGTAGTGCGTGTGTAAGTGAGATGGTTCAGTTTGTTTACTGGAGCGATGCTGTACCGCCTTCAAGTCGCGTTAGCTGCGTTATCCTGGTCCGCAGAGCGCTCACATAACCCGCCCTCGTGGCGCGATCATAACCTGCGGCGTTAAATGCTGTATGCAACTGATCGTCAGTTAATTGCGCCAGCAGTGATCCAACCCAGCGTGCATGCTCGACTGGAATCTTGCGCATCGATTTCTCTTTCTTTACTTCTCCGCGGTAGTAAGGAGGGTAGAGCACGCTCAGCATGCCCAACTTACTCGGCCTAGTGTCATAATCGAATTCGACGGAACCATCCTTTTCCACGCCCCGCACGAATTTCGTCGAGAGGAAATCCTCCAGATTATTCTTTGAGCGTTTGCCGCCGAGACCGCCTGCTTTGCCGAGCGTGGCGCCTAAATCAGATACCGCGTACCGGGTCTCGACCGTGCTGCTCGCCGAATGTTTTACAAGAAGGATTTGGTTGTTTTCTTTACGAGCGTCGTAGTTATTGAGAAGAATCATGAGCACCTTCAAGCCATTCAATTCTTTGGTGCCGTCGAACGGGTTCTGATCCCAGTCCCAGCTTGAGCCGCGCTCGATATGTGCGCGACGTGGTTCAAATCGCGCTTCTAACACAGTGCCGTTGCGGCCGACGTATTCCATACCGCGCGACAGTTTTGGTAGTCGTCGAATTCGGGCACGTTTGAGGAAGTACGCTTCTTCCGCAAAATAGCCGACGGACCAAACTAACCTCGTGGCAACCGTCTCTGCCTGGGCCTCTTCGCCCAGCTTTACAACCCACTTCACGCCACGAGCGTCGCGCACTTCAAACTTCGGAGACTCGCCGCTCTTAACCTCTTTCAAAAACGTGAAGGGAGCTACGGGAGCGAGGTGTGCTGCACCCGGGCCGAATCGCATATCGCGCTCACTGATACTTCCCGGATCGCGCCAGATCAAAGCGGATGCCGCCGCCGTCTCTTGGGCCTTCGTAAGTTGCGGCGCACAGAGTCCGAAAGCTATCAAAATCAGAAAAATAGTTTTTGTTGAGATATGCACGATGGAACCTCCGCCAATCTGAAGTTACCAGAAAGGATCTAGTCTGCGTGAGATCGCACCTCGATGTGTATTCCAGACGGCTGCTTGAAACCAATCTGATGAAGTCCGAGCAAACGCTCGGCTGCGATCTCTAACTTGTGATGCATGTCCTCCGGACCACCCGTAACAACAAGCGCAGTTCGATCGTCAGAAAACGCACAGCCGAGCGATGCGGCAAAGTAAAAGGCGCGGCCCAATAATTTATCGAATAGCGATGAACGCACTTCGTAAATAAAGACCGGCCTTTTATCAAGGCAGAGAAACAGGTTGGAAATGTTTCCGAGTAGCTGGCCGTGCTCAGTGATAACCTTAACGCCTATTAAGTTTTCCTTTGCCCTGGGCAGCGTCTTGACCTGCGATTCATCACTTGGAACAAGAGAGCCGTCACGTTCGAGGATAACTGCATCCGGTCCAATGTCGTGAACATCGTCCATGCTTACGAGCGCAAAACTCTCATCAAGTCTCTGCACTGAAAAGCCGGCTAACTCTCCCGAGAGTGGATCGGCAAGCAGATCCGAAACCTGTCCGAGCTTGTTGGCCGTTTCCAGCGAAACAATCGCTCGACCAATTAATCGGTCGATGTTTTGGACGTTATCCAATCTTGTTTCCCCTAAATTAGAGCGTCGCGGTAGAGAAGAGAATAGCGGCGACGAGCGAAGCAGACGAAATCCGGCTCGTCGCCGTTTCACAAGTCAGCGCGCTCTCCCTTCACGCTGACTGAGAATTGATACCGGACGGTTTTGTGGACAACTACTCCTTAGCGCAATGAATGTGCCATCAGAGCCGGGTACAAGTTTGCCGGATAACTGATTGCTCGCAATGGTTCTTGGTTGGCATTGCCATTGCCGATGATTAGTCAGGTTAGTTGACCTGACCGATTAACGAACAGAATCTACAATTGCGAGTAATCCTAATGCTTCAAATTCTTGAAAGCTTTGTCGTATGCACATCATGCGGCAGCGGGATTGATCGGCCTCGTCTTAACCAGAGGAGGGTTTGCCTGCTGTGCCAAGCAGCGACCCTTGATTTCATGTTCCGTTCTGCCCCGCAGAACAACAATGGCAAATGGGAACCGAGCCCGAACCATGCTGTAGCTAACAAAGGAAGGGGCTTTATGGGTGAGAATGGAGGAGCGAGTACGGGCGTGGTGGCCGTTCTCGTAATTCTTCTTATTCTGGTTGTTACAGGAGTTCTCTTTTTTTGGCGGTAAGATTTTCAACCGTGGGGGCGGCACCCAGATAAATGTCACGACACCCTCAAGGTGACGCTCGGTTTCCGGTCGCGTTACGCAATAAATTTGGCGGCGCGACAATGAAAGCCTGCCCGACGTGTAGCCACCGCACTCGCCGGCGGTTCGCCCTTCGATGTCGTGTGTGCGGGACTTATCTAAGGAGGTGGCTGATTTTGGTTTTCATTGGCAGCGCAATCGCTGTTTTGATTATCGCTATTTATTTCCTTAATGGCATTAGGTTGTGACTTAAGGAGGCACCTGAATTAGCTTCGAAGCTTTTACCCGACATCGCCCTGGGAGCCCCAATTTCTAATCACGATCCAGAGGAGGGAAAATGCGAAAAGTAAGTCTGTTTATCGCCGGGATTGCTTTGACCACCGTCGCCGTCTTTGGCGGCTTAGTCCTGGCGCAGGAGAAGGACCAAGGCGGTCGTCGGCTAACAGCAACGCTGACGGGGGCGGCGGAAGTGCCGGGGCCAGGCGACCCGGATGGCAGAGGCCGCGCGGTCATCACACTCAACCAAGGTCAGAACGAAGTCTGCTTCGAACTCACCGTCTCCAGGATCGCGCCGGCCACGGCTGCGCATATCCACTCAGGAGCGGCGGGCGTAGCTGGCGACGTCGTCGTAACTTTGACGCCGCCGCCGTCCGACGGCTCGTCGAAAGGCTGTGTTAGCGCGAGCGCTGATCTGATTAAAGATATCAGGCAGAACCCGGGGAACTTCTACGTCAACGTTCATAACGCGGACTTCCCGAACGGGGCCGTCCGTGGACAACTCTCCAAGTAGGACGTTACGACCGGTCGATGTCGGGAGCGCGTTGACGCGGCTAGCGGCGTGCCCCGACATAAACAATTCGCCTGTTAACCACGTGCCGGCGGGGATTCTCTATTCGGTGCTTGTCCCTCTTTTGGCATAAGGGATTGTCTCACCTTCCGAAGGGTGATATAAGCCTCGGCTAACCCGATCATCTGCGCCGTGTTGGAATCGTCCCATGCGGCCTCCAGGTGAAAAACGTTTGTCTATCTAGCGTCCCCTAATGCCAGAAGAAACAACCCCTGCCTCTAAGCCTCGAATACTTTGTACTGAAGACGATGACGACACCCGTGAAATCCTGCGTCTGCTATTAGAGATGGGAGGTTTTCAGGTGAGCTCTGCCAAGGACTCCGCGGAAGCTCTCAGTCTTGCGCGAGCAGAGAAATTCGACTTATACCTTTTAGACAATTGGTTGCCGGAAGGGCCGGGCGATGTCTTGTGCCGGAAGCTACGCGAGTTGGACCCGACAACTCCTGTTCTCTTCTACTCGGGAGCGGCAACGGCCGCAGACAAGGCGCGGGCAATGGCCTGTGGCGCTCAAGGTTATGTTGTCAAGCCGACTGATCCCAACGTATTGATTGCTGAAATAAGACGATTGCTTCCCACGAAGTCTTAAGCCGTGTCTATACAATCTGCGAAAGGCGCTGGCTTCAATTGCTTGGATTGCATTGGAATCCAAGGTGTGGATAATTTGGCTTGCGCTCGCCTCCCGGTGAGCGAAGTGGTCGCGTGGGGTGAGGACACATGACCTTAGGGCGAGGCTTGTGGGAGGGCCTCGCCCGTTTTTATTTTTGAGAAGGATCTGGGAACAGCGGGGTAGGTTAACTAAGCACCAATAAGCTTATTGCGCGTGTGTGTCGAGTCAACACTAGGGTCTTATTCTCGTTAATGCGAGCCTGAAAGGCTCAGGAAGCGATGACGGACAAATAATCGTTGAACGTGAAATAGGAGATGACGTAAACTGCGAACATGAGAAGCGCCCCGGAGCGGGCCAAGGTTCTTTAACAATAGCGGCTCTGAGCAGCCCGTGAGATCGTAGAGGAATCACGGCCGAGCCGAAGCGCCCCGAACGAGGGCCAGAATAGCGATATTAGAGGCTCGAACGAAGCCCGCTGATTCCGAAAGGATCGGCGGGCTTTTTTCGTTTTTGAGAAACCGCCAGGTCGAAAACCTAAAAAGCCTTGGTGTGCAACACTCTAAGCAGTGTGGTTGAGGGGCGAATGTTTTAACTGCTCAAACACAACTTCCCGACCAGTGGAAATTTCGGCAGTCTTCCACTACCGAATGAGGTTGCGAAAGGCCAAAAATCGCCGCAGGGAAGGCCTATTGCGCGATTGTTACTGATCGCTACTATTGATTGTAGGCCCGAGGAAGAGGTCCTGATTGGAGATGATGTATGAGCGAAGAGCTTAACCGTAACCAATTTTCCATAGGTAAGGACTGTGCGGGGCTGGGCGAAGTCGTTGGCCATATAAAAGAACTGCTCCTGTTCTTTCTAAATCGGAGCAGTCGTAGTTTGGACAATGAAAAGAAAAGCCTTCAAAACGAGCGGCTTGGCTTGGAAAACGCTGCTATGCTCGCAGAATTGGCGAAACG
>DATENS010000138.1:0-14383 GCA_035274925.1 Pyrinomonadaceae bacterium | reverse complement strand
TCGGGCGCGCGGCCGCAATCCCAGTGAACGACGCGCCGAAAAGCAGGACAATGAAAACGAGACTGAACTTCGGTAGATACATCTCTTGGTAGGACCTCTTTTACGAAAGCGGCGCCAACTCCGGCTCGCCGGACTGCGGCTCAAGTTTCAAACTTTCTTTCAGGGCGATAATGGCAACTTCCAGTTGCTTATCATCAGGCTCTTTGGTGGTCACATTTTGCAGCCACACACCCGGCCGGGTGATGAATTTGAAAAACGCGCCGCTCTCTTTCTTTGCGGAAAGGCGAATTATCTCGTACGAGAGTCCGGCCACCACCGGAATCAGAGCGAGACGCACCAGGAAATTGAAGAGCAAAGAATCGAACTTGATCACTGAGAACAGCACAATCGAGACCAGCATTACCACCATCAGAAAACTTGTGCCACATCGCGGATGCTGGCGCGGTTGCGGTCGCGCATTTGCGACCGTCAAATCCAGGCCCTTCTCCCAGGTGAACACAGTTTTATGTTCGGCGCCGTGATATTCAAAGACACGGCGAATGTCCTTTATGAATGAAAAACTGACGATCATGATCAGAAAGAACGTCATGCGAATCAGTCCATCGATCAGATTGAAGGACACCGAGGGACGTACGGGATGTAAATAGCCTCGCACCGAATTCCACGTTCGCGAATACCAGGGGGCTTCAGTGGCAGGCGTATCCTGCGCCTGATTCACGGGCGCGACGCCCGTGCCACTGTCGGCTTGACGGGTACTGACTGCGGCGCTCGGCGCCCAACCGGCAGCAATAAATAACGCGTTTGTCAGAAGCAGCGGCGCGGCTACGAACAGCAAGATGTTGAAGATCATCGCAAAGGCTATCGAGCTCGCAGCCGCGGCCGTGCCGCCTTTCTTCAACTCATCTTTCGAACGCTTGCGGGTCGGCACTGGAAACAACCCGGGCACCCCACCGGTTATGCCCGCGAAGTCGCCTTCGCCCTCGACAACCGCCGGCGTCAAAGCGACTTCCACTTCAGCGGCTTCGGCTTCCTGAGCTTCCGCGAAGGCTTCATTCGCTGAGTAGTTAAGCGCCTTGATCCCGAGACCCATCGATTGCAGCAGGACCGCGCCGCCACGCAGAATGGGCAACTTGAGGATCGGCAGCTTGTCGCTCCACTTGGGAAGCCGCGCGGCCGTATTGACGATGGTGCCGTCAGCCTTGCGCACCGCGATCGCGTACGCGTTCGGCGTGCGCATCATGACGCCTTCAATAACGGCCTGGCCGCCGACGATTAAGTCTCGTTCGTTTGTGCTCATTTGCTCTTTCAGTGTCTCTTCCCCTCCCACACGGAAAGGGAGCAGCTAATTAATACAACAATGCCGGCGGTTTTGATTCCGGCCGCGGCGATTTTGATGCACGCCTAACGACCGGCGTCCTTCACGCCGGCATCAACAAACTCTTCTGCTAATGCTTGATGGTCATCAACTTATTTTGCGGCCGCAGCTTCTGGCTCTTTCTTGGCATAGCGGCGGTTAAATCTGTCGACGCGGCCCGCCGTGTCGACCAACTTCTGCTTGCCAGTGAAGAACGGATGGCACGCCGAACAAATTTCCACGTGCAAATCGTCCTTCTTGGTCGAGCGCGTTTTAAAGCTTTCGCCACAGGCGCAGGTGACCGTTATCTCTTTGTATTCGGGATGAATTCCGGCTTTCATTTCTTCGTTACCTTACACAGTTATGGTTAAATCGCTCCAAACAAACAGTTAATAATACGGGCCATATGCGGGATCGTCAAGCCACGCTCTGCCTCCACGATAGTGTCCTAATCTGAGCGTTTCTTTGCGTCTTCGGTATGTCTTTACGCCTTGCGTGAAGAATATCAGGTCATGAAGTAGCAGCTTTTCGCAAACGCGCGAAGAGGACCGGAAGGCGCAAAGGAAAACAGGACATTACTCCACCCGGAGTTATGTTCGTCCTTTGTGGCGACGCCTGGTGACGGCACCCTGCCGTACGCAGAGCCTTGAACAATCGACTCACACCGCAGTACTGACTTCAACCTGTGTCGTGTATACTCAAACTTCCCCGGAATAATCTAGAAGGAGTGACTCGGTTTTCATGAAACTGTTGATACTTGCGTCTCTAATTCTTGCCCTGCCACTATTCGCCCTGGCGCAAAAGCCGCGCAAAGCTTTCGCCTACGACTACACCATTGACGATCTGCCGAACGGGTTGCGGCTGATCACCGTGCCCACGGATTACCCAAACCTGGTGGCGCTGTACATCGTGGTGCAGACGGGTTCGCGAAACGAGATCGAAAAGGGCAAGAGCGGATACGCTCACTTGTTCGAGCATCTGATGTTCCGCGGCAGCGAGCGTTTCACCGCCAAGCAACGTGACGACATTTTGAAAAAGGCCGGTGCGGATTCCAATGCCTACACCACCGACGATCGCACCGTCTATCACGAAGTCTTTTCAAAAGATGACCTCGACAAAATTCTCGCCCTCGAAGGCGATCGTTTTCAGCGCTTGAAATACGAACCCGATGCTTACAAGACCGAAACCAACGCGGTGCTCGGCGAATTCAACAAGAACAGCGCCGACCCCGAAGAAAAAGCCTACGAAGTGTTGCGGGCCACCGCCTACAAGAGCCACACCTACTCGCACACCACCATGGGTTTTATCGAAGACATCCAGGACATGCCCAATCAGTTCGATTACAGCTGGCAGTTTTACAGCCGCTATTACCGGCCTGAGTACACGACCATCGTCGTGGTGGGTGATGCAAAACGCGCCGACGTCCTGGCCATGGTGAAAAAGTATTTCGGTGATTGGAAGCGCGGCAGCTACGCGCCTGAGATACCGGCGGAGACTGAACAGACTGAGGCGCGCGAGCAACACGTTGACTGGCCGTCGGAAACTTTGCCGATTCTTTACGTCGCCTTTCGCGGCCCGGCTTATTCAGACGACAAGAAGGACAAGGCGGCGCTCGACCTGCTTGCCCCGATCGCCTTTGGCGACAATTCCGATCTCTATCAAAACCTCGTTCTGAAAGAGCAGAAGGTTGATTCCCTTTCATTCATCTTCGAAGACCGCGCCGATCCGGAATTGTTTCTGGTGGCGGCTAAAGTGAAAGATGCGAAGGACATGGATTACGTGAAGCAGCAAATCCTCGCCACTTACAGTCGCTTCACCAAAGAACCGGTGTCGAAAGCCAAACTTGATTCCACGCGGTCGCGCATGCGCTACGCGTTCGCGTTGGGGCTGAACAGTTCGGAAGCAATTGCCGGCGCGCTTGCCAGCTACATCGCGCTGCGCCGATCTCCGGACACGATTGAAAAGTTATTCTCAGTTTACGATTCGATTACGCCCGAAGACATTCGGCAGGCCGCCGCCAAATATTTTGTCGAAAAGCATAGAAGCATTGTCACCCTGACCACGAAGAAGGAGGTGGCAAAATAATGAAACGCCTGCTCACCTTCTTACTTACCATGGCCCTGGCGGCCGGGGCTGTCGGATCAAATTCACAAGCGGCCAGCAGCCGCACTGCCAACATGAACGCTGACACGAACTCAGTATTGTTACCCAACCGCTCGCCGCTGATCTCTTTTCGGATTTTGTTTATGACCGGCGCAGCGGCCGACCCACAGGGCAAAGAGGGTCTGGCCTCGTTAACGGCCGCCATGCTGGCCGAGGGCGGATCGCGGACCAGGACGTACGCCGAGATCACCGACGCCATGTACCCCATGGCCACAGGCTTCGGCTGGCAGGTCGATAAAGAGATGACCGTTTTTTCCGGCACTACACACGCGGACAATCTCGAAAAATATTACGGCTTGATTCGCGAGATGCTGCTCGATCCCGGTTTTCGCGAAGATGACTTTCAAAGACTGAAAGAAGAAGAGATCAACTATTTGAAGAATTCTCTGCGTGGCGGCAATGATGAGGAACTGGGCAAGGAAGTTCTCTACACCATGATCTATCCGGCTGATCATCCTTACGGTCATCAGAATGTCGGCGCCGTAAGCGCCCTGGAGAAAATGACCGTCAAAGACGTGCGTGATTTTTATCAGGCCAATTACACGCGCGCCAATCTGGTGATGGGATTGGCCGGCGGTTATCCGGCAGACTTTCCCAAACGGGTTGATACCGATTTCGCCAAGCTGCCGGCCGGCACGACTGACTCATCGACAGTGAAACTTGTGCAGCCCAAGCTCGAACCCGGTTTGAAAATTAAATTGGTGCAGCGCGAAACCCGCTCGACGGCCGTTTCACTGGGTTTTCCGATCGACGTGACGCGAGCCGCCAAAGATTGGCCGGCGCTGGCGGTGGTCGCTTCGTATTTTGGCCAGCACCGTTCCAGTAACAGTTATCTCTATCAACGCCTCCGCGAAGCGCGCGGCCTGAACTACGGTGATTACGCCTACATCGAATACTTTCCGCGCGGCATGTATCAGTTTCAGCCCGATCCGAATCTCGGCCGGCGTTTGCAAATCTTCCAGATTTGGATTCGCCCGGTCGAGCCGCAAAACGGGCACTTCGTTTTGCGCGCCGCCCTCTATGAATACGACAAACTGATCCGCGAAGGAATGTCGAAAGAGGCGTTTGAATCCACGCGCGAATTTCTGTCGAAGTACGTCAACGTGCTGACCTCGACCCAGGACGCCCAACTGGGATATGCGCTCGACAGTCGTTACTACAAGCTCAACGACTTTCCTACGTACATGCGCGAGCAACTCGCGAAGCTGACTCTGGAAGACGTTAATCGGGCGATCAAGCAATATCTGAAGAGTGATGCCATGCGCATTGCCATCGTAACTAAAGATGCGGCCGGATTGCGCGACGCTATTCTCAGCAACAAGGTTTCGCCGATGACCTACAACGCGCCCAAGCCCAAAGACATCACTGACGAAGACAAGCTCATCGAGGCCTACAAGATCGTGGTAAAGCCGGCCGACATCAGTGTGGTCTCAGTTGATAAAGTTTTTCAATAACCCAGGGCTCAGTCTCAGTCAGGAGAACAAAGAAACATGCGCCGCCTAGCTGTCTGTTTGTTTTTGGTCTCGATGATCGCAATGGCGCCGGGCAGTCTCACCACCCGGCGTGCGGACGGTCAATCCAAATACCTTCCGGTCACGAAATACGATCCGAAACGAAATGCCGATCAGGACATTCGCGACGCGATCGAAGAAGCGAAACGCAGCAAACGCCGGGTGCTTTTGGAGGTGGGCGGAGAATGGTGTAGCTGGTGTCACCGGTTAGATGCTTTTTTTGACGCCCATCCCGAGTTGACCAAACTTCGCGACAAGCATTTCGTGATGGTGAAGATAAACTTCAGCGAGGAAAATCGTAATGAGGCAGTCCTGTCACGTTATGGCGAGATTCCCGGTTACCCGCACATCTTTGTTCTTGATTCAGACGGAACGTACGTGCACTCGCAGAACACGAGTCCGCTGGAAAGCGAAAAGTCTTACAGCCTCGAAAGGCTGACAAGTTTTCTCAGCTACTGGTCGTGGGCGCCCGCCGACACAAAATCCTAATTACAATCGGTCGTGACTTTCGCGGCGCCGTTTTGGGTCCAGGCCACACACCGGTTGGCGCAGGTGACGGTCACGAAATCGAGCAGTCGATCGCTCTTGTAAATGGCTTCCTGCTTGGACGGCCGTCCCGCGGTCCGGCCCGCAGGTGAATCCAGCCAAATCCGATACATCGCATCGTATTCGGGATCGTCGTCGCGGCAATACTTGTTGCAGGCATTGCTGATCGCTTTTTCTTTCTTGGCGTCTATGCCTTCGTAGGTCTTGCCCTGATATGTCAGGGTTGCCGTACACTTTTTTGAGCCGAAGCTGCAAGCGAGTAGGACGGTTAGAAAAAGAGAAAGCCCCAGCAGGAACGAGACACTTTCGCGAAGTCTCAAGCCATATTGTCTTCGACGCACCATTGCCATCCCTCCTTAAGCCAACAATCATCTTCACTTAGGGATTGCCATATTAGTTGCAACGATCGCAGTTGCCAAGAGTCATACAATGAGGATGAGGACCAATTTCTAATCACTAAGAGCGCCAACGGCGCGCGATGTAAAAGCCTGGGCCAACGGCCCAGGGTAGGAGCCCGATAGGAGTCCCGAGCGCTGAAGGCGCGGAATAGGAAACTCTCATGACCCAATCCCTCTCCTCCGTTCTTGTTCATCTGGTATTCAGCACGAAGAACCGCGAACCGTTCATCACGCCCGCAATCGAATCCGAGCTTCACCCTTACATGGCCAAAATCTTTCGCGAACTAAATTCACCCTCACTCGCGCTCGATGGCACCCGCGATCACTTACATATTTTATTTTCCCTCGCGCGAACAATCACGATTGCGGATATTGTCGAGGAGGTCAAAACCAGCACGTCTAAATGGATTAAGACCAATGGGCCAGAGTTTAGGAACTTTCACTGGCAGAAAGGCTATGGCGCATTTTCAATCGGACAATCAAATGTGGAGCCGCTCAAGCGATACATTCGGGCCCAAAAGAAACACCATGAGCGTCGGACATTTCAAGATGAATACCGCAAATTCCTAAAGGCCTACGAGATACCTTTTGACGAAAGGTATGTTTGGGATTGATTTAGATTTCGCGCCTTCAGCGCTTGGGTTTGGTTGCCCCGGTACCTGGGCCGTTGGCCCAGGCTATTACATCTCGCGCCTATGGCGCTTGATTGCGAGACTTGGCGGCAAGCCTCACCGCACTGGTGCGCGGCAAAGTCGCAATTTATTTGATTACTTCCCGCCGCCGACGGGCCGGGTGGTGAGTGTGTCGGGACCGCGATCGGGTTCGTGTTCCGCCAGTTGTGTTTCTGTGGGCTGGCTCTTTACGCGCGGGATACGAGCGCGCACCGGCTCAGTGAGTCTGTGAGCGGACGATACCCAACGTCGCCATCTGGCTGTAGACCTCATATCGTCCAGCAATGAATAGGCAACCGGCGTAGCGATCAAAGTGAGCAACAAGGACAGGGTCTGCCCGCCGATGACGACAACCGCAATCGAGCGGCGCTCTTCCGCGCCCGGCCCGGTTCCCAAGGCTAGCGGCAACATACCGGCAACCAGCGCGAGCGTCGTCATCAAAATGGGCCTGAGACGATCGCGGTTGCCCTGCATAATTGCGTCGGCGCGATCCATGCCCATGGCTCGCAGATTATTCATGTGATCGATCTGCAGGATCGAATTCTTCTTCACTACGCCGAAGAGAACCAATAGACCCAGCGCAGAGTAGAGATTCAAGGTGTCATTCGTTAACCATAACGACAGCAATCCGAAAGGCATCGACAGTGGCAGGCTGAGAAGAATCGTCACCGGATGGACAGTGCTTTCAAATTGCGACGCGAGGATCATGTACATGAAGATGATCGAGAGCAGGAACGCCCAAACAAATTCCGTGAAAGTCCTTTCCAACTCGCGGGCCCTGCCGGCCACCGTTGACGTGTACGCCGGAGGCAGATTCATCTGCGCAAACGCGCCGCGCAGCGCCTGAATGCGATCGGCCAAAGCAAAGCCCGGCGCCACCGACGCGCGCAGAGACACCTGTCTTTCACGATCGAGGTGATCGATGCGGGAAGGGCTGGTCTCGCGCTTTATATTCACCAGGTTGTCGAGCCGCACCAGGCCGCCGCGGGAAGACGGCACGTAAAGCCTGGCGATCGTCGCTTCGTCGCCTCGATCGCGTTCCGACAGACGAAGCTGCACATCGTAGTCCTCGTTGACGGAATCATCGCGAAATCGCGAGGCTTGATCTTCCCCGCCCACCATCAGCCGCAAACTGCTGGAAATGTCCGACGTGTCCACGCCAAGATCCGCAGCCCGCCCGCGATCGATGGTCACGCGCAACTCCGGCTTATTGAGTTTCAATGAAGTATCGATGTCAACAATCCCGCCGAGCTTTGCCGCGCGCTTGCCTAACTCTTCAGTGTACTCGGACAGCTTCTCGATCTCAGGGCCGCGCAGGACAAAATCGATATCGAAACGGCCCCCGGCGCCAAAGTTGAACGATTGCGCGTTGCGCACGCCCGCGCGCATACCGATCGGCGCAAACTTTTGCAGGCGCTTTCGCACTTCCTGCATTACGTCCTGTTGCGTGTAGTTGCCGCGGAAAGCCTTAAATGGATTGCCTTTCAATAATTCAGTCCAAATACGGCCGACCGAAAGTGTGCGCTCTTCGTGTGGCGCGATGCGCACGTACGCGCCGCCCTGGTTCAAGCCGCCGAGAAAAGATCCGCCGGCGTTTGAAAGGACCAGGCGCACTCCCGGCGTCGTCATGATTTGCTTTTCGACTTCCTGCATCGCCTGATTCATGACGGCGAGGTTAGTGCCTTCGGGCCCGTTGATGTTTACTTCAAACTCAGCTTCGTCGACGTTACTGGGAATGAACTCCTGTTTGACCGCGCGATATAGAGGCACGCTGGAAAAGATAACGATCAGCGCCAGCACCGAAACTGCAATCCGGTGACGCATTGAAAACGCGAGAATTGCTGTGTAGAACCGGTCGATCCAGCGATAAAAGCCGCGCCGCGAAGCCGCCCCGCCGTGACCTCCGGCGTCGCGCACGCGAACCAGTCGCGAAGTCATCATCGGCGTCAGCGTGAACGAGACCAGCAAGCTGACCATGATCGCTACGGCCGCGGTAATGCCGAACTGGTAAAGAAAACGGCCGGAGATCGACGACATAAACGACACCGGCAAAAAGATCACAACGAGCGAAAGCGTCGTCGCCAGCACCGCCAGTCCAATGTCCTTCGTAGCCTCTTTGGCGGCCTCTCGCGGGTTCATCCGCTTTTCTTCAATGAAGCGAAAGATGTTTTCGAGCACGACAATGGCGTCGTCGATAACCACGCCCACCATCAGCACGAGCGCCAGCATCGTCACACTGTTGAGTGTGAAGTTCAGCGCGCGCATCATCGCAAACGTGGAAATCAGCGAGCACGGTATCGCCACGGCAGCGATGATCGTCGAGCGCCACGATCGCATGAAGAGCAGAACTACCAGGCTGGCGAGGATGCTACCCAGAATCAGGTGCTTCTGAATCTCGTGCAGAGCCGATTCGATGTAGCGCGACTGATCGCGAATGATTTCGAGTTTTACGTCGGACGGAAGCTGCGACCCGACGCGCGGCAATTCCCTTTTGATCCCGTTGATGACTTCGATGGTGTTGGCGCCTGACTGACGGCGAATGTCCAACGTGACCGTGGGCACGCCGTTCAGACGCGCCAGTGATCGCTGTTCTTTGGTTCCATCCTCGACCCGGCCTACATCGCGCAACCGCACCGGCGAGCCGTTAATGTTCGCGATCACCAGATCCTCGAATTGCCGAGCATCAGTGAAGCGGCCCATGGTACGGAGCACGAGCTCTTCTCGCCCGGTGTCCATGTTGCCACCCGGAACGTCGGCATTTTGCCGTTGCAGTGCCTGGCGAACCTGGGTGATAGGAATCTGATATGCGTTCAGGCGTTCAGCGTCGATCCAGATATTGATAGCGCGTTGCAACCCGCCGGTGACGCGCACCTCGCCCACACCGCCCACACGTTCGAGCTGAATCCGCGCGGTCTTGTCAGCCAGCTCAGTGAGCTCGCGAATCGACCGATCTGCCGACAATGCGATCGTCAGTACGGGCGAGCTGTCGTTGTCGAATTTTTGTACAACTGGAGGAGTGGCATCCTCAGGCAGACGCCGGCCCAGCGTGCTCACGCGGTCCCGGATGTCCTGAGCGGCTGATTCGATGTCGCGATTCAGTTTGAAGGTGGCGATAACAAAGGACTGTCCCTGGCTCGAGATTGATCTCAGCTCGTCGATGCCGTCGACGGTATTAACCACGTCTTCGATTTGCTGAGTTACGAGTGATTCTACTTCTTCCGGAGATCCGCCCGGGAGTCCCGTGCGGACGCTGACAGTGGGGACATCGACCGAAGGAAAGCGATCGACTCCGAGCTTGAAATAGCTGGCCGCGCCGACCACCACCAGCGACAAAATAATCATCGCGGCAAAGACCGGGCGGCGAATACAGATTTCAGCGAGCTTCTGCATGCTTATTCTTAATACACTCGACCTTGCCAGACGCGTGGATGCCGGCTTCCGTGTAACACGGCTATCACCTCAATTCGGTCCAAAAGAATTCGATAGTAAATCAGATACGGAAACCTTTGCAGCTTTCCTCGGCGCACATTATCAAGCGCCACCGCATACATTTCCGGCATCGCTTGGATGCCATTCACAATCTCGTTAAGACAGTCGGCGAAAGCGTCACCTAATCCGAGCTCGTGTTGCTCGTACCACCTACGGGCCTCAACAACATCAGTCGCTGCTTCCGGACGGAAAACAATCGCTCGCGTTGTTATTTCTCGCGCAGTCGTCTCTTAACCTCCTGCCACGGAATTCCCAAATCCGGATCTTTGTCGGCGTTTGCCAATCGACGCTTCAATTCATCGAGATGCCATTCGGGCAGCGGAAAAACTTCAACCGAATCCGGAATGCTGTCCCAGAGTTCGCCGATGAGCTTCAGACGCTGATCTACGCTCAGCGGCGTCTTAAGAAGTTCGGCAGCTGCTTTTGGTAGTTCTTGTGCCATTGATTGACCCTCGCCTTATGTTATTGAATTTCGGCAACTGTTACACTCTGCCCTGATTGCAAATTCCCCGGATTCACAATCACGACCTGGCCCACGTTGACGCCTGACTTGATCTCAACCCAATCCGGTCCGCGACGGCCGGTCATCACCACCTTCTCGACTGCCTTTCCACCTTCCACGCTAATGACTTTCTCAATACCGGCAAAAGTCACGATCGCGCTGGTCGGGACAGTCGCCGCAGTCGCCGTCTGATTGGTGATGATCTCAGCCTTCACAAATGCCCCCGGTCTGAGGCGGCCACTGTTGCGCACATCAGCTTCGACTGCCAGCACGCGATTCTGTTGACTGATGGTCGGACTCATACGCTTCACAAAGCCGAGATAAGCATCCGGATCGCCTTCGACAGTCACTCGTACACTTTGCCCACTACTAATGTTGTGAGATTCGCGTTCGGGCACTTCCACCCGCAACCGGAGCGGATCGATCTGCACGATGTCTACGACAGGTGCACCGGCGGCCAGATATTCTCCAACGCTGGCCTTCTTCTCTTGAACAACTCCGGACATCGGTGAATAGAGCACCGTGTCGGCAAGCTGTTGCCGCGCGAGATTTAGTTCTGAACGTCTTTGCGCCAGCACGCCCTGACGATTTCTGATTTCTTCGACGGCGTCCTGATAGCGACCGATGGCGACCTTATAGTCGGCATCGGCGGTATCGAACTCGGCCTTCGGAATGATCCCTTGATTGATCAATCTGACCGCGCGATCGCGTTTGGCTTTGCTCTCGTCCAGCACTGCTTTGGCTTCTCTTACCGTGCCGGTCTGTTCGGCAGCTACGCGATCATCGCGTCCGTCAGGCGACAACCCCACCCGCGCGCGCGCCTGGGCCAGCGCAGCTTCGGCCTGCTGCACGCGCAGTTGATAGTCCTGCTGTTCGAGTCGCGCTATCGCCTGCCCCTTCCGCACCACCGTGCCCAGATCGACTGCGATCGATTGCAGGCGCCCTGCCACTTTCATGCCCACGGTGGTTTGATCGTAGGCGGCCAACGTTCCATTGACCGTAACGGTTTCGCCAATCGGAGTCTGGACAACCTGAACGGTCTTAACCGGGCGCGGCTGATTTTTGGCGTCAGTTCCCTGCGCGCGGCCTGAAGCCGGATAGTCGCTCTTGCACGCCGACGACACTACCGCCGCGAGCGCCAGTAGGGCGAAACCCATGCACCAACCAGAAATTCTTGTGGCTTTGTAAACTAAACCCATTTGCCTGCTTATAAACGATAGTTAGCAGCCAGTTTAGCATGTAAGACGGTGAGGGACTGAGTTGGGTTACGGACGGGGGCCGAAATGCTCAAGTGGTCTCTGCTGAACTCGAGACTGAGATGTCGCGCTTCGGAAGCTCCGCTGATAAAACGGGCATGGTTTCCCAAGGCGCAAACCTCGCCTTGGGCTTAGACTACATCCTCCCGATGAATTCGGCTCGCTCTAGCCGCCGAAGCTCTTGCGAATCAAGTACGACATTTTGATGAAGAACGTCCGTCCATTGCGCCGGAACCCTGGTTCCAGTTGACCAGTGTAAGGATTGAAGCCGTTTCGGTTGAGGTCGTCGTTGTAGCCGATGTACAGCGCGGTGCCAGGATTCGGCGTCCATCCCCAAAGGAATTGTCCGCGTACGCTGGCCTCGAGCGTATCGTAATCGATGCGCGCTCGCGCGAAGACAAATCTGCTGAATTGATAGGTGCCGCGCAGCGCCACGATATTGTCATCAAAAGCCACCAAGCCGGTGTCATAACGACGGAGCCTCGCCTTGGTGTAGTTCAAAGACATTTGCAAGGCTGACGTGGGCTTGTAAGTAAAGTTGCCGTTCAAATCGAGCGACCGTCCGGGGCCGGGATCCAACGCCACGCCCTGGCCGAACTGCACCGCAGCGGCGCTGACTCTCGGAAACTTCGGACCACCGCCAAAGTCATAGTCCATCGCGCCAAACCCGAAGTTGGCATTGAAGTTCATCGAGTACTTTTGACTGGGGGTGGTGCCGCCGGCGAAAAAGAACGTTTTGCGATTTGCGGCGCGCGTGGGTTCACCAAAGAACGCGCCACTCTGGGTCGCAGTGCGCTTGGCGCCAAACTCTTCTTCATAGTCTTTCTCGTAGTTGTTGTCGAACCCGCCTCCGAAGAAGGACTGTTTCTGGAAGTTGAAGAAAAGGTGGCCACCAGTACTGCCGCCATGAATCTTCCCCTGCCAGTCATACAGGAGCTGGTTAAAGCTTTCGACGTTCCATGAAACCAGCCGCGCTTTTTGCTTTGGTGTCGAATTCCAGGATATGTAGAAGTCGTTTTCGTTGATGTTGGTGCGCCTTACGAATCCTACATCTGAGCGAAAGTCCTGTGTTCGTCCAAAGGCAAACGCCTCCATAAAAAGATGCCGTCCCTGCTTCGTAAACTGCGCCAGATATCCGAGGCCGTTTCCTTTGCGATAAACCTGCCGGTTGTTACAGAAGATACGCTCGCGTCCCGTCAGACCCGCACAGGCCGTGGCGCGATCCAACTCAGGATCGCGAAAGTACCGATTCGAAGTCGTTCCCACCAGGTGCAGAGTCAGGGTTGATTGCTTGTCCAGCTTGAAACGTCCATCAATGCCGAGAATCTGGTTATGTTTCTCGATGAAGTTATAGCTGGTCGCAACCAGGCCGATGCTGCTCTCTTTACCGACGTCACGTTTCAGCCGCAGCACCCCGATGTAAGCTTTCTTATCTAGAAGCGGAAAGTTGAATGAATCCAACCGTTCATCGCCAACAAAATTGCCCGGGCCCTTATCCGAAGCGACCATTAAGGCGTAAGTATTTTTGCCCGTCTTTCCGACGAGTTTTACGGCTACTTCCGGGTTGATGATGGTGCGCGTGTGCACCACGTTCAAAGGCAGCTGAAAAACATCGATGCCCTCAAGAAAGAATGGCCGCTTTTCCTGAAAGAAGATCGGGAAGCGTTGATTGGTGGTGACCACGGTGGCATCGGCTTCAACCTGGGCGAAATCAGGATTGATCGCGAGATTGAGCGTCGATGTCGGAGTGAACGTGTACTTCGCCGTCAGACCGAGATCCAGTTTGACTGGCTCGTTAACCATGCGCCCAGGATCATTCGGGATCGAGTTGAAATGCGGCAGCAGTTTTCCAGTTTCCGAAACGGTCAAGCTCGGGATCAACTCCAGAGTCCGCTCAGTTGAAATCCCTTCAAAACCTGTAATGTGGCCCGCTTGATTCAGCACGCCTTGCTGGTCGCGGTTAAGCGGCATCCACGAATCCTGTTCGCCGTTGAAGCGCTGAATGACGCGGAAAATCTGAATGCCCCAAAGTTTGTCTTTGCCTGCCTGGTAACGAAGAGACTTAAAAGGAATCGCAACCTCAACGGTGTAGCCGTCCTCGGTCATCATGCCCTTCGACTCCATCACGATGTCGACACTGAAATCCACACCCAGAGCTTCGGTGCGAACGCCGTCCATTTGCACCCCGAGCGGGTTGAAGGCGAGTACGTAAGCTTTCCGTTGATCGTTAAAGGTGTCGAGCAGCACGCGGATGCTGTCTTCCGTCCCGTTCAGCACATCGTCGCGTTTGGCGACGGTGGCGCTCACTTTGTCGGGCTCATCGAAACAATGAAAGCCGATATAAAGAGTCTTCGAGTCATAACCCATCTTTACTTCCGTGGGCTTGGACGGGGCCACATTGTCGCCCGGGTTGGTCTGGTAGAAATCCTTGAAGGTAGCCGCGGTCTGCCAGATCTCATCGTCGAGACGGCCGTCGATCGCGGGGGGTTTCTC
>DATENS010000137.1:0-7352 GCA_035274925.1 Pyrinomonadaceae bacterium | reverse complement strand
TCGGTGGCGGATCGTTGCTCCGTCAGAATTTTGCGCTGTTCGACACGCAGCAACCGTCATCATCGCCGCCGCCCGCTGATCCATCAGCCACGCCGGTGCAGACCCCGACGGCGAAAGAACCCGAGGTCAAAACCAAGGCCCCCGGCACCTACGAAATTGCCGCTACGGAAACAATTGAAGCAGTTGCAGCGGGCACCGTGCGCGTTGTTTCACCTAAGCCGAACCAGGTCTGGATGGCGCCCGGCCTGGAAGTAGTGGCGCAGGTCGAGCTTAACGCCACCGTCAAGCTGGAAGTAAATGGGCAGGAAGTCTCAGACAAGAACATCGGTGTTCGCAGCCTCGATCACAAGAACCAGGTTGCGACTTTCACTTTTGTCGGACTCAGTCTACGGCCAGGCCCGAACCAGTTGCGCGTGACGCCGATTGGGTCTAAGGCGGCCGCAGGACGTCCTGAAGAATTTGTGGTGATGGGCCGCGGACCGGCGCGTCATCTCGAGATCACTTCAGAGAAAGCGGAAATCCAGGCAGGTGGTTCAGATTTCACCGTCGTCCGGGTCAAGGCCCTCGATCAATGGAACAGTCCGGCAATCGACGGCGACATCGGCGTGGAAACATCCCTCGGACAGTTGCAGCGAACGGGAGAGTCGCGGACTCCGGATCAAAAGGACACTTCGAAGACAGCTGACGAGAAAGACAAGTCGCGCTCGCCGGTGACCACGAAGTTGGAAAATGGCGAGGTCGTGCTCAAATTGATCAGCTCCGGAGCTCCGGGCGAAGCGCGCGTGCGTGCGAGCACGGGCATGGCTGAGGCAGAAGGTCTGGTGAGGATCACCGCTGAAATGCGGCCTACCATCATGGTGGGAATGGCTGAGATGAGTTTCGGACCGGGAATTCCTGAAGTCGGTTTGCGTCGAGAAGAAGGTAATTTCCGCAGCCGGCTCAGTTTCTTTTTCAGCGGCAGGCTGCCTTTCAATAGCATGCTGACGCTCTCGTACGATTCACAGCGTCCCATTAATCGCACCGCCGGGCGTGACCGGCTGTTCCAACTTGATCCAACCGATCGTGCGTACCCGCTGTTCGGCGATTCCTCGACCCGGTTTGAAGCCGCCCAGACGAATTCAAAGTTGTATGCACGCATCGATCGTAAACGGTCTTATGCGATGTTCGGCGACTTTGAGACCGAGATGAATGCGCCGCTGATGGGGTATAACCGAAAGCTGACGGGCGTAAAACTTCATCTCGAAAATTCACAAGGCGACTCGATCATCGTGACCGGAGCGCGTCCTGACACGTCTTTTGCGCGTGACGTTTTTCCCGCAGGCAGTCTGGGAATCCTGCAGCTTTCAAATGGTGAGATTCTGCCGGGCTCGGAAAATGTAATCCTCGAAATCCGTGATCGGCGCAATCCTGAGGTGATCATTTCGCGCGAGACATTGGCGCGGTCGGTTGATTACAATCTCGATCCGCTGACCGGTCAGATGTTCTTCCTGCGTTACATTTCAACCTTTGACTATCTTCTGAACCTGACGCAGATCGTGGTTACTTACGAACATCGGGCGACGGGAATGAACACCGCGGTCTACACGGCTCGCGCCCGCAAGAACTTCAAATCGCTTGGTTTGAAGCTGGGCGTGTCGGCCGCGCTCCAGACCCAAGCGGCCGAAGGCAACTTCTTTCTGGGTGGCTTCGATGCCGAGAAGAAACTTCCCTCGGGCGGCATGTTGCAGTTCGCCTGGGCCCGCAGCCAGGGTGAAATCGTCGGTGGCGGGAACTTTTTCAATTCCAATCAGACAAATCACGACGGCAATGCCTATCAGCTCAGCGTGACGCAGCCGTTGCCGTTTTGGAATTCGATCGTGCGCGGCCGTTATCTGAACGCGTCGGAAGGATTCTTTAATCCATACGGCGGTTCGATAACGCCGGGTTCCGAACGCGCCGATGTGAACGTCGAGATGAAACCTCTGGCGAATTCGACGCTTAAGGTGGGCTTCGCCGCCGAGCGCAACGAGACGGCCAATGTTGATAACAGCCGCACTACACTTTCCGTCGCCTGGGCCCAGATGGTGCACGAGCGCATTCGGCTGCACCTGGGTTTCGATCACCGCGCATTTTCTGACGATCTGAATAATCGGCGAGTCGATTCAAATTTGGTAACTGCGGGCGCCGAGATCCAGGTAACTGACAAGCTGCAACTGTCAGTAAAGCGCGAGCAGAACCTGGGCGAAGCCGATCCGACTTATCCTGATCAAACAACGCTTGGCGCGACCTACCAGATGAACTCGCTGACAAAACTGTTCTTTACCCAGCGATTGGCTTCGTCGACGATCACCCCGATTGCGGACTTCTCCAATGCCGGTTTTGCTTTCAGCTCGGCCCGGCGCGAAACGGCCTTCGGTATCGAGACGCGTTTTGGCAAATACACGTCGATGGTGGGCCGATATCAGCTTGAAAACGGCGCTAACGGCACGGACAGTTTTGCCGTGATTGGGTTACAGAACCGGTTGCCGCTTACGAAAGAGTTTTCCGTCGAGTTGGGCTTCGAACGCGGTTTCCATCTGCTGGGACCAAATGCGAGCTTCAATAGCGCGACGGTGGGTTTTGGGTGGCAGCCGAATGCTGATTTCCGGGCTAACGCGCGTTACGAGTTCCGCGACCGGAATGGCAGTGGGCAGTTGTTTGCCGCCGGCGCCGCCGGACGTTTGCGCGAAGGAATCACGGCGCTGTCACGTATTCAGTGGTCGCGTGGCGCATTCGGCGTGAGTGAGAATTCCGCAATTGACGCCACCGCAGCCCTGGCGATTCGGCCGCTTGATTCCGATCGTCGCGGCTTGCTCTTCACCTACACGCATCGTTCATTGATGCAAGAGGGAATTGACAACGCCCGGCCGACGCGTGATCGGATCGATTCACTCTCGACGGATGCTTACGAGCAGGTAGCGAAACGCCTCGAGCTGTACGGCAAGTTCGCGCTGCGATTCAGCGGCAACGGACAGTCTGAACTTCCGTACGTATCCACTCTGAGTTTTCTCACTCAGGCCCGCGCACAATTGCTTTTGACCCGGAGGTTGGATTGGGCCTTCGAGAATCGCCTCCTGTTTCAACCTTCGTCAAAGACGATGCGATCAATCTATGCTTCGGAAGCCGGCTTCTGGGCGATTCCTGACCTGAGACTGGGTGTCGGCTATAACTTCACCGGGTCGATGGAACCGCCAGGCTCACAATTTTCGCCAACCCGGCGCGGCTTTTACTTCACAATCACTTCGAAGCTCTCAAACCTCTTCGATCTTTTCGGAAAGAACAATCACGGCCTGAATGGCGCCGGCGCCTCGCCACAGCCCGAAAAGAGATAAGCAGCGATTACACAGAGCATGCACCGACGCCCCACCTCCAGGCTTTTGATCGACTCCGCCGGTATGTTTGCCGCGCGGGCGTTAGTCCTGGTGTTGTTCCTGGGCGTTGGCGCGGTCGGAACCGCCTATGCCGGCTTAACGATTCAGCCCACTACGTGGAATGTTATTGGTCTGGACAGCAATAACGTGAGCACGGGACCGAATACTTATCCAGTGGGCGTGCGCGTTTGTAACACGGGTGGCGCCGCTGTAACCAATGTTACCGGGACCTTTGTTTGGGACAGCAGCAACACCTATATCAATCTTACCGGGGCCAGCACCATTAACGTGCAAACGCTGGCCGCCGGCGCTTGTACTGATATCTACTTCTCCGCCACTGTGACTCGGACCACCGCCGCGTATAACGCCAGCCGCAGGTACCACATTACGGTTACCGGCGATGGCGTGTCTTCCGTTACCTCGCCCACGCCGCGCGAGATCTACGTGGAAAAGATCATTTCGCAGAATCGAAATTCGGTGAACTCAATCACCGGGCCGACCACGGTCTATGTTGGCCAAACTTACCAGTACACGGTGAGCGCGAGCACTGCTACCGGCGGATACTCGCAGCTCCAGGCCTTCCTTGAGCTGCCGAATGTCATCTTTCAAGTACTATCAATTGCCACTACTTACACCGCGCCCGCCGGCGGGACCAATGATAAGTTCTATGCCGATGCTTGCGGTTGGGACAATAACCCACTGAGCGGGAGTTATCGGAGTTGTATTGGGCCGGATCAGTATTTGGGCGGGAAAGCCGGCGGCGATGTGGTCACCACCTACACAGTAAGAGTTTTATCAACCGGTTCAACTACGGCGGGCACCGCAATCCTGGACTTCTCAGGCAGTAGTTACCACTACAATAGCGATTACGGAACGAAGATCATTTCAGTAACCGCTCTGCCGCCGCCACTCACGTTGAGCAAGATTGCCAATCCGACGACCACGACTGCGGGATCGACGGTTACTTACACACTGCGGGTCACGAATAGCGGGTCAGCCAGTTACACGCTCACAGATTTTGTTGATACTCCGCCTACCAGCCCGGGAACGCCAACGTATGTTTCGGGCTCTTCGACTTTTAATGGGGCATCGATTTCCAATCCGGTGGCTTCAGGCTCGACCCGGACATGGAGTGGCAGTTTTGTGGTGCCCGGAGGGACAACGCGCGATCTTACCTATCAAATGGTAATGCCGAGCACGCCCGGCACTTACACGAATTCAGCGATCGCGCACGTCAACGAATTTCAGATCGATACGACTCAAAGTACGACTGACAATGCGCCCGCCACGGCTTCAGTAACTATTCCGCCACCCGACATGACCGTCGCTAAAACGCATAGCGGTAACTTTACTCAGGGACAGACGGGCGCAACGTACTCGATCACTGTAACTAATTCCGGCTCCGCCCCGACCAGCGCCGCGGTGTCCGTGACTGATACTTTGCCGTCGGGACTGACCGCGACGGCCATTAGCGGCACGGGCTGGACCTGCGTACTGGGCACGTTGACGTGTACTCGCAGTGACGCGTTGGCCGCGGGTGCGAGCTATCCGGTCATAACGCTTACGGTTAACGTCGCCAACAACGCGGCCTCCAGTGTGACTAATTCAGTGGCAGTGTCAGGCGGAGGAGAAACTAATACTTCAAACAATTCGGCCACGGACGCCACGACGGTCACGCAATTGCCAGACATGACGATTGCGAAGAGTCACACTGGCAACTTTACTCAGGGCCAAAGTGGGGCGACCTATACGCTCACCGCTACGAACTCAGGGTTTGCCGCCACGAGTGGGACGGTCACGGTCACGGACACTTTGCCGTCCGGTCTGACAGCGACAGCCATAAGCGGTACCGGATGGACCTGTGTGCTGGCCACGCTCACTTGCACACGCAGCAATGCACTCGCAGCCGGTGCAAGTTATCCGGCGATTACTGTGACCGTAAACGTGGCGAATAATGCTGCTGCCAGTGTGACGAACTCAGCCGCTGTTTCCGGTGGTAGCCAAACAAATACCAGTAATGACACGGCCACAGATCCCACCACAATCAATCAGTTGCCCGACATGACCATCGCCAAGAGTCACACGGGCAATTTCACCCAAGGCCAGACCGGAGCGACCTACACACTTACCGCTACTAACTCGGGCTTTGCAGCCACGAGTGGAACGGTCACTGTCACTGACACTTTGCCGTCGGGTCTGACCGCGACTGCCATTAGTGGCACGGGTTGGACATGTGTGCTGGCCACGCTCACTTGCACGCGCAGCAATGCGCTTGCGGCGGGGGCGAGCTATCCGGCAATCACCGTAACCGTCAATGTGGCCAACAATGCTGCGTCGAGCGTCACTAACTCAGCCGCTGTTTCCGGTGGTGGGCAGACAAATACGAGTAATGACACGGCCACCGACCCGACGACGATTAATCAATTGCCGGACATGACCATCGCGAAGAGTCACACAGGAAACTTTACTCAAGGGCAAACCGGAGCGACCTATACGCTCACGGCTACTAACTCCGGCTTTGCAGCCACAAGCGGAACGGTCACGGTCACGGACACGCTTCCTGCGGGGCTCACCGCAACTGCGATTAGCGGTACTGGTTGGACCTGCGTGTTGGCCACGCTCACTTGTACGCGCAGCAATGCGCTTGCGGCGGGGGCGAGCTATGCGGCAATCACCGTAACCGTCAATGTGGCCAACAATGCTGCGTCGAGCGTCACTAACTCAGCCGCTGTTTCCGGTGGTGGGCAGACAAATACGAGTAATGACACGGCCACGGATCCTACCACCATCAATCAGTTGCCTGATTTGACCATCGCCAAATCGCACACTGGTAATTTCACGCAAGGCCAGGTTGGCGCCACGTATTCAATCACCGTCACCAACACCGGGAGCGCTGCCACCAGCGGTGTGGTCTCGGTAACTGATACATTGCCCGCAGGTTTGACGGCCACTGCGATTAGCGGGTCCGGCTGGAGCTGCGTCCTGGGAACATTGACGTGTACCCGGAGCGACGCGCTGGCGGCCGCGGCGAGCTACCCGGTGATTACCTTAACGGTGAACGTTGCTACGAACGCCGCGCCCAGCGTTACTAACTCAGTTTCAGTTTCCGGCGGTGGCGAGACGAATACCGGTAACAACTCAGCCAATGATGTGACGACCATAGACGCCGGTCCGCCGGTTATTACTCTGGTCAAGAGTGTGAACCCATCCGGCGCGCAGATTCCCGGCACCGATCTCACTTACACAATCAATTACACGAACAATGGCGCCAAGCCGGCCAGCAACTTCGTCATCATCGATCCGAATATGGCGAATGCGGATCCACTCGAGCGAGTTTTCCACAATGTGGATTTCAAAGTTGGTTCCATGACCAGCAGTCCCGGCACCACCGGCTTGGTCGCTGCGTTTGCGTATTCCAATGACGGTGGCACCACGTGGACATACACGCCGGTCAGTGGCGGCGGTGGCGCGCCCGCAGGTTACGATCGCAACGTTACGAATGTGCGCTGGACCTTCGCCGGTAACCTGAGTCAGACATCGCCGAACAATGCCGGCAGTGTCGGTTTTATCGTGCGGATTCGATAGTCGTCAAGCAGTAAGAGCGCTGACAAGCCATCGCACTCCAAATAAAAAGCCGCGCTTCAGAGCGCGGCTTCTCTCATTTTCAGTCTCTGGATTTGGAATCACTGTAGCGAAAACACATCGTCGCCGAGCGGTTGGTTGAGCTTTATGTCCTTGACCTTGTACTCGGCAAAGAACGCGCCCTGCGGCATTTCCAAACGTTGCGAAAAATTGGTTGCCACGAGTATGCCCTCGACTTCCTTAAACTTCGAGTTCTCGATCCCAAACGTTAAGCCGTTGTAAGGGATCAGGTACTGCATCACGCGGGCCGTGTTGACATCGATGTAGAAATCGGTGACGTTGCCTTCGGCATCGGCGATGCGAAAGCCGCGCAGCTTTTTC
>DATENS010000136.1:0-7009 GCA_035274925.1 Pyrinomonadaceae bacterium | reverse complement strand
TCGCGGTCGTCTGCGACCTGGTGATAGAGATGGTCCGGCGACGGATGAAGCCTGAGCATCCATTCAAGTCCCCAACGCGCCTCGTCCAAAACGTCCGCCATCCGATTGGCGCCCGGCTGTCCCAAAGTATTGAAGTGATCTTGAAAAGATCTTTGTGGAGAGCCGCGCAACGGAGAGTGCTGGAGCTGATAGGCAAGCAGAAGCTGGGCGGTGGCGTTGCTCGACGTGAGCAAATACTTGAGCAAGTCTCCGGCATCGTGCCAACCGCCTCGCGCGTCAAGGAACGTGCCGGCCGGTAAAGGTCCATAGGCGGTTCGCCCATCAAAGGAGTGGCAAACGGCATCGAGCCACGGATTGTATCCACAGCGCTGCTGGCGCATGAATTCCAATAGCTCATCGGGAAGATCGCGATAAGCTGCTCCGCCTATCTCAAAAGGTGGCGACTCGCTGTCGTCCACGCGGAGAAAATATTTTCCCGGCTTCTGCCAGGCGGAAAAATCAAGCTCCGCATGATAGTCAAATTCTCCCCAGCGGCCGCCGATAACTCGTGCCGGACCGGTAAAGACTGTGCGACGCGTCGCAGAATCGATGAGGGAGAATTCTTTGGGAAGCGGCTGGCGCGCGAAAGCAATCGCAGACTTCACGTTCCGCGAACTAAATCCGAGTTGATTAATGCGCAGGTAAATCTTTTGCGTGGTTTGCTCTGCGGAAACGCGGGTGAAATTCAGACAAAGAGTGGTAAGGAGAATCGAGAGAAGCAGCGGCTTGAGAAGACACACCAGCTTCATGAGAGCTCATTCGCGATACGAGGAGTCGATCCGATCCAGTTTACGAAGCAGACCCGGCCACGCCAGCGCAGAGCCCTGGCCAACCGTGACGGCGGTGAGTTGCTTTGCGGTCAAATCGATAATGGGCTCAGACACCGGGTGCAGCTCGCGTCCACCCGACTGGGCGAGGATCTGAATTCGACAGGCGCGCTCCAGAATATACATCGACAGGAACGCTTCGGCGGCGGTCTCGCCCAGGGTGAGCAAGCCGTGATTTCTCAGGATCATGTAGCTCTTGTTCCCGAGATCGGCAACCAGCCGCGGTTTCTCGGCTTCATTAAGCGCCAGCCCTTCGTATTCGTGATAGGCCAGCGAAGCCAGTGGGAACATCGCCTGTTGCGAGATGGGCAGGAGGCCGTCTTTTTGCGCCGAGACAGCAATCCCATAGTCAGTGTGCAGGTGCATGACGCACAACGCGTCTTCGCGTGCGGCGTGTACGGCGCTGTGAATGGTGAAGCCGGCCGGGTTGATGAAGTAAGCCGAGTCCATCACCTTCTTGCCGTCGAGATCGATCTTGACCAGACTCGACGCCGTTACTTCGTCGAACATCATCCCGTAAGGATTCAAGAGAAAATGATGGTCAGATCCCGGCACGCGCGATGAGATGTGAGTAAAGATCAAATCATCCCAACCGTAAAGAGCCACCAGGCGATAGGCCGCGGCGAGGTCGACGCGCGCCTGCCATTCTTCAGACGAAACCTGCTTGCGAATTGTTTGCGGTTTGGGGGATGTGCTCATTACTTGAACTCGAACGACTTTAAATAATCATTAAAGGCCTGATCCCAGCGCGCCACTGTTTTCGAAGGGCCGACGAGCTTCACAAAGTAATTCCCTTTTGGTGTTTCAATTACTGCGGCGCGAAGACGGTAGTCCGGATTGTTGTGGCGATCGCCGGCGCCCGGCATCATCTCGGCGGTAAAAGTTCCGCTGAGGTCGACTGTAGTTACCTTCAAGCCATTCACGGTGAGGTTGTCGGTCTTTGCCTTGTCTTTGGAGGACGATCCATCGGGTTGCTGCATTTGACCGATCCAACGATCGATGTTGGCCTGAACGGCGCCGCCCTGCGTGGCGCCGAAGTAGTAGAGCACCAGCGACGCATCTTCAGGATCGCCTTCGACTTTCGGAAGTTTGTACTGCGCCACGCGCATCGCCGAAGTCGGCTTTTCGGTAACCCATCCGTCCGGAACCGTGTAGCGCAGTTCGCCGTTCGCCGGCAGACTATTCCGGGAAGCATTAGAGGCCACCGTCGTTCCGCGATCCGCGCAGGCAGAGCCGGCGAGCACGGAGATCGCCAGGATAATCGCACTGAAACTTCTTGTTTTCACTGATAAATGACCGTCCTCCAAGATTGAACGGCGGAGTATATCAGGATGAGCCTGCGTAACAGAAGCTTGAGGCGAGCCTCGCACGAAGTGTTCGGCCACTCCGATATGCAGCAAGTCTCTAACATGAACCGATCCAACAGAGCTATGGGCGCGAGGCTCGTGGAATCTCTACTCTCCGCCGCCTGAGGCTGCGTTGCTATAGGCCTTCGCACGCCGCTCCATCTCTTCGATCGAAACATCTTCTTTGTGGGTCGAGACGTGCCAGACATGCCCAAACGGATCGACCACGCTGCCGATGCGGTCGCCGTAGAACTTGTCCTGCACGGCTTCTTTCACAGTCCCGCCCGCTTCGATCGCGCGGTTGAAAACAGTATCGACGTCTTCCACATAAATCATCAGGCTAACCGGCGAGCCGCCAATTGACTTTGGGCCTTTATAGCCCATGTCGGGATACTCATCAGCCAGCATGATCGGTGAATCGCCTATTTTGATTTCCGCGTGTCCGACTTTTCCGTCCGGAGCGGGAAACCGAAACAACTCCACGGCGCCGAAAGCCCTGGTGTAATAATCGATTGCGTCACTAGCGCCTCCGACAATCAGATAAGGTGTGACTGAGTGATAGCCTTTTGGGACTGGATTTACTGCCATAATTCTTGTTCCTTCCTTCTTTCTGCTATTTGATATTGGGCAACCTGCCCCGAGAACCGCGGAACTCGAAATGCATCGACGTGCCGTTCGCTAGTTTGATGTCAGACGTTTTGATGATGGTGTTGGCCTCGGGAAACCGCCATTCGAGAGTTTCGGTAACTGACTCGCCCATCATGCCGGCGCGCAGTGGCTCAAATTTGATTGTACTGGCGTCAGTCCAATGACCTTTGTGATCGTGTACTTCTCCCATCGACGTGACGCACATGTAATGGACGGCTTTTCCGTCCGGATCGAATGCGAGCAAACACGATTCGGCAACGACTCCGATCGAAGCTTTTCCTGAGTTCGCACATGAAACCCCGGCTCCTTCCGCGATCGTCGTGCAGACCATCTTCCAATCGAATGTTTCGGCCGGGTATCCGGGCACATTTGCAGTCATTTGGCCCAGCCATGTCCCCTTCATCGCATCAACCGTCCGGTTCACCTCAGGCGGTGGCAGGGGCCGTGGGTTGCGGTTCGTTTGCGCCTGCGCAAAGCCGGGCGCCACCAAAAACCCAATTGCGAAAAGCGTTCTGAGAAACATCATGCACCTACTTGCCTGTGAACAAAGTTGTCTCGTCGACAAAGCATAAGCCGTTGCCCCAGGGGTCTTCAACATAGAACGAAACTTCACCCCAGGGCCGCTTCACGATCTCGCCGGCATTTTGATCATGATATCGCTCGGGCGCCAGACAGTTCATGGCCTTTGCACGCTCGAATATTTCATCCAGATTATTTACAGCGAAATAGATGTAGTCAGGTGTCGGTTGCGGCGACTCTCCCGCACCCTTCGCCACATCCACCAGGGCGAGTATCACGGGCCCGCAATTGAAATAGTGGCGCGAGCCGCGCGGAATTGGAATGCCGGGGTCGTCAAGCAGCCTGGCATAAAACTCACCTGCTTTGGCCAGGTCCCCAACCTGCAACGCTACTCTAAAAAGTTTGGCGCTAGGCATTGATGTCCTCCGTGAAGTCTTCTCTTCTTCCACTTGAATTTGTGAACTCAGGTACCAGGTGTTGCCGAAAGGATCCTGAATCGTTCCGGTGCGGCCGCCGTACGGCTGGTTCGCCGGTTCGCTGATCGAAATCGAGCCTTCGGCTTTCATCGCGCGCCGGAACCACTCGTCGGAATCTTCGACATAGACCATGAAATTCATGGGTCGGGGCTGCCACTCTCCGTGCGCTTCGCCCATTTCCACGATCGAGTTGCCGATGCGGATTTCCGCGTGCTGCACAATGCCGTCCGGCGACTTGTGCGTCGCTACTTCTTCAGCGGCGAATGCTTCTTTAAGAAACTCGATCATCTTTCCTGCGCCGCGCGGATTGAAGAACGGCATCAAGTTCGGCACGCCTTCGGGAACGTAATGGTCTCCGAACGCGGTCGCCAGATACCAGTGATTGCCGCCCACGTCCTCGATCGCCGCGCCTCGCTCGCCGTAACTCATGTCGGTGGGCGGCATCAATGAAGTCGCTCCAGCGGTAATCGAGCGTGTGTACGCATCATCGACATTGGGAACATAGAGATGAAGCGATCCCGGGGACGGCACCCCTTTCCACTTCGCCTTTCCACCACCACCCCCGACCATAATCATCGATTCGCCAATGCGATATTCAGACTGATATCCACCGGCGGTTCCGATTCCGTAAACCTGACCTTCGGCTCCGAAAACCTGGGTGAGAAACTCGATCTCGGCAAAAACATCGGGCACAGTCAGGTAAGGAGTGACGGTGCGAAAACCTTCGCGAAGCGTGGACGGCGAAGTCTGTTCCGGCTCGGCTTCGTCAAGATTCGCGAATTCGCTTCGCAGCGTTTCTTTGAAATCAACGCGCGGCAAAGCACGGAGCGCGACGCCGATCTCTACCAGCTCGGCCAGTTGCGAGTCATCGATCGACCGCGCCGCGCCGGGCTGCCGCAGCATCGCTTCGAGTGCCTGATCCAGTCGTTCTGTCAGTTGTACTTCACTCATCGCTCTTCATATATCGAAGTTCACTTGGCGAGCCTCGCTCGCAGATTCTCGAGGGCGCGAAATTGCAATTGCTTCACCGCGCCTTCACTTCGTCCCAGCGCTTCGGCAATTTCGCGAATGCTTTTATCTTCGGCAAAACGCATGACGATCACGCTCCGTTGATCTTCGGCCAGATTACCAACCATGCGAAAGATGCGCGCCATTTTCTCAGCTGCTTCAAAGTCTGTTGCCGCGCCGATTGTTGCTTCCGGCGGCGATTCCAGGTTTAGTTCCCGTCCGGAGCGTTTCGCTCGATCGGCAATGAGATTCGAGCCAATCCGAAACAACCACGCCGCGAAGGGCGCGCCGGTCCATTTGAATCGCGGCAGATGCTCCAGCGCTTTGCGGAAAACCTCCGCCGTCAAATCCTCGGCCTCTTCTCGATGGCGTGTGCGGCGGGCAATATACGCATAGACCAACTCAAAATACTCTTCGTAAATGTCGGCAAAGCGCGCGCGGTCCTGTTGAGCCGCCTCTACCAGACGCCGCTCGTCTTCTCGTGTTCTATCGAGAACTCGCTCTGCGGGTTCGCTGCCTGACATTGTTCTTCAATGTATATGAACTCTGCGGAGGGAAAAAGGTTACGGCTATAAATAGCGATAGCCCCGACCTGGCGATCGGGGCTATTGCATCTCGGCCGTTCGGGCCGTGCTACTCACAAAGTCTGAGAATCCTAACTTATGAATTTGGCGGTTAGCACGATAATCAGCGCACGTTCACCGAGCGTCGCCGTGCCCACCACGACTTTTTCGCCATCGCGCAGGTTGAGTGTGGTCTGGATCTGTGTGCGATCGTCCAAGCCGGCTTTATTAGCGGCCGGGCTCCAACCTGTTTGGAAGGTGAACTCGCCGATTTGCAGAGTTGAAGCACCTGTCGCCCCCGCCGTCATCGTCACTGAGTTAATCGCATATTCGTACGTCAACGGGACGTTGTCGGCCGGATTGGCAGTGCGGGAAATGTCTGTCGTGCCCTTGCCACGCAGACCACGCGGGGTCTCAGTAAGACGCTGAACGATCGAAGTAGCCAGACCATAGTTGCGATAGTTCAGCGTTTCCCGCAGTTGCGTCAGCACCGCTTTCAGCTCCGCAGGCATCTCCCCGCCCTGCGGCGCAGTGTTGGCGCTCGAATTCGACGCGAGCAACACGTACATGTGCAACTCAATGTTTGGCCGCGGCGCGCCCGGCACATCAAGCCGCTTGAGGGCCTCTTCCATCGTCGCGAGATTTTCCGGAAAGTCGCGTACCGTGATGGTCTTGAACTCGGAGTTGGCCGAGACGGCCGCACCTTTGAAGCCGCTGCCGAGTTGTCGCAGAACCCTGCCGAGGCTCTCCGCGTCGCGATACTTCGCTTCAAAAACCTTACTCTTGAAACCCTTTTCGGTGACGTAATTGTCCTCAGCCTTTGGCGCCGGCTGTGTTGACGGTTGAGCAAATGATGCGCTGGCAAAAACCAGCGACAAAGCGATTGCGGTAAAAATGTTCTTGGTAATCGTAAGCATAATTGCGTGCCTCCTAGACACCTCTGGAAATCTTGTTTGTAGTGCGCTTTGGCGTGAACCAGATGATGCGAACGTTTGGGTCTTTTGTCTGCATCTCAAGTCGGAAAACCTTCTCTGAGGATTGATCAGCCACAGGTTCGGCGTTGTTGTTACTGTCCGAAGCGGCCTCGCTTCTGATTTGCGGTTCAGGGCGTTTGTTTGAAGCGACACTCGGGCCGCGGTCTGCCAATCTCACTCGCCTCTTAAAGCGTGCGGTCTCAGGGCTGACAGTCTTGACCGGCGGCTTCTTTACTCCAGCCGGCGGAGCAACAGGTGAACTCGACGTTATCGGCGCTGGTGTATGCGGCGGTACTTTGGCTTGAGGCCCATTCACCGGCGCGCGATTGGTCATGAAGTAAAACGCAAACAGGCCAACAGCGAGTAACAGCGCCGACGCTACTGCCCAACCGATGCGTGGTTGAAACAGGCCGCCAAATAAACGTGTCAGCAAGCCATCCGTGGCGTGAGGCGGCTTTGTTTCAATCTCGCGCAATACACGTTCACGAATTCCCGAGTAGACACCTTCGCTGAAAGCCGGTGTGGCAAACCCTCCGAGCAACTGGCTTGTCTGGCGATATTCTCCTGCCAAACCGTTGCACTTGGTGCAGGCCTGGACATGCGCCGCAA
>DATENS010000135.1:0-13115 GCA_035274925.1 Pyrinomonadaceae bacterium | reverse complement strand
ATCGGTCCCAGCCCGGCAGGCAGAAAGCTGTTGAGTGTGGCGAGCAAAATCACCAGTGACGCGCGCGGCACCGCCGCAACGCCTTTGGAGGTTAACATCAACGTCAGAATCATTATCACCTGATGACCAAAACTCATGTGAAAGCCCATGGTGGCCTCTGCCGCTTGCGCCACAAACACGGATGCCACCGCCAGATAAAGCGTCGAACCATCGAGATTGAAGGAATAACCAGCCGGCATAACGAATCCGACGATGTGTCGCGGAACGCCGAATCGTTCCATTGCTTCCATCGCCCTCGGTAAAGCCGATTCGCTGCTGGTGGTGGCGAAAGCGAGGGTCGCCGGTTCACGAACCGCGCGGACAAACTGTCGCAATGGAACCCGCGCAATCAGAATGACAAGGCCGAACACCACGATGATGAAAATGATTAGCGCCAGATAAAGAGAGATGACCAGCTTGCCCAGATGCAACAACACCCCAAGTCCTTGCGTCCCGACCGTGTGCGCCATCGCCGCGCCCACTCCGACCGGCGCAAACATCATCACGTAGTTGGTGAACTTGAACATCACCTGCGACAAACTCTCCATTCCCCTAACGATTGGTCTTCCTTTTTCGCCAATCGCTGAAACCGCGATCGCGAACAGAACCGAGAACGCTACGATTTGCAGAACCTCGCCTTCTACCATCGCTTTCACGATGCTCGACGGGAAAGCGTAGACCACAGTTTCGATCAATGTCTTGGGATGACTTTGCCCGATCGACTTGATGACGTCGGTGTTGGTCGCAGCGAGCGTCACTCCGGCACCCGGTTTGATGATGTTTACGACCGCCAATCCGATGAACAGCGCCGCGGTGGTGACAATTTCGAAGTAAATGAGCGCCTTGGCGCCCATCCGCCCCACCTTGCGCAGCGCTCCGCCACCGGCGATCCCAACCACGATTGTGGAGAACACCAGCGGCGCGATGATCGACTTGATCAGGTTCAGAAAAATGTCGCGCAGAAAATAGACCGCATTCCCCCACTCCGGTCGCAGCCAGCCGATAAATGCGCCAACGACCAGCGCGATCATGATCTGCGTGGTCAGCGACGGCCGGTACCATGGCCGCGGCACACGTTTGGTTGTTAGGCTACGTTCGGCTTTCGACATCAATAGCAATATGAGGTTGTCCTCAACGAGCACTTGTTGTTTAGAGTAAATCCGCAATGGATACAACCACACCGGAGTGCTTTTTGCCGCTCCTCGCTGAACCCAGAGCGGCGGAGCACCGCCGCCCTCCAAAACGCAAGCGCTGAATGAAGCCATCACCGCCGCTTATGGTCTCATCTCGGTCATTCGGCGTTCGGCGTTGGACCTTCGGCGTTCGGCGTTGAATCTTCAGGGCAATGTTCCTCACTCATCTCACCTGTGCCCGCTGCGGCCTGAAACACGACTGGGCGGTATTGCAAAACCTTTGCCGGGAATGCCAGAGCCCGCTTCTGGCCAGCTATGACCTGGGCGAAGTCAGAAGGGCATTTTCTCGTGACTCGCTGAAAACCCGCCGCGACAAATCACTCTGGCGTTACCGCGAGGTCCTGCCCCTTCCAGCGGTCATCGAACCGGTTTCGTTAGGCGAAGGCGGCAGTCCGCTTTTGCGCCTCGATCGACTCGGGCGCCGATTTGGCCTGGATAATCTTTATGTAAAGGACGAGTCGGTTAACCCCACTCAAAGCTTCAAAGCTCGCGGCATGTCCGTGGCGGTCTCTATGGCAAAGCATCTCGGCGCGACCAGGCTCGCCGTGCCGAGCGCGGGCAATGCCGGAGGCGCACTCGCTGCCTATTCCGCCCGGGCTGGTCTCGAAGCGTTCGTCTTTATGCCCCATGACACGCCACAAGCCAACATCATCGAATGTCGCGAGCTCGGAGCGCACGTGACGCTCATCGACGGACTGATCACTGCTTGCGGCGCGGAGATCGGTCGACGCAAAGCGAACGAAGGCTGGTTCGATGTATCGACTCTGAAAGAGCCTTACCGAATCGAAGGCAAGAAGACGCTGGGATACGAACTTGCCGAACAACTTCATTGGGAATTGCCCGACGTGGTCATTTATCCAACGGGCGGTGGCACCGGACTGATCGGAATGTGGAAAGCATTTGAAGAGATGGAAGCACTTGGCTGGATTGGCCGTAAACGTCCACGCATGTACTCGGTGCAAGCGAGCGGGTGCGCACCGATCGTGCGCGCCTTTGCCGACGGCCTAACCGCCGCGCCTGAATTTACCAACGCGCACACGCTTGCTTCAGGCCTGCGAGTCCCGAAAGCCATCGGTGATTTCCTGATGTTAAAGATTCTGAACGACTCCGGCGGCGGCGCGATCGCTATCGATGACCAAGATATGATCGATGCTGCTCGTACGGTAGGCGCAGCCGAAGGCCTTTTCGTGGCACCCGAAGGCGGCGCCTGCTTCGCCGCTTTAAAAACGCTCCAAAAAGAAATCACGCCATCCGAGCGGGTCGTCATCTTTAACACCGGCTCCGGAGTGAAATATCTGGAAGTTTATTCCGCCGATTCGCGCGATAGCGAATGATTCTTCCTAATTGGGCGTTGGGCGTTCGATGTTCGGCGTTCGACGTTTGCTTCCACCAGAGGCCGCTTCCCGCACTAATCTCACCTACTCACTCGTCAGGTATTTCTCCGGAATCGCCGCCCCCGGGTATTCCTGCTGCCAGAAAATATTCACGATCCACCAGCGTTTCCCATCGTTGAACAGCTGGAAGCTGTTGATGCCGCGCATGAACGGCTCACGATCGTTAGGCTGGTGGCGTGACTCGTAGGTGCTAAAGGCCTGAGCGATCTGATCGAATTGATCCACGTGCCGGGCAAGCTCCGTCTCATAAAACCCGTTTTGCTCGAAGAACGGCTGGACTCGTTCCATATACATATCGACATCGAGCGGTTCCGGCGTTTGACCCACCGGTCCCCGGGTGCCGGCCTGTCTGCTGGTTGGAATCAAGCGCGCACCGGGAGCAAACAAAGTTCGCATTCTCGCCCAGTCTCGTTGTTCTCCAGCTTTGCCTGAGATCAGCCGATAGGACGCGGTGATGATCGCATCGATCGATTCGACATCGGACGGGTTAGCGGCCGGTAATGGTTCGTTCATTGTTTCCAATTCCGGAAAAATTTGTTAAGTTCCCCGTGCGGAGCTGCTCCGGAAAATCCATCAAAGCTACTCTTCTCGGCCAATTCTGTGGCGGCCCGGATAAGTCCACCCCAGGCCGCGCGCGCTAATGATCCACCCACGCTGACCCGGCGCACTCCAAGATCAGCCACTTCCTTAATTGTTAGGCTACCCGGCCCGCCGATTAAAACATTGACCGGTTTCGGAGCAACCGCTTTCACCACCGCTGCAACGGCTTCGATCGTTTCGATACCGGGCGCATATAGACAATCGGCCCCCGCGTCGGCGTACGCCTTCAATCGGCGAGTCGTCTCGCCAATGTCCGGCTCGCCCACCAGAAAGCATTCAGCGCGTCCGACCAGCATGACATCAGATCCGCTCTTATCGATTGCGCCCCGCGCCGCCTTGATCCGGGCAACCGCCTGATCGAACTCATAAAGCGGACGGTCTGCGGCACCGGTCGAGTCTTCGATCGAAATGCCTGCTATACCGGTTTCCACGCCTAACCGCACATTTTCGGCGAGCTCATCCGGATCGTGGGCAAACCCATTTTCGTAATCGGCGTTCACCGGAAGATCAGTCGCGTTCACAAGTTCCCCTAAATGCTCCAGCACCGCATCACGCCCGACCGCATTGTCGGGAACGCCGCGCGAAAAGGCGAACCCGGCCGAAGTGCTGGCGATAGCCTTGAAACCGAGCGACGCCAGATACCGCGCACTCCCGATGTCCCAGGGGTTGGGAATGACGAAGCACCCGGACTGATGCAGGTCCCGAAATCTTCTTCGCTTATCGGCAATGCTTACGCTCACGTCACAACGTAAATAACTTTGCCCGCGTGGCGAGTGCGCAGTTGTAGCCGGGGTCGCCGACCCCCGGCTACAATTTAACGCCGCCGCAACGGTAGGTCGGCCAATAGACAGTTCACGCCTTCACGCTTAACACTTAGCTGGTTGATGAAATTCTTGATAACAAATGATGATGGCATTGAAGCCGCGGGACTCGCCGCTCTGGTCAACGCGGCCAAAAACCTCGGAACTTCGGTGATCGTTGCCCCCGCCGGTCCGCAATCAGGTGTAAGTCACGCTGTGACCTGGAAGGAAGGAGTGCGAATCGAGCAGCGCGGCGATGATCGGTTCGCAGTACACGGTACTCCCGCCGACTGCACTCGGCTCGGCCTGTTGCGAGTTGTGCCCGACGCCAAATGGATCCTCAGCGGGATCAATCACGGCTCAAATCTCGGCGCCGACATGTATTATTCGGGCACGGTTGCCGCCGTGCGTGAAGCCGTTCTGCACGGATGGCCGGGCATCGCGGTATCGCAGTACTATAAAGCGGGCACTGAATACGATTGGCCCCGAGCTTCAAAGTGGGTGGCACCGCTTCTGGCAGAAATTCTTGGCAAACCGATTGAGCGCGGCCTCTTTTATAACATTAATCTGCCCCATCTTGCCGCCGACGCAGCCGATCCGGAAATCGTCTGGTGCGAGCTCGATCCCAATCCCCTTCCGCTCAATTATGAGCACGAAGAAGAGAGCGGGCTCTTCTTCGCCGGAGACTATCGTTTGCGTGAACGCACACCCGGTGCCGACGTGGACGTCTGTTTCAATGGTTCCATCGCCGTCACCGCGGTGCGAATGTTGTAAGTCTTATTTCAGGGTAACCTCGCGCATCGTTTTGGTGCCGAGAATGTCGCGAACCTCCATCCGTTTTACCGAGGCCTGTCGCATCACATCTTCGGTACCGATTAACTTTCGCGCGATTGGATCGGTTTTTTCCCGGAGCCCGTCGAGTGCCGCCATGTTTTTGTATTGCACCATCAACACGACATCGAAATCGTCTTTGTTAGAGGCATCGCCCATCAGGATTTTGTAATCCATGATGATTCCCTGCTTTTTCGCTTCTTCGCTGGTGGCTTTATAGGCGCCAGCCAGATTCTTGAGATAATCATCCGTCATGTTGGGCTTGGTCCGGACCATGGTGATATCCCAGACCGGTCCTTCGTTATAAGGAGCGGTGCTCCCGCCGGAAGTGGAAGTTGAACTGGTTTGGGCCGGACACAGGTAAATGCAAGTGAACGACACCGCGACGGTAAGAATTAATTTTTTCATTAGTATTTTGATGAGTCGGTAGCCGTTCTGCCGGAACGGCACGGACGCGACAGCCTTTCGCGTTCCGGCCTGATAGTGAGAGACTTACGCCAGCAAGGACAAGCGAAATCGGTGTTTAAATATGGAGCGGCCTTGGCGCGCCGCGATTCGCTCGCTTACCCGCTTTTTTTCGAGGCGCGAGCGGCCGGTTCATTTCACGGTCGACTTGTCGTTCAGCTTCCACGGGCCCTTTCCAATGTTTAGATACTGCCAAACATCTTCGTGCTCAGCGGTATCCCCTGGTCGTGTATAGCGAATGTGAAAGTAAACCGCGCCGCCGTCTCCCTCGCCAGTGTCGAGAGAAATGATCCGGTAATCGGGGTGCTCGCGCCGGAAGTCCGCGCGGACCCTGCTCTCCATTGGCACGCCGCAACCACAAACAAGCCATGCCGCTGCGGCCAGCAAAATGAACGATATCGTTCTCATCCCAGACGTTCTCAATCGCCTAACAAGATAAGATTAACCATGGATAGCGAGACTGAGTTTTGCTGCAACTCTCAACCAACAGCCCTCAACTGGGTTTCACAAGACACAAGCTGCATCGGCTGGTTAGGCGTTTTCGGTGAATGCCTGCGCATCATCTGCCTCTAAGATGTCGAACACCAGGCGATCTGACGGCTGACCGGTGCCGTAGAACCGCTCGAACTCCGGGCGGACATCATCTGGAACATCTGCGACGGTAAGGTTGCGCAAGCGGCGGCTCAATGCTTCGGCTGGGAGCGCCCGAACCGACCACAAGCGCTGGGCGACATCGTCCTCGCTGGAAGCGTCACGCACAATGTCAACGAATTGAGCTGTGGAAACGCCGAATGCCCTGAAAACCGCGCCGCTTACACCGCGACCAATCTGATACTCGCCGACGTTACCGCCGCAAAGCATAGCACGTGCGATGTCGATGATACGTGGAAGCATGCACAGTCCATGAAGCTCCGCCTGCGGCGACCGCGGAGGTGCCTTCGTGAGATCAAGCGGCGTCATAAGCCTAACGCGAAACCACACTGCTGTGCAGCAAACTATAAGCGGGGTTTACTCTCCCGCTAGTTCAACAAAGTGTTCCATTCTTTTGGTTTGCCGCGTTGGGGCGGATTTCATCATGGATGCACCAGCCTTCGCCAACGCTTCCTAGACCTCTTTGGCTTCCAATTTTTGTTCGGCATGATCCTGAAACATCCGTCGAGCGCCGCGCAACAGAAAGGCGACGACGATGACACTGACCAGTGTACCCGCGGAAGAATGTGCAATAAACCATGTGCAAAGCTGCAAGAGCACTACGAGCACCACCATGGCGACAATTGCAAAACGGCTGCGGCGGAAAATGAAGAAGGCAAGAACACCAGAAACGATTGCGAGCATGACGCTGAATGCGACGGCCACCGCGGTAATCAGTGGCGTGTGTTGGAGGTACTGCTGTGAAGCAAAACCATCGTCAAAAAGGCCGCCTTTGCCTGGCCGGTGATAGAGGAAGTATTGAATCCACTCTAAGATTGCACCAAAAAGCGCAATGGCTGCGTAAGCCACTGCAGCATAGCCCGCCTGCTGAACGCTTTTGTCGGAATAATCGAACAGTGACTTGCTATTTTCCTTCGGGTAATCCATAGCACGTGACGTTAGGGCTAACGAGACTGATGCTGCTGTGCGGCAACTTTAAGCGGGTTTCACTATGGATGCACTAGCGTAGGGCGCGTAACAAGATCGGCCACTCCGAAGACTTTCGCGACTTGTCTGCATCGCCTAATCAGGTCTTTTTCGCTGGAGCATGCGCCGGCACCGAGAATCGCACCGGAATCTAGGGCAAGACATCCGCTGGGTCCTGGCGTCCGACGTATAGTGATGTTGCAACCGAATGGCTAGGGTCAAATTTCTTAAGCGGCTCGAACGCGGAATACTGGTTATAAAGATCATTTAGATCGATAGCCAGTGAGTCACGACCGGTCCAGCGAATGAGTGGTGTCGCGTAGCCCGAGTAAACAAGATAACGCCGGCTACGCCATGGATGGTTGTAGAGAACTCGTGTACCCGTCGGGCGGTCAGCTGGTGCTGAGCTGTGTGGGAAGACATAGATGTGGTAGAAGAAATCGTCGAATGCAGCCTTGTCGCCACGAAGCACGATAAGATCGTAACGGCCGTCGGGGGAAGGCAGTCGCAGAGCCCATTCGTATAAGGGCCAGAAGAACGAGACTACGTAAGCCGCGATCGCCAGCGCTACCCCAGGGCCGGCTACTGCTATGGCCAACCACTTGATCGCAGGCTTCATAGGCCTAACGAGATTTCTGCTGCGGTGCAGCAAACTACTATAAGCGGGTTTCACTATGAAGAACTAGCGTTGGGCGCGTAACAAGATCAACAATGGCGGCTGAAACCGCGGATGAACGAGACTAAGGATACACTAATCATAATGAAATGTGAACGCGGTACGGGAAGCCGCTCGCAGCATCGCCTGGTTAGGTCTGATCGTCTAGGGAGCTATCTACTTGTCGTGAAGTTTACAGGCACCCACAACCGATGAATGGCATGCGGTTTCGCCTTCCAATGTTTTAGCGACTCGATCGTGTATTTGTCGAGCATCGGCGAACCGGTGCTCTTAACGACGTGAACCTCCTGTAGATGGCCCGTGTCGTAGTCGAAACGAAGGCCGAATACCCCTTTTCCGGTGACCCCACGGTGCCGCATCTCATACGGGTATTCAGGCTTTATCGCATAGAGCAGCAAGTGCTTGTTCAGAGCTTCGTCTACTCGCATGACGTCTGTGTCAGCCGCCGCACAAGATATCGCCGTAATCGCGAGGACGAAGAGTGAAATAAAGAAGCGCATAGACCTAACGTCGGGGTTGGCTGCCCATTCGACTTTGCTCAGGGCCTTGAGCCCTTGGAAACGGCATCGCCTGGTTAGGCCAAGTCATCGTCATAACTTGAGACCGCGGCGCCTTCACGTCCTGAGTTCTAAATCGACCAATACACCGTCGGCCGGTTTAGTTGATACGCCGGCTTTTGCTTGCGCTTCTTTACCAACAGCGGTGAATTTGAACACTTTCACAACTGCCCCCACGACAAGGCCGACTTCCAGCAGTCCTAGATATCTTCCCGGACAGAAACGCGGCCCATGCCCGAACCCAAAGTGAAGAATGTCTTTTGCGGTGACTCCTTTCTTGGCAAGAAACTCCCACCGGGCCGGGGCAAACGCGGCGGCGGGGTAACCAGAGACCGCTATTCCCCAAAACTCCTCGCACCGGTTTGCGTGCCACACATCCAGGCGGAGTTGTGTCCCTTTTGGGATAAACATCTTTCGATGGTCGGTTGTCTCAATCCAAGTATCAACTGTGGCCCGTCGCGGGAGAAAATAGAGCGCCGGGGTCAGACGCAGTGTCTCTTCCAAAGCTCGATTAAGAGTCACCGCACAAGCCAGATTATCGGGATCATAGACATTCATGTCTTTCACCTCCGTATAGATTTGCTCCTGGATGTCGGGTGCGCGCGATAGATGCGATATCGCCCAGCTCGCGAACGAAGTCGTGGCCTCCATAGCCCCGGCCAGAAAAACGCGGATGTTGCTGCGGAGCGCATCGTCCGTGGCGTCAGACTGAAACTGCTTCCATAGGCCCAGACCTTTGGCGCGTCCGGACAGTGCGATGTCGGTCAAGGCTTCATAATCGGCCATCTTTTGCTTGAGAATCCTGTTGCGGCCGGTCAACGCCCTCCAAATCCCAAGAGTGATTGGCGCAACCGTGTCGCTGATCATGTGATCGATCAGCGTTTCAAGCGCGGGAACAAAACGGTGGCGCAATTCCTTTTCGGAAACACTGCCTCCAAAAAAATTATTCACCAGCATCTCGAGCATCACGACTTTAATTTCGGGCTCGAGATGAATCCGGCTTACTTTTTCGCCGTTTGCCTGCTGAAGGCAACGGAGCGCTTCGAGTCTTTCCGCAACTGTCTTGCGAAACGTTTGCTCAAAGCCATGAAACTTTTCCGGCTGAAATAGATTGGCGCGACTGAATGGCTCGGCTGACAGCCTTTTCTGTCGGCGCCACGTCGGGCCGTTCGAATACAGCAGCGAATCGTTGCCGGTTGCACGAGCGATCCCTGCCATCGGTGTTTGATCCCTATCAAACTGGCCTGGTTTATCGCCGGTGGCGCCGAGCACCGCCTTGATGACGGCTGGCTCGCGGGTCATCAATACAGGCGGCAATCCCGCCACGTAGATATAGCGGTTGTGTTTTCCCGATCCCGTTTCCTTTTCTGTATCCCAGTAGAAGGTCTCGAATATCTTGATCGGATTTCTGTAATTCCACAGATGTGGAAACGGTAACGTCGGCCGTCCGAGCCCGAACAGCGAGACCTGTGTCGGCCGGCAGTCGCCATCAAATGGGTTCACCCCTTTAACCTGTTGCCAGAGGCGCGTTGACCAAGTCTGGAAGGACATTGAAATCTCCCGGTTTATTTCGCGCAAATAAGAGCCTGCTTATCTCTCTCAGCGATCGCGAATCGCGTCATAGCTACCGCCCAAGTGCGAATGACCTACTCTTTTACGGAAAAGCACTTCCAACTGTTCAGCGGCCTCTTGCTGCGTCAAACTATCCGCTCTCTTCATGACTTCCTCAGGCACCCATTCGGGGAAGCTCACCACGGTAACCTTGTGTTTGCCCGATGGCGTGTGAATCTCTTTCACTGCGGCTAGCCTGCGCGTGGAAAATTCTTCCGCCGATTTGATTAAAGCTGGCCACAAGTCGCGGTGCACGTAAGTAATTTTTCCGTCGACGACCCGACAGGTTAAAACGTCGGGCGAGTTTCGGATGACGCGCGATAACCGGAATATTTCATGTCCCTTTGGATGCCCCCACCAACTACCTCTCAAATGTTCACCAGTTATGAATTCGGTGAGACTCGGAACATCTCGATGCCCCGATTCCATTGCAATCCCGCATTCCTTGATCCAATGCAGCGCCTCCTTTGCTCTCATAGGAATTCTACGCAGGCCTAACTAGATTTCTGATGCGGTGCAGCAAACTACTATAAGCGGGTTTCACTATGAAGAACTAGCGTAGGGCGCGTAACGAGATGAGCCATGGCGGAGCGAGACCGTGCATCGCTCGGAGTGGAAACGTGGGAGTCAACTCAAGTGTGGGCACAGAACGTTCCGCCATTCGCTGCATCGCCTGGTTAGGCCTTTACCGTTAAAACCCCAGTTTCGGAAACACTTCGAACACCGCGATTAACTGCGAAACAAGAATGATCATCGCCATAAAAGTATGGATGCGGATGTTTACGGATCGAAGACCGATCAGGCAGGCTCGTATTGCCGGGGCCCAGTATACGAAGGCCCCCACCCCGTTGCCCTCGATATATGGCCAGCCTCCCTTCAGCCAGGCGTCGACAATGTCCGCTAAGGTCGCGATCAAATAAAGAGGATAGAACCATCGCCGCTTGGACAGGAAGTAGTCATCCAGATTGTCGATCGTTGCCCATTCGCGCGGAAGCAGAAGCACGACCAGGAGAAAGAGAATAACGGCGTAAGTGATGATGAAAAAATAATGAAACAAAGTCCAGCTCTTCAGGAGGGCCAAAAGCCGGAATTCCCACCACCAGAAGGATACCATCCAGACAAACAGGATTAGTAGCCAAGTAGCGTGCGGCCAGCTCAGGCGCAGGCGCGCTCCATGTCCGGTAATGCGCTCGATGGCCGAGCCTACCCCAATGAGGATATACGTGATGCCAAGACCAATAATGATGGAGGTAAGGACCATCACATGCTGGAACTGATCGTTCATTCAAATGCTTTAGGTGCTAAAATTGTAGGCCTAACGAGAATCATGCTGCAGTGCAGCAAACTACAAGCGGGATTCACTATGGATGCACTAGCGCAGGGCGCGCAACAAGATCAGCCACCACCGTCGAAACACAATACGGCGGGAGTGCGTGAGCGCGAAGACGCGAATCGCACCAGGGAAGCCGGGGTTTTGGATGAAATCCAAGTGGCAGCAAGATCGCTTTGAAATGAGTGTGCGTTAGTCATGGAAAACGCAGCCTGTCCGCGGTGAAGCGTTAGCTGCATCGCCTGGTTAGATCTCACGGCGTGCAACTCGCTCGCGCAATATATCCAGAGACGTGATCTCCCCACAAGGAGTCCCAAGCGTCTTTGCACGCGCCACGAATGATAATGGGATGCTCTGATCTGCAATACCATCGGGGCGCAGCTGAAATGTGCCTGAACGAAAGGTGCCGACCGGCGATGTGATTTGGGGAACGAAGCGCTGACCCGCAATGTCGCAGAACTCATACTCCGCGTTCTCTATGTCGATAGTCTCTAACTGACGCTGAGCGTGATCTGCGGACCGGAACAGGTGCAACTCAGCATCACGATCAAGAACGAGCAGCATAAATCTAACGAGAATAAGATCAGCCACCCAGCACTTTGAAAAGAGATTTTCCATCGCCCTGGGCGTTCACAAAGTGCTGGGTTCGCTGGAGCGCCTGGTTAGATCGTCAGTATGCATCAAACAGCGGAGTGATGATACGTCCGATCTCATTGCTGCGCGTGATAAAGTGTTTCGGGTAAAGGACCCAGTACTCTCGTGGATTACTGGAATCGCGCGCGAGCAGCAACCGAATGTGTGAGCTCCCGTAGATGTCGACACTGATCTGGTGTCCCGGCGATGAGTGGTGTGCAGGAAGGTCTCGAAGCTCTTTGAGCGTCTTTAACATCTCTGGCGCGTTCTGCGCTGGCACTCCGTTGACCAACACCTTGGAGTCGCTCGGCGCGGACTGAAGCAGCCGCTGAACCTGAAACTGCGCGATGGATGTGCTACTCGCCCCAACCAACAGAGCGACGATCGTAGCGATACCAAACACAAACTTCGGCGTGAGCCACCGCGTGAATAGGAAGGGCGCGGTCACGACGGCTGTGATCCCGGCGATCACAAAAACAGCATCGAGCACGCTCACGATCTAACGAGACACAGATCAGCGACGGCGCCCGAGGACGCGTGTGGCTGCAAAATAGCCTTACTAACTATAGCAAAGTTACGCATCGGAACGGGGGCGCGGTTCGCTGCATCGCCTAGTTAGGCCGCGTGGTCGTGTCTCTAAGGACTCCAAAAACGAGTCGTAAGTAAGCGTTCTCTGGTGTGTCCGTCTCAGGTACGCGCACCCGCACGTAACCCCAAAAACCGGCACGACGAAATAATGCGAAATAGCCATCATACTCGGATTCGTTGGGCTGCTGGCCGCGACCTGGCAGCACGTCATTAACCCAATGCGGATCAGCGGTCGGCCCCCATGAGTTCCGCAGCTCGTGAACTGCAGCATTGGCTCTGTCGTGAATGCCATCGTCTGGCGCCGGATGCACAATACTACCGAAGTACTCCTGCACCACACATTCATGCGGGCCAGCACCGCTGCCAAGCTCGCCAATGAGCTGATCCATGATCTGCGTTGCGGACGAAGACGGCATAGGGTCTAACGAGCATTCGGCCGAATTATTCGGCCTAATTTAGGTTCTACCAGCTTAGGCATGAACGTGGGCTGCGCGAAATCGTTTTGCACTTCTGGCGCGCGTTTTGGCGGCTTCGGTATCGCGGTCACGCGGCGGCGAGTTCGTGACCAGCGACTCGAGTAATCGCTGGGCGGCGGTGCTGACTTCGTCCACCGCCAGATTGAACGCATCTTCATTTGCCTTGGATGGTCGGGTGAACCCGCTGAGTTTGCGCACAAACTGAAGCGAACTGGCCCGCACTTCATCTTCGGTGGCGGGAGGAGCAAAATTGTAGAGGGTCTTAATGTTTCGGCACATGTCAAAAAGAAAGCGGAAACGCGGAA
>DATENS010000134.1:0-3803 GCA_035274925.1 Pyrinomonadaceae bacterium | reverse complement strand
CCGGTTGCCGTTTTTCAGGAATGACAAAGGAATCCTCGGACATACGCTCGGCGGCTGGCAATTCTCGACCGTGGTAAAACTCGCGCACGGCACCCCGTTCACGGTGACGACCACCGGCGTTGATCTCAATTTGGATAGTTTCGCGGAACCGCGCCCGGTTTTGCTCGATTCTTCAATCCTCGGTAACCATGTATCCCATCCGCGCACGTCGCTTCAGAACTTGCCGCGCGCCGCGTTTCGCACGCTCACCACGTCGGACTTCAACGTTCCCATCCTGGGCCGCAACACCTTCTACATTGACGGAACCAAGAACGTTGATTTCGGGATCCAGAAGAACTTCAACTTGCCCTGGGAAGACCACAAGTTTACGCTCAGGGCCGATCTCTTCAATGCTTTTAATCACGTGCAATACGGATTCCCGGTGTCCAACATCACCCTGGCAAACTTTGGAGCGATTACCGGCGCGGCCGCGTCTTATCTGCCGCGTAACATTCAAATATCGCTTCGTTACACTTACTGAAGATTCAACAGTTGTGTCAGAGGCGGAGATTAACAACCTCCGCCTCTTTTTTCGAAAGCCCCAAAATTAATCTGATGCGTAAGCTCATTTTGGTCCTCGCTGTCGCGATGGTTCCGGCGCTGGCGCCCGTGCGCGTGCAGCAGAGCTCTACTAAAGCGCCGGGATTCAACGCTGGCGCAACAAACGAGGTGCGCGCACTCTGGGTTGTTCGTACCACGCTTACTTCGCCTGAGAAAATTCGCGCGATGGTTCAGTCGGCCAGCGACAACGGCTTCAACACCTTAATCGTGCAGGTGCGGGGACGGGGCGACGCGTATTACTTTTCACGCCGCGAACCGCGCGCGGCTGAGTTAAAAGATCAACCCGCGGATTTCGATCCTCTGGCTTTTACTTTGAAGGAAGCTAAACAACGTGGATTGCAGGTTCATGCGTGGATTAACACAAGCCTCCTCGCCAATCTTGATGCGCTCCCTACTGAGCCGTCGCATGTCTATCATAAGCACCCCGAATGGTTGGCTGTGCCGCGTCCCGTAGCCGCCGAGCTCTACGGGATGTCCCCCCGCGATCCAGGGTATCGCGATCGCATCGTCGAGTGGTCGAAAGCTAATCGCGCTGAACTCGAAGGGATCTACACCGGACCAGCTAATCCGAAAGTGCGCGATCACATCTATCAAATCTGGATGGATATCCTCGAGCGCTATCCCATAGATGGCCTGCATTTCGATTACGTGAGACTGGCCAGCCCGGATTTCGATTACAGCCGCATCTCTTTGGAAAAATTTTTGAAATGGCTGGAGCCTTCGTTATCCAAGGCGCAGCGTCGCGATCTGAAACAATCTTTAAGATCAAATCCCCTGGCCGCGCCGGAAACATTTCCAGATCGATTTGCCGATTTCCAGCGCACCCAAATTACGACACTGGTTGAGCGCATCTACCAGGCGGTCAAGAAACGGCGGCCCAACGTGGTTGTGTCGGCGGCAGTCTTTGCCAACCACGAGAATGCCTACACGCGCCGGTTTCAGGATTGGCGTCGTTGGTTGCAGATGGGAATTCTGGATGTCGCTTGTCCCATGGCTTACTCGACCGACACCGCCGTCTTCGCCAAACAGATCGAAGTGGCCAGCCAATCCGCGCATGGCGCAAATCGTCGAGTCTGGGCGGGAATTGGCGCCTATCGCATTCCGCCAGAGTCGTCCATCGAGAAAATCGTTGTCGCCCGCAAGTTGGGCGCCGATGGAATCATCTTGTTTTCTTATGACTTCACCACCAGACCCGGTCCGCTGAATCCCGGCGGCGAATATCTCGAGCGTGTGCGGCGTGCGGTCTTCGATCCTCCTCGCGCTGCCGGCTCGCCACTGCCCTAGCTTCGTTACGTCATCATCTGCAAAACTTCCTCTTGCTCTGAAGATCGAAAAGTTGTAGTTTTGCGCGCGAAGCGGAAGCTGAATAAGGTTTTCAGGGTCAGGCTACTTTTTTGAACCGCCAGCTCACGTCAAACCATATCTGGAGGAATTATGAGGAAAGCTAGTTTATTAATCGGCTTTGTGATCTTTCTGGCCGGCGCTATGCCCGCTTCGGCGCAGCGTGTGCTGGGCGAGTTTTCGGGTAGCGTTACTGACGGGAATGGCGCCTCAGTCGCCGGTGCTACAGTCACCGCGTTGGATCCGACCACCGGAAGAAGCTTCACTGGAGAGACGAACGAGGACGGGGTTTATCGAATCGTCAGCCTGACCGTTGGAACTAAATATGACGTTTCGGTTGAGAAGGCAGGGTTCAAGATAACCAAAGAGATCGGGGTCTCGCTCGATGTGGGCGAAGCAAGGCGTCTCGATTTTGTGCTCGAGGTCGGTCAAATCACCGAAACAGTGACTATCACGACTGAGCCTCCTGCTCTCAATCTGGAACGAGGCGAGGTTTCAGCCGTCGTCACCGAGCGCAAGATTTCCGAGCTTCCCTTAAACGGCCGTAACGTTTATCAACTCGCTGAGCTGCAGCCCGGAATCGTACGCGTGGCCGGAACCGGTTTGCAGGAATCCGACACGACCGACGCGCAGGTGGGCGCCAGCGGAACGCGCTTTCGCGATAATCAGATTCTTCTCGATGGGGTTACCAATAACAACGACCGTCAGGGAGGACGCACCACGCTCAATCTGAGCCCGGACGCGGTCGAGCAGTTCCGGGTGGTGACCAACAGTCTGTCAGCAGAGTTTGGCCGTTCCGGAGGCGCCCTGATCAGCCTGATTACTCGCGGCGGCACCAACGATTTTCATGGTTCGCTTTTCTGGTTTCACCGCAACGACAATCTCGACGCCGCTACCACGTTCGAACGACGCACTGTCATTCAGGGTAAGAGTGGCAAAGGCGAGTTCAAGCGAAACCACTTTGGGTTTACCGTGGGCGGGCCGATTGTAAAGAACCACACTTTCTTTTTCTTTTCCTATCAGGGACTGCGACAGATTCGCCCGGCGCTGACTCAGTTCACGGTCGAAACGCCGCAGTTCCGAAACTTCGTATTGGCGACCAGACCGAACTCAATTGCGGCGCGTTTGTTGAGAGATTATCCGCCGTTGATTGCCCCCAATATTAACGTGCGCGATATCGGAAGCCCCGCTCCAGGAGTTCAGGTCTTCAATGCGACCCCGGACGGCATACCGGATCTCGGCGAAGTGTTCATCCCCGTGCCGGGCTTTATTCACGACAACCAGTACTCCGTGCGTATCGACCACAACTTTAACGGGGGCAAGGATTCGATCTCGGGCCGTTACAGCATCAACGACCGCCTCGAGCAGCGGCCCGGCGACAACAGCGCCCGCCTCTTCACCGTAGATTTTTTGGAGAAGGACCAGAATCTGTCACTCACTCATACGCATATTTTCTCGCCTGAGATGACTAACGAGCTGCGGCTGGGCTACAACTACGATCCGCAAATCAACCCTTCGGAATTTCCGGAAGTGCCCCACGTGCAAATGAGCGTTGCCGGGCGCTCGGTTTCTCAATTCAGTCAGACATCGGGATTTGTGTTTCCACTGGATTTCCGGCTGCACACCTATCAGCTTTACGACGCGCTGACGATGACGCACGGAAACCACGGCATAAAGATCGGCGGTGAGGTCAGGCATTTCAAGGAGAACAGTGATTTCCCGACTTTCCTTAAGCCGCTTGTCACCTTCAATGACATTTTTGATTTTGCCGACGACGAGGTGCTGACCATTCAGGCTCGCGTCGATCCCGTCACCGGGAACTCAACCGGGACTTACCGCCGGTTCCGCACCACCGAGTGGGG
>DATENS010000133.1:0-19029 GCA_035274925.1 Pyrinomonadaceae bacterium | reverse complement strand
ACCAAGGAGGGTTTCTCGCTCAGCAAAGTGCTGACGGGTTACTACGGCTGGATGATGGAACGCTCACCGATGAATGATGCCACCATTCCGATTCTCGCAGACGGAGTCAAATGGATGGGCTACTCGCCTAAACACAAAGTCATTTGGAACGTTGGATACTTCAACGACTTCGTTTCCAAGAACCAGTCGTTCTCCAGATTTTCCAGCCAGGTTGTCGGCCGGGTGGCTTACCTCCCGATCATGTCGGACAAGGAAAACAAGTTGCTGCACCTCGGGTTGAATCTGCGGTGGGGAAAACCGACGGACAACAAAATTCGGTTTAGAGCGCGGCCGGAGGCGAACCCTGCGCCGTACTTTATCGACACGGGTTCATTCTCGTCAGATTCGACGCGGATGGCCGGCTACGAAGCATACTTTCGCGGGAAGCGCTGGTTCCTGGCGAGCGAATATTGGTGGGCATTTGTTTCCTCGGAAACCCATGGCGATCCGGTTTTCAACGGCGGCGAATTCGCGGTGAGCTATCTCTTCAACGACGGCACGCGCGCGTACAACCCGATCGGAGGGACCTTTCGAGAACTCAAACCGAAGCGCACCGTCTTTGACGGAGGGCCGGGCGTGTGGGAACTCGTGGTCCATTATTCGTACGCCGATTACAACACCAAAGCGGTCAAGGGTGGCGCCTTCGGCAGGATCAGTTCCCAGGTAAACTGGTACCTCGCAGACAACGTGCGCCTGGAATGGAACTACGGGTACGGCCAGCTTGATCGATTCAATTTAAAAGGGAACACGCATTTCTTTCAGACCCGCCTGCAAATATATTTTTGAGCTAACAAATACTCAATGCCCTCCACCCAACTAGTAGTTTTGACAGTGGTACCCGCCCGGGTCGCGCTAAATAATTGCAATCAGGCTACGAGTCCATTTACGCAATTACAACCGATTTACTTCTTGCTGAAAGGGTGAGGTGAGCGATGTCCGAGAAAGAAAAAGAGAACGGAAAATTTCATGATGAACCAGGATCGAAAGACGATCCCCTGGCCGATACCAGCGGATTGATCTCGCGACCCGTTCCAGCCGGAGTCGATCGCCGGAGTTTCCTGATACGCAGTGCCGTGGGCGGGGCGGCCGCCGTGATGACCGGCACAATCGTTTCGGCGCACGAGCGAGTGGCGAAGGCGGTTGCCACCTTACCGGTAATCCAGAAGCCGGCGTCGCCAACGCCGCCGTTGGACCCGAAACTTCACGTCGTTCAGAAAGGGAAGGGACCGGTCTTAACTACCGTGGATGAGTTTTACAAGGTAGGGCCAGGACCCTCAAGCTCGCACACGATCGGTCCGATGCGCATTACTTACGATTTCTACCAGCGAGCTGAGAAGCTTCCGGCAGACAAACTCGCCAATGCAACTGCTTTGAAAGTTCATCTCTTCGGAAGTCTGAGCGCGACGGGCAAAGGCCACGGCACAGAACGAGCGGCGTTAGCAGGCCTGGTGGGAAAAGAGCCGGCCACGGTAGATCCGTTGTTCCTCGACAGCCTGCGAGACAAGCCCGATCAGACCTTTCCGGTCAAGCTCGGCGACAAGTCGATCAACGTTAGCCTGAAGGACATCATCTACGACGCGACCAAAGGCGACTTTCATCACCCGAATACGATGACCGCGAAGCTAATGGCCGGCGATGAAGTGCTGCTCGAACAGGAGTACTACTCAGTTGGGGGCGGATTCATCGAATGGAAAGGGTATGTAGCGCCAAAGAAAAACCCGCCGAAATATCCGTTCAGGCTGATGAAAGAGCTGCGCGCTCACGCCGACAACAACAAGACCTCGATCGCAAAGATAATGCTTGCGAACGAGATGTCGATTGCGGGCAGGACGGAAGCCGAGGTTTATGCCTTCATCGACAAGATCATCAATGCAATGGTCGCGACGGTAAAGTCGGGATTGTCGATGCCGGAGGATGATGTGTTGCCCGGGCCGATCAAGCTGCACAGCAAAGCTGCGACCGTTTACAAGCGCGCGATGGACGACACGCTTCAATCAGACCGCGGTATCGCCGCCTTGTCAGCCTTCGCGATTGCAGCATCCGAAGAAAACGGTCGCGGCCATCTGGTTATTACGGCCCCGACGGGCGGTTCCGCCGGCGTCATGCCGTCTTTGGTCTATGGACTCCTCGAGGTGCGGAAGCTCCCCGTTGAAAAGATCCGGGACGGTATGCTCGCCGCGGCGGCGGTCGGCTATCTCTGCAAACACCACGCGACTCTGTCGGCGGCTGAAGGTGGTTGCCAAGCGGAGATCGGGGTGGCATCCGGGATGGCTGCGGCATTGATCGCTACTGCCTATGATGCACCATCTCTGGTCGTTGAGAATGCTGCGGAATCGGCCCTCGAGCACCACCTGGGGATGACGTGCGACCCAGTCGCCGGATATGTGCAGGTCCCGTGCATCGAGCGATGCGCGTTCGGCGCCGTAAAGGCCTGGACCGCGTACGCGATCGCCAGCAACGAGATCGCATCCCGGCACCGCGTCAACTTCGACGCAACTGTAATGGCGCTGGCTGAGACGGCCAGGGACATGAACAGCAAGTACAAAGAGACCAGCGAGGCTGGTCTCGCTCAATCCGTGGTGCTCTGTTGATCTATCGAAGTTCCGAAGGCATACGGTGGGCTTTCTTGCCTTCGTCTTAAACACAGGGATGAACATGTTAAGACGCCGTGCCTTCGTCAGTCTCTTCCTCTTGGTAAGTTTGAGCATAGTGACGGTGTTCGCCGGTGACGTCTTCGGGCAGTCACCGGCGACCCGCTCTGCTCAGCAGAAGGAAGTCGACCGAGTTCAAATTCCCGTCGCGGTTCCGAAACCAAGCCCACCCGAGAACAAGAACACCTCTGCAAATTCCCAGCCGGCCGATCTTAAGGAAGAAGTCGAGAGTCTAAAGGCTGAAAACGCGGCTGTCCGGGAACAACTACGCCGAATGGAGGACCAGCAGAAGATCATGCTGGACCTGGTGGACCGTTTGCAGCGCCGGCTTGACGGCGCAGCAACGACGGATAATTCGCCGGCCAGCCACCCGCTGGGTTCGCCGGCGGCAGCGGCCGCCACGGCGCCCGTGATGAATCCTCCAGATACTTCCGCGGCGCCGACCGCTGCTCCAGCGCAAGCAAATGACGATCGTTACCGGGATGGAATTGTCATATGGGAGGCCCCGGAAGATGCCAAGATTCCTTTCCTGCTGAAGTTCAACGTCAACACGCAAGTCCGATATCTCAACACCCAAAACAGCAAAGAGACTTTTACCGACCATCTTGGCGTTGTTCGCGAAGTGCACAGTCGCAACGACATAACTGTGAACCGCGCGATGTTCATCCTGGGCGGCTACATGTTCTCGAAGAAGCTGCAATACAGCATGACCGTATGGACTTCCGCCGGCGCCGCGTCGATCGTGGTAGCCGGAAACATTGGTTGGCGATTCAATAAAGCGCTCACGCTCACGGGAGGTTACACGGGCGTTCCAGGCAGCCGATCACTTGTCGGCACGTTCCCATTTTTTCAACCAATTGATAGGAGCATGGCGGACAACTTCTTTCGCCCCGGCTTTACGCAAGGAGTCTGGGCGAATGGAGAACCGGTCCAGGGTTTGAACTATTTGGTATTCGTCGGCAATGGTCTCAATACTCTGAACATCACGGCAAACAAGATCGATACAAGTTTGCTGTTCTCCGGCAGTGTCTGGTGGGAACCGCTGGGAGCCTATTCGGAGCCCGGCAAATCGCGCCAGATGTATGACGATTATTTCGCTTCGTCAAAGGCCCGCATTCGGATCGGAACCAGTTTTACGAGATCCCGGGAAGACCGCTTTTCAGATACCGACCAGTCAAGTCCCGACAATACTTCAATCTACAACTCAGACGGCGTGCTTGCTTTCGCAACCGGGGCGTTTGCGCCGGGTGTGACCGTCCAGAAAGCCACTTACAAGATGTGGGCGATCGACGGCGGCCTCAAGAAGAGTGGTTTCTCGGTCAACGGGCAATACTTCATGCGTTGGCTAAACGACTTCGAAGCCGACGGGCCGCTACCCCTCGCTACCACATTCGATCACGGCTTCGAGTTGTCGACAGGCAAGTTTGTCGTTCCCAAGAAGCTGCTGTTGTACGTCCGCGGCTCAAAGGCCTTCGGAGAATTCGCCAACCCTTATGAGTATGGCGGTGGGTTCAAGTGGTACTTCCTGCCGACTGAGCGTGTGTGGATGACCGGCGAGGTGATGCGGGTTAACAAAGCCCCTTATAGCGGAGCCTTTACGCCGTACACCGCGGGAATGGCCGGCTGGATGCCGATGTTTCAGACGGTCCTCGCGTTTTGAGTCAATCGTACAATCTTCCCTGTCAAAACTGACAGTTATCCCGCCAAACGTCGAACCCTAGAATCCACTCGAACTAGCTCCGCGCGCCCACGCGCTCGGCCCGATCAACTTGTCTTTAACGAGTAAGTGAACTACATGCGACGAAAAATCTCTTCAACTATTCTGGCTCTCCTCTTTGCTGTTTCGTTGGTTTGGGTCGGTGGCTTCAGGACGTCCGCGCAAGTCTCAAAACCCGGCAAGCGCGCTGCCTCAGTTCAGGAAATTGATGGCGGTTGGCCTCGCGGCTACAGCCTTCCGAGCGAAGCGCAGATCGTCATATTTCAACCACAAGCCATGACCTGGGAGGGACAAAAGCATCTGATCGCGATGGCCGCAGTGTCCTACGCCGCCAAGGGTGAACAGAAGCCGGTGATGGGCACCGTTAAGTTCGAAGCCGACACATCAGTGGCGCTGCAGGACCGGCTAGTGAAGTTTTCGCCCATTAAGATTACGCAAACGAATTTTCAAACTCTGTCAAAAGAGCAAACTCAGGAAATTGTTAACCAGATCGAAAAAGAGTTACCAGTCGAAGGCCGGGTGATTGCGCTTGACCGTGTGCTTGTCCAGGTCGACAAGAGCTTGATTACTCCGAAAAACGTCGAGGGACTGAAAAGCGATCCTCCTCAGATATTTCTGAGCCGCACGCCGGCGATCCTGATCGGCTTTGATGGCGATCCGATCTGGAGTCCGATCAAGGACAACGATTTGAAGTTTGCGGTAAATACCAACTGGGACTTCTTTCAATATCCGCCGACGAATACTTTTTACTTGCGCGACGATGCTACCTGGGTGAAGGCGACGGCTCTCGGTGGTCCATGGACTCCCGCAGGAAAGTTGCCCGATAGCTTCAAGAAACTTCCCGCTGACGATGATAACTGGAAAGAGGTGGTGCTGAATCTGCCGGGCAAGCCAGTCACTCAAGTACCGAAGGTAAACGTCACCACCACGCCGTCCGAATTGATTCTCATCGATGGAGCTCCGAAGTACGTTCCGGTGGCGGGAACAAAGCTGCTCTGGGTCAGCAACACTGAGAGTGATCTCTTCCGTCTCGGCACGGATGGTCCCGTGTATTATCTCGTCGCGGGCAGGTGGTTCGAGGCGCCAAACTTTAACGGTAATTGGCAGTTTGCGACGCCACGTCTGCCGGAAGATTTCAAGAAAATTTCACTCGAGCATCCGCGTTCGCGCGTGCTCGCCTCAGTGCCGGGAACCGAACAAGCTGCTGAAGCAGTGCTACTGGCTCAAGTGCCGCAAATTGCGCGCGTTAACCGAAACGAGGTTCAGGCGCCCAACGTCACTTATCAGGGTGAACCCAGCTTCCAGCCGATCGCAGGCACGCAACTGCATCGGGCGGTGAACACCGACAAGGACATTATCAAATCCGGTGAGAGTTACTACTTGTGCTATCAGGGCGTGTGGTTCACTTCCGCCGCTCCCGCGGGGCCGTGGACGCTGGCCACACTTATACCGGAAGAGATTTATCAGATCCCTGCGAGCTCTCCCGCCCACAACGTGACCTACGTGACGGTCGAACAGGATGATGACGCCAACGATGAGTGGGTAACTTACGCGGCCGTTGCGGGCTACACCGGAATGATGATTGGTTGGGGTTGTGCGATGTGGGGTACGGGGTGGTACTACCCGCCCTATTATGGGTACGGAGGTTACTACCCAATTTATTACCCGTACTGGCGCACTTACGGGTACGGATCCTGGTACAACCCGTACACAGGCTTTTACGGTACCGCCGGCAGAATCTATGGACCATACGGTGGCGCCGGCTTTGGGGCGAGGTATAACCCGAGCACAGGTACCTATGCGCGCGGAGCGTTTGCATATGGACCATACGGCGCCCGAGGAGCGGCGCAGGCCTACAACCCGCGCACGGGCAACTACCTGCAAACGCGCCAGGGTTCGGGTGTTTACGGCAGCTGGGGATCGACACAAGTGAAGCGCGGCGATGACTGGGCCAGCACCAAACGATTTACCAATCGACAGGGAGAAACGACGCGCATCACCCGTGGTGAACAAGGCGGCATGATCAATCGTCGCGGCGAAGGTTTTGTTGGCAAGCAAGGCGACAACATCTATGCGGGCCGCGATGGCAACGCTTATCGTCGCGACCAGAGCGGTAATTGGAGCAAGTGGGAGAATGGTCAATGGAACCAGGCGCAAAGGCCCGAACAACTCAATGCCGCGCGCGACCGCATGCTCAACGACCAGGCGCGCCAACGAGAAAGGCTATCAGGAAATGGCGTCACCGGCGATCGCGTTGGGGACCGCGGAAACAGGCCCACACAAATGGATCCGTCGACCCTTAAGAACCTCAACCGTGACCGTAATAGCCGGCGCGAAGGCTCCCAACGTTCCCGCGATTTCAAAACGTATCAAAATCGGAGCTTCTCCCGCCCTCCGAATGTTGGAGGTTACAGAGGCGGCGGGTTTTCCCGAGGCGGCGGCGGCTTCCGGGGCGGCGGAGGACGGCGTCGTTAGGGCAAATCCTGGTGTTCTCGACGCTGTGTAAGGCTATATTAGGAAGCCTTGATGCCCATATTTACCATACCGACAAAGTGATATACTGCGGAAGTCGGTTGTGATGCTTTGATGTTAGATCAAAGCGCTTCTCCCCACGCAGGTCTCATCGCCAGGATCCACCGTGCGCGTGTCGGGGAGAGTCTCGAAACGTAGGGAGTGCGATATGCGTTTCCCCGATGAGACGAACACGGGTTCTGTTTGCGATCGCGTACTAATCACCTGTGCCCCTTCCTCGGTTCCCATAAAGCCCCGTTTCTTAAGTTCCTTCAAAAAGGGTTGTCGCGTTTCAGCATTTTGTGTGGCGCTCTTAATTACCGTTGAGGTGCGAGCGCAATCAACTGCGTCCCTCGAAGGTCAAGTCACCGATCAAAACGAGGCCGTTGTGGCGTCAGCTGAAATTAGTGTTACGAGCCGCGAAACACACGTGAGCCGCACCGTACTGTCAGACGAAGGAGGCAGATATCAGATTCCGGCACTGTCAGTTGGAAGTTATCGTATCCAGGTAAAGGCGAGAGGCTTCCAAACCCAAATCGTCGACTGGATGACGCTTGAGGTTGGGCGCCGCATTACACACAACTTCCAGCTTCAAGTCGGCGATGTCTCTCAGGTCGTCTCAGTTGTCGCAGACAGCGAACTAGTTGAAAAATCAACCACGTCGGTTGGGCAAATGGTCGACAAGCGCATGGTCGCCGAACTGCCGCTCAACGGACGTTACTTTCTCGATTTGGGTTTGCTGCTGGCCGGTTCAGTGACATCGCCGCAAGGCGCCTTCTCATCCGCGCCTATTCGCGGTTTGGGCTCGTTTGCTATCACCACGGCCGGCAATCGGGAAGAGACGATCAATTACGTCATCAACGGCATGACGCTCAATAACCTGACGTTCAGTTCAATAACCTTTCAGCCATCGATCGGAACGGTCCAGGAGTTCAGAATCGATAATTCGACTTTCAGTGCTGAGTACGGGCAAAGCTCGGGCGCCGTCGTCAATATCGCAACCAGATCCGGCGCGTCGGAATTTCACGGCGAGGTGTTTGAATTCCTGCGCAACGACGCCTTCGATGCGCGGAATTTCTTTAACTTCACATCAAGCAAGCCACCGCCTTTCAAACGAAATCAATTCGGCGGTCAATTGGGCGGCCCAATCCTCAGAAACAAACTCTTCTTTTTCTTTTCATATGAAGGTTTGCGCCAGGAACAGCAACTCGATCTGAACAGTCTGGTCTTGAGTGATTCCGAACGTGCCGCCGTAAGTGATCCGGTAGTTGCCAGACTGCTTCCCCTTATCCCGCGCGCAAATTTTGTCGATTCAACCGGCACACCACGTTTTGCAGGGTCGGCAAATGCGAGCGTGAAGGCCGATCAGGTGTCGCTTGATATCAGTTACCACCTCAGTGAAAGAGATTCGCTTCATGGCTATTACAATATTTACCGGACGCTGCTCACCGAACCCAGCCGGAACGGCAACACGGTCCCGGGTTTCGGCAACACCTCGGACGGCCTGCGGCAAGTACTTACGCTCAACCATACTCACATTTTTGGACCGGCGCTGGTTAATGAGCTTCGGGTTGGTTTCAATCGTTTCAGTTCCGCCACCACGCCGAACGCGCAACTGAACCCAACAGACTTTGGTATCAACGAGGGCATCCTTGAAGCCATCGGTTTGCCGCAGATTAGCGTGGCCGGAGGTCTGAATTTTGGCGGCCCTTCCGCGAACCCTTCAGGACGCGGAGATACTACGATTGTGCTTAGCGATTCAGTGACCTACCAGCGCGGGCGCCACTTCTTGAAGTTCGGCGGCGAGTTTCGGCAATTCCTAAACAACAATTTCCGGCAAGGCACCGGCAGCTTCAATTTTCCGACCGTAGCTTCGTTCATCGCCGGCAACGCGAATTCCTTCAACATTACGCTGGGGAGTCAGTCAAGCAGCATCACTGAGAATGCGATCGGATCCTTTGTGCAGGACAACTTTAAATGGCGGCGGAACGTGACCCTCGAACTCGGTTTGCGTTACGAATGGAATATAAGCCCCACCGAACGTTACAACCGCTTCATTGTTTTCAGTCCTGAGACCGCATCGTTAATTCGGGTCGGCACGCACATCGACGAAGTCTATCAACAGAACAGCACGAACTTTCAACCACGAGTGGGCATCGCGTGGGACCCGTTCAGAGATGGCAAGACGTCAGTGCGGGCGGCCTATGCGCTGTCGACCGATCAGCCAATGACCAGCGTCGTTTCTCCCACCAGCACCAACCCGCCGTTGGCGATTCCTCTTACCTTCAGTGGGACCATTCGACTGGACAACGCCATCAACGTGGCCGGAGCAGCCGGAGTGTCGCCACAATCCATCAATCACGATTTTGGGAACGCCTATCTTCAGTCCTGGAACTTGAATGTGCAGCGCGAGTTCACCCGCGACCTCGCTTTCATGATCGGTTACTTCGGTTCGAAAGGGACCCACTTGATTGTTCGGCGCAACATCAACCAGCCGGTGAACGGAGTGCGGCCTTTTCCGACCTTATCGCCGGGGAGTCCTATCCTGCCTGGTGTGGCGCTCGGCAACGTCACGCAAGTGGAGAGCGCGGGCAACTGCAGTTATAACGCCCTGTGGTTGACTGCTACGCAGCGCCTGAGGCGCGGCCTTCAGTTCAACGCATCTTACACATGGTCAAGGTCGGTGGATTACAACTCCTATAGCACCGGGGGCATTGTCGGACAGGATGGTTACAACCTCCGCAACGATCGCGGCCTGTCAGATTTCGACGCGCGCCATCGCTTTGTAATTAGCGCGCTGTACGAATTGCCGTTGCGAGGTAATCGACTTCTGGAAGGCTGGCAAATCGCCGTCGTCGTTCAGTCACAGAGTGGGAACCCGGTCAACATCGTCACCACCGACAGCATTACTAACGGAGTAGCCGGCACCTTGCGGCCTGACGTAAACGGGCCAGTCACGATACTCGGCAGCGTTGATCGCTGGTTCGACACGTCGGCTTTTGCAGCTGTTCCCCGTTCCGGCAACCTGGGTCGCAACGTCGTAATTGGACCCGGTTTCCACAACACAGACTTTTCCATAATCAAGAACACTCGTCTGCGTGACAGCGTTCGCATGCAGCTTCGCGCCGAGTTCTTCGACGTTTTTAATCATGCGAACTTTGGCCAACCAGGCAACGTCTTGGGAACCCCGGCTTTCGGCCGAATTACTAACACGCGCTTTCCGGGGGGCGAGACCGGGTCATCCAGACAAATCCAATTCGCGATAAAGGTGATTGTCTAGATTACCGCGCCGCGGTTCTCGCGCCTTTGCGCCGTTCAACACAGCTCAATTGGATGATTGCTCACCGACAGTTACGGTTGCTCGCACTGGCGCTTCTTTCGTGGGCTGCGTGCCTGGTCATGCTGTCGTGGCCCACGGCGGCGCCGGGCCAGGCGAACAACCGCGCGCCTCGGATACTTGTGCTCTATTGGGACAACAAGGATTTCCCCGGCAACATCAAGTTTGACGAGAGTTTCAAAGCCACGCTCCTAACGTATTTCCCGGGAGGACTCGAGTACTACCCGGAATATTTCGAGACCACGCGTTTCCCCGGTCAGGATCAAGTCTTCTTTCGCGATTATCTGTCGCAGAAGTATCGCGGCCGAACCATCGACATAGTCGTCGCTACGGCCGATGCTCCGCTGAACTTTCTCATCGCAAACAGCGCTGAACTCTTCCCAAACGCCCCCATTGTTTTTGTAGCAAACGATCCGCCAGGCGTGAATCAGATGTCGGCTGCGCCCGGTATGACTGGACTCGTTCACCAAAGTACTCACCGCCAGACTTTGGAATTGGCGCTGCAATTACACCCGAATACAAAACAGGTATTCGTGATTAGCGGTTCGCGCGAACGCGACAAGCGATTCGAGAACGTGGCCCGGAAAGAGCTTGCCGGTTTCGAAAATCGGGTTCAGATAACCTACCTGACTGACCTTCCTCTCAACGAATTGGTTTCGAAAACTGCCAGCGCTCCAGCAAACTCCATCGCGCTTTACCTGTGGCAGCAAGCCGTAAACGAGCAGGGAAGACTCCTCGAGAGTTATGAAGTCGTAGGGCGTATTGCACCATCGTCTGCGATGCCAATCTACGGCCTTGGCACGACGAATCTCGGACAAGGAATTGTGGGCGGTTACCTGACGGGTGCTCAGAACAATGGCAAGAGGGTCGCCGAAATTTGTACCAGCATCCTGAATGGTACGCCGGTTCGGGATATCCCCGTTGCCGCCGCTCCTTCGCTGGCGATGTTTGATGCGCGTGAGTTGAAGCGTTGGGGAATCGATGAATCCCGTCTCCCCGCAGGGAGCATCGTTTCATTCAGACAGTTCACCTTCTGGGATCAATACAAGTGGTACATCGTCCTCGTCCTGGCCGCGCTTCTGGCCGAGGCGGCGCTCATCGCGCGGCTTTTGGTTACTCAGTCCAAGCGCCGGCAAGCCGAACAGGAAACCGAGCGTCTCAATCAAGTGGCCGAGCAAGCCCACCGTCGGCTTCAGGAAATCGTATCCAACGTGCCGGGCGTCGTTTGGGAAACAGTTGTCGATCCTGAAACAAAAGAGCGCAAGACCACCTTCATTAGTGATTACGTGCGGACCATGCTCGGTTATACACCAGAGGAGTGGTTGGCCCAACCGCCGGGGTTCGGCATGAGGATAATGTTAGAAGAAGATCGAGAGGCCGCCTGGCGCGCAACCAGGACGTCACTTGAGACCGGTGCGGACACGGTATGTGAATACCGCTGGCGCTCGAAAGACGGCCGCATCGTTTGGGTCGAGTCCCACCTAAGCCCCATTCTGAATCAGAGTGGAGACACGAGAGGCCTGCGCGGCGTTTCGTTGGACATCACCGAACGGAAACTGGCTGAAGAGGCCGTCAGAAAGACGGAGCAGAAGGATCGGGCTATCTACGAGGCAATTCCCGACTTAATGTTTCTGCAAACTCGTGATGGTGTGTACCTGGATCTCCATTACAGTAATCCAGCCAACCTCCTCGTGCCTCCGAAAGAATATCTCGGCAAGAACATGCGAGAGATCCTGCCGCCGGACTTAACTGAGAAATTTTCGCACTTGTTCCGAAGAGCCATCGAAACGCGCGAAACTCAAATCCTCGAATATGAATTGACCGTGAGCGGCGAGCACCGTTGGTACGAGTCGCGCCTGGTATGCTGCGGCGAAAACATTCTCAGCGTAGTTCGCGACATTACTGAAAGCAGAGAAGCGGAACTGGCCCTGGCTGAGAGCGAGCGGCGATTACGCCTGGCCCAGGAAGCAGCGCGCGTTGGAACCTGGGAGTGGCACGTCCCGACGGGCGAATCTGTGTGGTCAGACATGATTTGGCAGTTGCTGGGCCTCAAGCCCGGAGACGGCGTCATGCATGTTGACAGATTTGTGGAGTTCATCCATCCGGATGACCGCGAACGCGTTCTAACTAAAGTCAATGAAGTTATCGCCAACGGTGATGAGTACGACGACGAGTTTCGCATTATTCGCGCCGACGGCGAAGTACTTTGGCTGTCCTCGCAGGGCCGGGTGCTGCGTGGCCCCGATCGTACTCCTGAGCGGATGCTCGGCGTTAATGTGGACATTACCAAGAGAAAGGCGGCTGAGGAAACGGCGCACCAAACTCAACAAAAAGATGCGGCCATCCTCAATGCCATTCCCGACCTGATGTTTTTGCAGTCGCGTGACGGCGTGTTTTTGGACTATCACGCCAACCGGGAACAAGATCTTTTTGTGCCCGCGTCAGCGTTTATGGGCAAGAACATGGGGGAAGTGTTGCCCGCTGAATTGGCTGAGAAGTTCTTTGACTCCTTCGCGCGATTGAAACAGGACTCGAAACCGCAAATCGTTGAATACAGCCTGCCGATAAACGGAACAGAGCGTTGGTACGAGTGCCGCGTCGTACGCAGTGGCGAAAATTTCTTAAGCGTTGTACGTGATATCACCGAACAGCGAAACGCCCTCTTTGAGCAGCGCCAGAGCGAAGAAAAATTCGCTAAAGCCTTCCGCGCTAATCCACAACCCATGGCTCTAACCATCATGGAGACTGGCCGCTATCTCGATGTCAACGAGGCCTTTCTTGCGGTCAGCGGATATCGTCGCGACGAAGTGATTGGCCACACTTCATTGGAACTCAACATCTGGCAGAATGCGGACGCCCGCTCCAACTTTGTGCGACAGGTTGAAGAGAAAGGCGCCGTCGTCAACGCCGAGACTGTGCTTCAGGCCAAGGATGGAGCCCTGCACATCCTTCTCACATCCGCCGAGGTAGTTGAGTTGGGCGGCGAGCGTTGCTTGCTCGCTGCGTCAAGCGACATTACTGAACGCAAAAAAGCTCTGGATGAATTGCGTGAGAGTGAGGAACGATTCGCGACGGCGTTTCGAGCGAATCCCCAACCAATGACCCTGACGACGCTGGCTGATGGACGGTTTTTGGATGTTAATCCTGCATTTCTGGCGGTAACCGGCTACCGGCGTGACGAAGTGATCGGGCAAACGGCGGTGGAACTTGGCATTTGGGAGACGCCCGGATTCCGCAAGGACTTTATTCAAAGATTGAGGGAAGTCGGAGCGATCACGAACCTCGAGGCAAGAGTGCGCGCGAAAGACGGCGCGCTGCGACTGTTGCTGATGTCGGCAGAGCTAATCGAGCTGGGGGGGCAGAAATGCGTGCTGGTTGCGTCGACCGACATCACCGAACGCAAACGCACCGAAGAAGCCTTGCACGAGTCTGAGGAGAGGTACCGCACACTCTTCGAATCGATTGACGAAGGCTTCTGCGTCTTTGACCTGATTTACGACGAAGGCGGTCGCGTCGTCGATTTCGTCTACCGCGTGACGAACCCCGCGTTCGAGCGGCAGACCGGCTGGCATAACGTGGTTGGTGTGCGCATCCGCGAACTCGCGCCCAACCTGGAGGAGTATTGGTTCGAGAAATACGCCCAGGTCGCCGCGAGCAACGTGCCCGTGCGGTTTATGGACTGGGCCGATGTTCTAAAAGCGTGGTACGAGGTCTATGCCTTCCCGGTCGGCGAGGCTGGTAGCCGCACCGTGGCCGTGATCTTCAGTGACGTATCCGAGCGAGTTCGAGCCGAACAGACTCTACAGGAAAGTGAGGCCCGCTTCCGAAATATGGCCGATACGGCGCCGGTGCTCATTTGGATTTCGGATACAGACAATCGGCGCAACTACGTTAACCAACAATGGCTCGACTTCACCGGGCGAGCAGCCGATCAGGAACTGGGTGATGGTTGGACAGCAGGAATACATTCCGGTGACATCGAGCGAACTTTGACGACGTACGCGGATGCTTTTGACCGCCGCGAGCCATTCAAACTGGAGTATCAATTACGTCGCGCCGACGGTGCATACCGGTGGATCTTCGACACGGGCACGCCGCGGTTTTCTGCGACCGGCGAATTCCTCGGTTACATCGGGTCCTGTGTGGACATCACGAACCGAAAGGAATCGGAACAGGCTCTGATAGAAGCGCACGAACAGTTGGTTATAGCGCACAAGGAAGTGAGCCGGTTAAAGAACGAACTGGAAGCGGAAAACATCTACCTGCGCGAAGAGCTGCGGGCTGATCAAATGGTTGGCGAAATGGTCGGTGAAAGCGACGCCATCAAGTACGTCGTTTTCAAAGTCAACCACGTCGCGGTTACGGACTCAACCGTCCTGATTACCGGAGAAACGGGAACTGGAAAAGAACTCGTCGCTCGCGCGATTCATAAGGCCAGCCTGCGAAACGATCGCCCGTTCGTCACCGTCAATTGTGCCACGCTCCCGGGCAGCCTGATTGAAAGCGAATTATTCGGTTATGAAAAAGGCGCGTTCACCGGCGCAGCGGCGCGGAAACTCGGCCGCTTCGAACTGGCGAACAACGGCACAATTTTCCTGGACGAGATCGGCGAATTGCCCCTGGAATCACAGGTCAAGCTTTTGCGAGTGCTGCAGGAGGGCGAGATTGAACGACTTGGTGGAGGGAAAGCGGTCAAAGTAGATGTTCGCATCATCGCTGCCACGAACCGCAATCTGAAACACGAGATCGAAAAAGGAACTTTTCGCGAGGATTTGTGGTATCGGCTGAATGTATTCCCGATTACTGTGCCTCCGCTGCGGCAACGCAAAGAGGACATCCCGTTACTCGTTGAACATTTTGTCAGAAACTATGCGAAGAAGATCGGGAAGTCGATCAGATCGATCTCGCCACGTTCGATGGAAAATCTCGAAGCCTACATGTGGCCCGGAAATATCAGGGAATTGGCAAACGTAATCGAGCGAGCAGTCATTTATACCCAGGGAGATGTTCTCCATGTTGTCGACCTGTCTGAATCGGCTCGGGAACAGGCCCCGACTGCCATCAAGAGCCTGGAACAGATTGAGCGAGAATACATTCTCTACATACTGGAACAGACCGGCTGGCGCATTGAAGGCCCACGTGGCGCCGCGAAGCTCCTTGGCCTCAACCCAAGCACGTTGCGCACGCGCATGATCAAACTCGGCATTCATAAGCAGAGCCTAACCGCGGGGACCTGAAATCCGCCTTCTCCGACTTATCTGGATCGCCCTCTTGCCTCCATCATCGAAGACCTGTTAGAAGTGACAGTATCAAACCAAACAATTCCGGGTTATGTGACGGTGTGGGGAAGGCCGGTCTTTCCTGGCAAGAACACAAGACCCCCGTAACAGAGGTGAAGAATGAACGAGTTTACGATTACGCAGAAAGCTTCAGCAGAGTTTGTTGGAACCTTGTGGCTTGTCCTTGGTGGCTGCGGCAGCGCGGTGCTGGCAGCGGCGTTTCCTAACGTTGGTATCGGTCTTCTCGGCGTGTCGTTAGCGTTCGGCCTCTCGGTTCTCACCATGGCCTACGCGGTTGGACATGTATCCGGTGGCCACTTCAACCCAGCCGTCACTTTCGGACTGTTTGCCGCGGGCCGCTTTCCGGCAAGGCACATTGCGCCGTATGTCGCGTCACAACTTTTTGGCGCAATCGCGGGCGCCGGCATTCTCTACTTAATCGCGCGCGGTAAATCGGGATTCGAAGTCACGGCCGGATTCGCTGCTAACGGCTATGACCTTAATTCGCCGGGCGGATATACGATGGTTGCCGCTCTGCTAACTGAATTGGTAATGACTTCCTTTTTCCTGGTCGTAATCCTCGGCGCCACATCCACACGGGCGCCACAAGGCTTTGCTCCGATCGCAATTGGGCTGGCGTTAACCCTGATTCATCTGGTGAGCATTCCGGTTACTAACACGTCCGTCAATCCCGCGCGCAGCACGGGCCCGGCGTTGTTCGTCGGCGGGTGGGCGATAAAACAGCTCTGGCTGTTTTGGGTAATGCCAATTGCGGGAGCGGTGCTGGCCGGCGCCATGCATCGATTCATCCTCAGCGACCCAGCGGAAACCGAGATGAACCCGGCAATGGCGCGAACAGTCGCACCTTAAGACTGCGAAACCCCGCGCGGGCTGCAAAGTATTCTCAGATCAATTTGCGCGTGAGTTGCAGGAGGTCGAGAAGATCTCGCAACTGCCACTTAATCACATAAAAGGTGGCGCCGGCTTTGCGACAGGCGATTCTCATCTCCGGAGAATCGTGGGCGGTGAAGATGATGATGATGACGCCTTGATCTATCTCACGAATGCCTCGCAGTAGGTCGATGTTATGTTCAGGCGTTGAACCGTCCATCATAATAACGTCAGGTTGTTCCGCCATCACCAGGCTGAGACCTTCCTGGGGGTTGGTCGCCATTCCGATTAGGTGGCAGCCTTGGCTTTCCGCAAAAGCCGCCCGAAGCGCTTCTTTGATAACGTCAGACTCTTCAATAATGACTACTCTAAGGTCCTTCAATCGTTGCTCATCCATATTGCCCAAGTGTGAGCTTTCGAGCCCACCGCCAACAATCAACGGCACAACGATTTTGTTGTCATCTAGCCCTACATGTGGATGTAGTGAGACGTTCTACACGAACGTGATCAGGGCTGAAAGGATCGAGCCGAACGTCAAATGGCGAGTCTGTTCTGAACGGCGTATTTAACTAAATCTGCCGTCGTTCTCAAGCGCAGCTTTTCGAGTATTCGGGCGCGGTAGGTGCCGACTGTGGGTGGACTAAGCATCAGTGTGGTGGCAATTTCCTTGGTCCTTTTGCCCTGGCCCAGCAGGCAAAGTATTTGAAACTCCCGATCGGAAAGCTTCTCATGCAGGTGAGAATCATGAGTGTCTTCCCAGGTTTGGAGAAGGAGATCGGCCGTTCGCTCGGTGATATATCTGGAACCTTGCAGGATCTTCCGGATTGCGATTGATAGCTGTTCGGGGGCCGCGTCCTTCGAAAGAAACCCCGATGCTCCGGATTTCAATACGCGCACGGCAAATTGGTCTTCGGGATATATGCTGAGCACCAGAACGCGTGACTTTTTGTGGTTTCGACGAATTTCTTTCAGGAGATCCAATCCATTAGTCCCGGGAAGATCCAAATCCAGTATTACCAGCGCGAAGCAGTTTTGCTTCATGAGCTGGAGCGCCTCAGCCGCGTCCGACGCCTCGGCCAGTTGGAGGTCTTCTTCACCTTGCAGGATTTCTTTCAGGCCACGTCGAACAATCGGGTGATCATCGATGATGAGTACGTCTGCCATTGAGCTTCTTTGAATCCGCCTCCTTGCGGCCGTGCGTACGCGCGGAAACTACTGTGCCTTTACCTGGCTTGCCGTCAATTGAGAGTTCTCCGCCAATGGTCTCCATGCGCTCGCGCATGCCAAGAAGCCCGAGAGAGTCAGGCGCATTAATCTCATCCTGTGTAATGCCGCGGCCATTATCGCTAACCGTTAGAGAGGCTCCAAGTTTGCCGGCGCTAAGAACGGTCGTCGCCCTCGTAGCTTCGGAATGCCGTGCAACGTTGGTGAGGGCCTCTTGAAGCACGCGAAACAGCGCCGTGGAAACCTCGGGATCTAGCACTAGCTTGCGACGCGGGACTTTGAAGTCGCATGCGATGCCTGAGCGGCGCGTGAACTCGCGGCATTGCCATTCAATTGCCGCCGGCAACCCTAACTGGTCGAGCACGCCAGGTCTCAATTCAGTTGCGATGGCTTTCACGGCACCGATCGTGTCGCCCAGGATTTCAGTAATTTCCGTGAATCGCCGCGTGACGCTCGTACTAATTCGGGAGCTTCCCGACTTTAACGTCTTCTGCAATCCCGAGAGGGAAATCTTAATGCTGGTCAGTGATTGCCCCAGGCTATCGTGTAATTCGCGCGCCAGATCCGCCCGTTCTTTTTCACGTACTGATTGCAGGTGTGCCGACAACGCGCGCAGGCGTTGGTGCGATTCGGCCAGCCCGTCGGCAATGCGGCGTTGCTCAGTTTGGTCGGTCTGGACGCTCCACACTCGCAGCAGCATCCTATTGACAACAATTCCCAGCAGGCTGGTAGACAAATATTTTCTATTGTTATCGCGAGTAACGACTTCTGTCGGCCAGTTACGGAGCCGGTAGTCGTTTTCGATCAAGGCCTTGAGCGAGACCTCGACCGGCGGTTGCGAGATTTTGGCAAGAGCGCCAAAGCGCGACCCGAGAATATCCTCGGCACGATGACGGCCGTACATTCGCGCGAACTCGTCATTGCATTCTGCGAGGTACCCATTGTCGCGCAACAGTCTGAGTTGTTCGTCCGCAGGCAAGGTTGTATCAATTGGGTTCTCGATCTCGAAACACCATATGCCCTCAGAACTGTTAACTATGAAAGAACGATAACGCTCTTCACTAAGTCGCAAAGCCTCCTGGGTATGCTTCCGATCGGTGATGTCCTCGACCATTGCCAGACCGTAGAGTGGCTTGCCGCGCCTGTCTTGCACGAGTAGGGAAGTGAAATCCAGCCACGCGAGAATTCCTTGTTTGGTGACGAAACGTTTTTCCAATCGGTAGGAAGGAATCTCTCCTCGGAACAACCGCTCCCCCAGTTCTTTGTCCCGCGGAATGTCATCAGGAAAAGTAAATTCGGTGAACTTGCGCTTGAGCAGTTCATCAGCCTCATAACCGAGGGCGGCGCAAAGCGACGGATTAACGCGGCGGATACGATAGT
>DATENS010000132.1:0-9470 GCA_035274925.1 Pyrinomonadaceae bacterium | reverse complement strand
TCGCGGCAATTTCTTCGGCGACGATTGGTTCGTTGCTCCGCGAAGTTAACGCGGCCACGCGCGCGGTGGCGCATCTTACGCCGGAGCAGGCCGCCATGAACGAGGATTACTGGTCCACAATTCAGAATGCCTTCTCAGTGACTCGTGGAATCATCAATTTGAATAACGGTGGCGTCTGCCCCAGCCCGCGCATCGTTACCGAAGCGCTGGTGCGTTACATCTGGCAGCAGGAGGACGCGACCGCGTATACGATGTGGCAGATTCTCGAGCCCCAGTCAGAGACGATCCGCACGGGGCTGGGCGAGTTGTTCGGTTGCGATCGCGAAGAGATCGCTATTACGCGCGGAGCTTCTGAAGGACTCGAGACGCTTCTGCTCGGCCTCGACCTGAAGTCCGGCGACGAAGTGTTGACGACTACGCAGGACTATCCGCGTATGCTCACCACGATTCGACAACGGGAGCAGCGCGAAGGCATCAAGCTCAATCTGATCCGGATTCCGATTCCGCCCAAAAATATCAACGAGATCACTTCCGCATTTGAACGCGCGATCACGCCGCGCACCCGTCTGATCCAAATTGCGCATCAGATTAATCTCACCGGCCAGATCACTCCGGTCAAAGCTGTCTGCGAAATGGCGCGCGCACGTGGAGTCGAAACGATCATTGACGGCGCGCATTCCTTCGCACAGTTTGATTTCAAGCAACCGGATTTGAACTGCGACTACTTCGCCACCTCGCTGCACAAGTGGCTGTACGCGCCCAAGGGAACGGGTTTGCTTTACATCCGCCGCGAAAAGATTGCGAAGGTGTGGCCGCTGTTTCCGGCTGAACTGAAACAGAAGGCCGACATCCGCAAGTTCGAAGAGATCGGAACGCACTCAGCCGCGCCCCGGCTGGCGATTGGCGAAGCGATCTTGTTTCACCAGGGGGTCGGCGGAAAGCGAAAAGAGGCGCGCCTGCGTTATCTCTCGCGTTACTGGATGGATAGACTAAAGGATATTCCCAAGGTCCGCTTTAACACGTCGTTCGACCCCGCGCAGATGTGCGCTATCGCCAACGTGCAAATCGAAGGAATAGATCCGGTGAAGATTGGAAGTTATCTATTTGATAAGCATCGTATCTTTACGACGCCAATCATTCATGAAGAGTTCCAGGGCCTTCGCATAACGCCCAATGTCTACACAACTCTGCCTGAGCTGGAGAGGTTTTGCGGCGTGATGACAAAGATTGCCCGCTCAGGCCTGCCGACCTAATCCCGAATTGAATCTCAGTCTGGCGCGGCTGTCGCTTCGGCTTTGTATTTCGCTTCCGCTTTTTGCCGTAATGTCGCGGAAGATCGCCGCTTCACTCTTACCTTTCGCCTCGTCCGGCGCGACGTCGCAGGCGTGCTCGTCATTGACACTCGAAAGACAGGCGGCGGCGTGATCCGGACAACGGGCACGCTGTTGGTTGATTTGGTCGGCATAGCGGACGGGGTTTTGGGCCTCTTGTTTCCCGGCGCAATCGCTCTCGCCGCGCGCCTGATATTAATCAGTTGGCGCGGGACTAAATCTGCGGGGCGCTCAAAGATTATTTGTGACGTGCGCGCCTCGACGAACACGTAGAAGCGGTAATCACCGCCCTCATAAACGTTAAGTAAAAACTGCACATCGAGTTTTTCGCCAGGCTGAAGCAAACCCGCCTCGTGAAGGTCGATCGTATCTGCGGCGGCGCCCGGTTGTTCCTCGGGTAAGTTCGCGCGAACTGTGGAATTCAGGCCGCCACCGTTTGGCTGGACCGGCTGAATGCCGGCGTCGTATTCAAGGATCGTTCCCCGAATAACGACCGTGCGTGTCTCGCTGTTAACAAACGTTTCGGCGTTACCGGAAGTTACCAGCCGCAATTGCGCACGATTCCCGCCGGGATCGGGGCTGTTAAGCGTGGGAATTTCGATAACCCGGAACCGGATGTAATCGAAGGTCTGATTGGTGTTGTTCGTCAGCGTGCGCCTGATTGAAAGGGTGCCCGTATTGCCCGAACCCACGCGAACGCGATTCGGCGTCACGTGCGCATTGACCGCAGGTTCTACTAATGAACCAGTGACTTGCGCGTTGTTGTAGCTCTTCGGGCTAAATGTTGACTGCGGCCCGGGAGCCCCCAGGACCGGAAGCGCGGTTATACCAGGATGGGCCGCCCCGGTGACTGACACCAGTACAAAGTCGTTAGCATTATTGTCGGTATCATATGGCACGCCCGGCTCGCGGCGCCGCACGTAGGCGTATTGATCGGCGGGACGCGACGTAGCGGGTTCCAGCCCGGTGCCTTCAATATATTGCGAGTCGTTACCCCCTCCGATGAAGCCAACCGAATCGATCGTTATCGGTTCGCCGGCGCCAATCAATGAAAACCCTTCATTATCGAAGAAGAAGTTCGGGAACATGGGAGTGTTGACATTAAAGTCGGCAGTTGCGTACCCCCCCAGGCTATATTGGCTGTTGTTAGCAATGAGCAGATACTGCCGCGCGAGGATTACAGTTCCATTCGGGAAGGTGGCAAAAAAGTCATCGGCAAGATTTACGTCGTACGCTCTGATTTTGAGGCCGCTGATATTGCAATCAGTATCGCGGTTACAGTAGAGCTCAATATACTCGTCCGCACTACCGTTCGGACCGGAAAGACGAAATTCGCTGATGAGGACCTCGTGAGGGGCGATTGTCGTTCCCGATCCACTCCCGACAAACGTCGTCCAGCTTGAACTGTTGTTTTCGGAAGTCGGGTCCGACCCAGCATGGTTAATAGTTGCGACGTTCGTGATGGCGGTGCCATTCGCAACGCCCGCGCCCACCTGGAATACGAAAGTAAACGTCGATGTGTCGCCCGCATTGATGGAAGTATCCCGCGTGCAATTAATGGTGCCGGACGTCGCGCCGACCATCGGAGTGGTGCAACTCCAACCTGCCGGATGTGATTCCGAAACGAAGGATGTGTTGGCCGGCACCGAATCGCTGAGTGTATTGGTCGGCGTCGAACTTCCCGACAAGGCCTCAACTACTACCGTGTAGCTAATATTGCTTCCGGCATTTACGTTTGCCGGACCGCTCTTGCTGACTGTCAAATCGGCGCTGAAGCCGACAAACGCCGTCCATGTCGCAGTATTGTTGTCGCCAGAGATTTCCTCGCCGGTATGGCTGACGGTTGCCACGTTGGTGATGGGGGTACCGTCCGCCACGCCCGCGCCCACCTGGAATATGAAAGTAAACGTGGACGGGTCGCCCACATTGATGGAAGTTCCCCGCGTGCAACTAATGGTCCCGGAAGTAGCGCCGACCGACGGAGTGGTGCAACTCCAACCTGCCGGATGTGATTCCGAAACGAAGGAGGTGTTGGCCGGCACCGAATCGTTGAGTGTGTTGGTCGGCGTCGAACTTCCCGACAAGCTCTCTACTACTACTGTGTAGGTGATGTTGCTTCCGGCATTTACATTTGAAGGGCCGGTCTTGCTCACTGCTAAATCGGCCTGGGCCATCGCGGCCGTTACCGACCCCAACAGAAAAACCGCCGAGATTATGATAAGCAATACACCAGAGCGGTAAAATGCGAAGCGTCGAGTCATAGCGTTCCTTCCGGAGAGGTGAGCACGGGGCTCCTGCAAAGAGGACGTTGCGCCGAAAACCAAGATAGGCTAACGCCCAAAGGCTAACACAGCGTTTTGATTTCTTACAATTGGTTTTGGCCTAACGTTCGCCGCGCTTCTGGCCCACTTTGAAATAAGAGTCTTGACGCGCGTTAACAGCGGCCTCCATAATCGATTTGCCCTACTTTGGAGCGGTGCTCCGATCGGAGGAACGGTATCTATTGTGAGTGAAGAATTGGAAAACAGCCTCCAGCAATCAATCGAAACGTACGTCAATGACCGTTTGCGTGGCATCGACGAGCAGTTAAGCCGGCTTCAGTCTGAGTTCAACGAAGCGTTCGCCCGCTTGCGCGAAAGCACGGCCACCGGCCGCATGGAAGAGCCGGTCTCGTCGGCGATTTCGGCGCATTTACAGGCCGCGCGCGAACAGAAACTCAGCGGGGCATCAGCTCCAGCTCCCTTGCCAAGCGAGGATTTCTCGGTGGTAAAAGCGGCGGTGGAGGACATTCGCAACCAGCAGTCGCAGGCCGATGTCCTGGTCGCTCTCTTGAGAAATGCCGCGCACTTTGCCGATCGGGCGGCGTTGTTCGTACCCAAATTAGACTACCTCGTCGGCTGGCGAATCTGTCGCGCACAGGACCCACTGAAGGTGGACGCGGTTACCGACATCGCTCTCCTGTCCAGCGGCGACACCATAGTGAACAATGCCTTTCGTTCTGGTTCTGCGGAAACCGCCACGGGCACCGGCGGCGAAAACAGTGGATTGATTCAGCAGCTCGGAGGAGAGCCTCAACAACTTGCTGCCGTGCCGCTGGTCGTGCGCAAACGCGTGGTTGCGGTGCTCTATGCTGACTCGGCTTGGCCGCATCGCGACGCGATTCAGTTGGACGTGTTAGACACGTTGGCATGCGTAGCCGGAATGGCGGTTGAGTTGACGGCGACTGCGCGAGTTCAGCCACGAGCGAATGTCAGTGTCGCTCAAGCCGCGCCGGCGCCGCCTGAACCAGAAGCAGCTCCAGTAGCTCCAGAGCCGGAAACGGCCCCGGAGTCCGTATACGAAGCGGTGCAACCAGCCGAGCCCGAACCGACCACCGCCGAGGAACCTGAAACTGCGACCGAACCGGTGATGGCGGAAGCCGAAGCTGCCGCACCGGAACCACCTGCACCAGTTGAAGCAATGCCACCACCGGCGGAAGCGCCGGCTCCCGAGTTCACGCCACAGTATTCTGCGCCGTTGGGCAGTACACGACGTTGGGGTGTGCCAGAGCCCGAGTTGCCGATCGAAGTCGGGGAAGACGAACGCCGCCTGCACAACGACGCGCGACGTTTTGCCCGTTTGCTCGTTTCAGAGATCAAACTCTACAACGAGCAGAAAGTGAGCGAAGGCCGGAGCCAGGGCAATATCTATGATCGCCTGCGCGAAGACATCGATCGCTCGCGACAAATGTACGACAAGCGCGTCGCCCCGCCGGTCGCCGCACGTCACGATTATTTTCACCAGGAGTTGGTAAACACACTCGCCGAAGGCGATCCGTCAAAGCTGGGCAACAGCTATCCGGGCACCGCTGTCGGCGTTTCTTAGTTTCAAAGTGGCACGGGCGTTCCGCCTGTGAGATCACGCGCAGGTGCTCGTGCCATCTAAAACAAAAAGGACACGGTACGCCGTGTCCTTTTGTTTTGCCCGCTAACGAGGTTGCGGCCCGCGGCTTTTGATCATAAAGTCAGATTCATTCCCGCAAGCACAAATCACTTTTTTCTTTCGCAGGAAAGGAAACGATAGATGCCACAAACTCTGTCTGATGAGCTGCTGAAACCTCTGACCACACGGCTAAAAGAGGCAAACACTGCATGGGCCCGGAACTATCCCGGCGAGACCGGGCGCCGCCAACCTGTGCAAACCGTTTACGGAGGCGCACACCTTTTCAAAGCGGACACTGCGGCCCGCCTCGGCAAAGTCGCTGAACGTGCTTTAGTGGAATACGCTCCCGACTTCGTAATCTTCGCGCGCGCCCTCGGTTTACCAAGGGCCGCCGAGCTGCCCGACGTGCTGGAATATGCCACCGGATTAAAAAGTCGGCTGGAGAGCGAACCCGAAAGTGTGCGCGAGGAAAACGAGGCGGCATGGCTGGCCCACACAATCTATTCGCGCGTTCAGGAAAAGCTTAAGAGAGAGCCGGTCGAAGATTTTCGCATCGACTTTGAAGACGGTTACGGCAATCGGCCCGACGCCGAAGAGGATGGTCACGCGGAATCCGCGGCGGTGGAAGTCGCGAAGGGAATCAGCCAGGGCACGCTGCCGCCTTTTATCGGGATTCGCATTAAGCCCTTCAATGAAGAATTGCGCGCCCGCAGCATGCGCACGCTCGATATCTTTGTGTCGACGCTTCTCGAAAAAGGAGCAGGCAAACTCCCGGACAATTTTGTGATCACGCTCCCAAAGATCACGACGCCCGAACAGGTGACCGCCCTGGCCGATTTTTTTGATCTATTCGAGCAACAATCGGGTTTGAGTTCGGGTTCATTACGGATGGAAATGATGATCGAGACCACGCAATCGATCATTAACGGCGACGGCCGCATCAATCTGCCGCTGTTGTTACAGGCCGCGCGCGGACGGTGCACCGCGGCCCACTTCGGAACTTACGACTACACCGCTAATTGCAACATCACCGCCGCGCACCAGCACATGATGCATCCGTCATGTGACTTTGCGAAGCACATGATGCAGGTTTCCTTTGCGGACACCGGCATTTGGTTGTCGGATGGCGCGACCAACATCATGCCTGTCGGCCCGCATCGCGCCGGTGAAGGCGTCCCGCTCACTTCGGATCAAGCCGACGAAAACCGTGCAGTGGTTCACCGCGCGTGGAAACTTCACTATGACCACATTCAGCATTCGCTCGTGGGCGGTTTTTATCAGGGATGGGATTTGCACCCGGCCCAGTTTCCGACTCGTTATGCGGCTGTCTACGCTTTTTTTCTTAGCAGCCTGGATGCTGCGTCCGAACGCTTGCGCAATTTTGTCGAGAAGGCGGCCAAGGCGACCCTGGTCGGCGATGTATTTGACGACGCCGCCACCGGTCAGGGCCTTTTGAACTATTTTCTGCGCGCGATCAACTGCGGCGCGCTCACCGAAGAGGAAGCATTGAAATTGTCGAGCCTGACCCACGACGAGTTGCGCTCGGGCTCGTTCGTGAAGATTTTGAAGAATCGCCAGAACCTTTAGGAAGGAATCGTATGACACTAACGAAGCAAATCTTTTCACTGACAATGATAATGGCTTTTGCGACAACAATTTCTATGGGTCAGCCGGCAGGCCGCCCGCGAGCTTCCGATGCCAACGAACTGCCGAAAGCGCTACGCAGATTCTCTCCGACGGTGTTGACCGCAAATACTGCCCGCTTGTCGTTAAGCGACCGGCGCGCGCTCGCCAAAATCATCGCGGCAGCAAGATACATGGACTCACTTTTCCTGCGACAAGTTTGGTCGGGAAACGAGTCACTGAAGCAAAAGCTGGAAGCGGACCGGACGCCGCTGGGCCGCATGCTGCTCAACTACTTCTTACTTAACGACGGCCCATGGTCGCGGCTCGACGAAAACAAACCATTCATCGATGATGTGCCCGCGAAACCGGCTCAGGCGAACTACTATCCGGCGGACATCACCAAAGAGGAATTCAATGCATGGCTCGCCACTTTATCGCCTGCGGAAAAAGAAAAAGCGACCGGCTACTTTTACACGATTCGGCGCGATGCCAACCGTAAGCTGACGACGGTTCCGTACAGTGAAGAGTATCGAGAGTTTCTCGATCCGGCCGCGAGACTTTTGCGCGAGGCGGCGGCGCTCACGACGAACGCCACCCTGAGAAATTTTCTCAACAAGCGGGCGGCGGCTTTTGCCTCGAACGATTACTACGACAGCGATGTGGCCTGGATGGATCTCGACGCGCCCATCGATGTCACCATCGGGCCTTACGAAACTTACGAAGATGAAATGTTCGGCTACAAGGCCGCCTTTGAGGCGTACGTCACGCTGCGCGACGATGCCGAGACGGCGAAGCTCACAAAGTTCAGCGGCTACTTGCAGGAGCTCGAAGACAATCTGCCGATGGACCCGAAATATCGCAACTTGAAATTGGGCGCGGCTTCGCCGATTCGCGTGGTGAACGAAGTGTTCGGGTCAGGCGAGGGTAATAGCGGCGTGCAAACCGCAGCGTTTAATTTGCCGAACGACGAACGCGTGGTGAAAGAAAAAGGCTCGAAGCGAATCATGCTCAAGAACGTACAGGACGCAAAATTCGCGAAGGTGCTCACTCCGATCGCGCGTGTGGTGCTGCCCCCGGCCCAGCAGCGAGCTATTTCATTCGATGCATTCTTCACTCACATATTGACTCACGAACTGATGCACGGCCTTGGCCCGCACAACATCACCGTAAACGGCCAAGCGACGACCGTGCGGCTGCAATTGAAAGATCGCTACTCGTCGATTGAAGAAGCGAAGGCGGACGTGACCGGACTCTGGGCGCTGCAATATCTAATCGATAAGGGCGTGGTTGAGAAGAGCATGCAGCGCACGCTTTACACCACGTATCTCGCAAGTATGTTCAGGTCGGTACGTTTTGGCATCACTGAATCACACGGCCGCGGCGTAGCCCTCCAGTTCAACTACTTCACCGACGAAGGCGCTATCACATTCGACGAGCGCACCGGAAGATTCAGCGTTGATGAATCGAAAATTCGTGACGCCGTGCGCAAGCTGACCACTGAACTGCTTACCATAGAAGCGGAAGGCTCGTACGAAAAGGCGAACGCGATCCTTGAGAAGTACGCAGTGATTCGCCCGCCGATGAAGGGGGCGCTCGACAAGCTGAAGAATGTGCCGGTCGATATCGAGCCGATCTTCCCGCTGGCCCGGTGATTTGGTTCTCTGCGATCTTTGCGCCTTTGCGTCTTGGCGTGAAAAATTACCTCACGCAAAGGCGCCAAGTCGCAAAGTAACGCAAAGGGTTGCCCTAACTAAACAGCTCACCCTGCGCCGACTCATCATCGGGCTCGACTGATTCCGCCAGCCGGGGATAAGTGTCAATTAACTTTGCCGGCCCCGGCACGCGTTCTTCTTCCAGCTCTGCCAGAATTTCGAAAGCGTTCACCAAACTCTGTCCACGCGCGTGATTGTTGGCGATGACAAAGGTCTGCTTCGTCTTAGACGCTACTTCCCTGATCCGATCCATCCACGGGCCCAGCTCATCGCGCGAGTACAAATAATCGTAACGCTCCAGCACGTTCGCTTCTTCGCGAAACCAGTTTTGATAATTGCGTCCGTGCAGGCGAATGTAGCCAATCGGCGAAGTCACTTCAGCCGCAGGCTTAATCGAATTAGCGAACTGCGGCTGATCGATGTCGCACAAACCCACGCCCAGATCTTCCAGGGTTTGCAGGATCCGCGGATTGTTCCACGACTCGTGCCGCAGCTCGACCACCAGGGGATAGGCGTTGAAACGACCGACCAGTTGCGTCAGATACACGCGCTCTTCGGGTTCATTCTTGAACGACCATGGGAATTGAATCAGCACCGCACCGAGCTTGCCGGCTTCCGCGAGCGGGTCCATTCCTTCGCGAAACGCCTTTTCGTCTTCGTTAGTCGCCTGCCCGCGTTTATGCGTGAAAAGTTTGTTGAGCTTGGCAGTGAAAACAAAGTTGGGATTGTGCTCGATCCGTTTCAGCCACGAACGTGCGGTTGATGGCGCCGGCGGATAGTAAAAGCTGCTGTTGATCTCGGCAGTATCGAAGTATTTCGCCACCAGGGCGAGCGTGTCGAATTTCGAGCCCGCGCCTTCCGGATAGACGCGGCCGCGCCA
>DATENS010000131.1:0-3151 GCA_035274925.1 Pyrinomonadaceae bacterium | reverse complement strand
AGTAATCCAGTCACTTCGGTTGATGAAAAGCGCTCGAAAAGCGCGAATCTTCGCGTAATAAGCACAGCCCGGCTCGAACCGGGTTATTTTCGATGTATTCAACATGCAACCGGGACGGTTGCGCTCCAGTCAGATCAGTCGCTGCCGTAACGAATCTCCATTCGTCTGATGCGCGTGCCCGCCGCAATCAGCACCAGCGCCGTGACGATCAGCAACCCGGGCACCGAAATCCACGCCGGCGTTGGCTCGGCAATGACCGCAAACGGCCCTTCTGGGATCGGCACCGGCAGGAGCGAATTCAGATAATGAATCACGCTGATCTTCTTCAACAGCGGCGGCAGCAGAAAGTTGAGCCACTCCCAACCGTACAGCAACAGCGCGGGAATGATTGGATTGCGAATGAAAAGACCGACCACCAGGAAAAAAGCGCCGTAGCCGATGCAGGCAAGAATGGTGATGCTGACGTACAGGAACAGATGCGTCAATCCCGGCCCCTCAAAAAAGAACCGCATGCTGGCCGAATAGAAGTGCGGAAAAAACATCAACAGCATCGATAGCACCGTCACGCTGGTGAAGAGGATGACTGCGGTGATCAGGCCGGAGAAATATTTGCCGGTAACGAGGACTTCGCGCCGTACCGAAGAGAGAAAATAGTAATGCAGGCTGCGATCAACGATCTCGCCGCGAAACAAATTCATGAAAATCCACGCACAACCGAAAAAGATCACGGTGCGCAGAATGAGCGCATTGAAGATGACCGCAAACATCAAGGGGTAGTTCGCAAATTCAAGCCATTCGCGCGCCGCCGGTGGCAGGATCGCGATTAGCGTCAACAGGGCGATAGGCATGAGCGCGAGGAGATAGACCAGCACTGAGCGCTTGCCCAGGAAATTTTTCTTCAGCTCGAGGCGCATGATGGCGGCAATCTGGCGCAGCCAGAGTCGCCATGGGATTTGTTCCGCCGCCGGGCCAGGCTTAATTGTTTCAGCTGTTGCACTCATAAGAACAATCTATCTGTTTAGAGGCGGGCTACTGCCCGCCATTTTTTGATTGCGTTCCGGCGGGCGGTAGCCCGCCGCTAAACGCTTTCGTTTCTACTGCGAACCAATCAGATATTCATAAACGGCGCTCAGGTCGTCATCGACCGGCGCAATCGACTCGATCTCAATCTCGCCCTGCGCCACCACTTCGTTGAGCAGCAAGTAGAACTTGTCCGGATCTCGCGTCTTGATAAACAAACCGCGTCGATCGTCATGCACTCGCGCTTCGACCAGGTGATCGCTGGTGAACATTCGCGCGGCCAGCACCGCCGGCTTGTCACAACGAATCAGTATCTGCATCGGATGCTCGACATCCATCTCGTCGCGTACGCCGTGGATTGCGCCTTCGGCCACCACATAGCCGTTGTTCAGCAGGACCACTCGGTCGGACATCATGTCCACTTCGTGCAAAATGTGGCTCGAGATAATCAGGTGCAGGCCTTCGTCGGCGAGCTGTTTGAAGAGTGCGATGGTTTCCGCACGCACCATCGGATCTAGGCCGTTCAGCGGCTCATCGAGAATCAGTACCGAGGGCTGATGGGCGATCGACTGGGCCAGGCGCACGCGCTGGCGCATGCCTTTGCTGTAGGCTCCGATCTTGCGGTCGCCGGCGGCTACCAGATCGACGCGTTCCAAAGACTTCTGCGCGAGATCGGAACTTTCGGCTTTGGAAAAGCCCGAGACCATCAGAAACGAGCTGATAAACTCACGCCCGGTAAGCCCGCGGGGAAATGAGTCGAATTGCGAGCAGTACCCAACTTTGCGAAAAAGCTGATCTGGTTTGTCCGTGGGAATTCCCAGAACGTTGACAGTGCCGCGTGTCGGCCGCAGCAGCCCGGTCATGAGATTCATCAGCGTCGTCTTGCCCGCGCCGTTTGGGCCAACCAGACTGGTAATGCCCGGCGGGATCGCGAGGTCGACGCGATTCACACCGAGAATCTCGCCGTAGAACTTTGAGACGTTATCGAAGACGATTTCCGATTTCGAACTTTGAATTTCGGATTGCGAATTTGATTTTTCTTCTGTCATATCGTCTTCAATGAGTTAGATTCGCAATTCCTACTTGACCACCTCGTAAGCCTTCACCTTTCGCGACAAGAGCCACAGGCACGCCGCGCAAATCAAAAACAGGACCAGCCACGTGGCCCAAAGCGGCGGCTCAGAGAAGGCATTGTCCCAATGCTCCACGCCGTATCGATCGATAAAGGGCGTGGTCCGCTGGAACCTGCCGAACAAGCCGGCCCAGACGTTTGCTATCAACGCCTGCAGACTGAAGATGTTTCCCCACCGGGTACGAAACAGCTCATTTACCATAGTGGCGAAGATCGAAGGAATAAAGAACGCGCCCAGCAACGCTGCGCGCGAGGCAACCCGCCACTTCACCCACGCGGAAATCGCCTGCGTCATCAGCGCCAGCAGCAGAATCCATACCAGGCTACCGATGAAGATGGCACTGGCGATCCAAAGGTTTTGCGAAAACCAGGACCAGCCTTCCAGCGAGCATTGCAGAACGAACAACATCAGACCGGGCACCCAGGTAATTGCCGAAAGCAGAATGATCACGATCGACATCTTCCCGACGACGTATTCGGCGCGGGTGAACGGCCGGCAAAGATAGAGTGGCAGCGCGTTATTGGTCAGATCCCGCGAGACCTGAGAGGGCGCGATCAGCATCGCCAAAAAGAACCCGGTGGTGCCCTGGAACCAGACGAAGAACTCAAAGAACCAGGCATCGATGGGCAGCACTTCACCCACTTTCAAACTCATGATGGCCAGCGCGTTCGCGTTGTGATGAAGATAGATGAAGATTGCCCAAATTAACGGAAAGACAAACGACAGGATAAAGATGCCGGTGAAAATCTTCGAGCGGAACACGTCGCGAAAAGCGTGGCGCGGAATGATCAGAAAACGGCTCCAATCCGGCGCCAGCCGGCCTTCATATTTTTTGTAAGCTCGTTCAATAACCGCCATATGTCGTTTCCTGTTACCTCTCCCTCCGGGAGAGGGTTAGGGTGAGGGCGTACGTCCCGCTATCCCCTCAACCCCTTGCCCCTCTCTCAGAGGGAGAGGGGTTTCCGCCCCGTCCTCCATTGCCTTCAAGAAAATGTCTT
>DATENS010000130.1:0-26063 GCA_035274925.1 Pyrinomonadaceae bacterium | reverse complement strand
GCGGATCGATTGAAGTAGGTTCCCTCTCCCTTTGGGGGAGAGGGCCAGGGTGAGGGCGTAGTAGGCGACGAGAGGACAAGGCTCTTGCCGATCTAGACCCTCACCCCAACCCTCTCCCAGGGGGAGAGGGAGGACAAACATGAGCGAAACATTCGGAGTAATTGGCGCAGGCACAATGGGCAATGGTATCGCTCAGGTCGCCGCGCGGGCCGGTTACGACGTGGTGATGCGTGATGTGGCGGAAGACTTGCTAGCGCGCGGCATAGCTGCCATCGATCGCAGCCTGCAACGTGACGTGGACAAAGAACGGCTGACCGCGGATGAGAAGTCAGCGATCATCTCGCGCGTCAGGGCCACGACTGAGATGAATGATTTGAGTGATGCTTTCATCGTAGTGGAAGCCGTGACCGAAAACTTCGACGTGAAGAGTGCCGTCTTCAAAACGCTGGACGAAATTACCAGGGCCGACGCCATCCTCGCGTCCAACACATCTTCAATTTCGATCACAAAACTGGGCGCGGTGACCCGCAAGCCTGACAAAGTGATCGGGATGCACTTCATGAATCCGGTGCCAGTAATGAAGCTGGTGGAAGTGATCCGCGGCGCCGCAACTTCGGACGAAACCTATGAAGCTACCCGCGCCCTCAGCGAAAAACTTGGCAAGATTGCGCTCGAGTGTCAGGATTATCCGGGCTTCGTCTCAAATCGCGTGCTCATGCCCATGATTAACGAAGCGATCTTTGCGCTTCACGAAGGCGTGGCGACGCGCGAGAGCATCGACGGTATTATGAAGCTGGGGATGAATCACCCCATGGGCCCGCTGGCGCTCGCCGACTTTATCGGATTGGATGTTTGCCTTGCGATCTTGAACGTGTTACATGATGGCTTTGGCGATCCCAAGTATCGCGCGTGTCCGCTGTTGAAGCGTTATGTGGACGCCGGGTGGTTGGGGAAGAAGAGCGGGAGAGGGTTTTATGAGTACTAGTGATTTGTGCTAGTACCAAAACGGATGTTTTAGATTCCAGATTCCAAAATCAAGATTCCAAAGTCCGGATTCGAAATTTCAGATGCAGCAACGAGCAATCTCGCACTACTGTCAGAACTGCAAAGCGGCAAACCCGCTGGGCCAGGAGTTTTGCCTGCGTTGCGGCACGCGGTTGATGTTGGTGGTGCGACCGCCATCGATGCGCGTAGACGCTCCTGAGACAACGCCAAACGAAGAGCATCTCCTTGAGCGGCTCACGATTCTTGAAAACACCCTGGCGCGTTTGGCGGAAAGACTTGAACAGGGACTTAAACTGCTGTTGCGGCACTCGGAAACTGCTTATACGAATCACGCATTAGTGAAGAGCCTGATTGAGATTCTCAACGAGTGCGGCGTGGTTGATAATAACCGGCTCGAGTCCATGTGGCGGGCCGAATGCGGTAAGCTGCACGACCAGGATGACGATCCCCCCAAGACGCGGAAAACTACGAGAAAGACCCGAAAAGTTAATCGAAAAGCCGCCGGTGGACGCTGAGCGCACTTTGACAGCAGGTTGGCGGCGGCTATAATTAGCAACTTTGTGCCTGGCCCCCTGATGCGATCTGTATGAGTCGGGAGTGCCGCGCGATGCGGATCGAGCTCGATAATCTCGAAAACGGCGGCGAATTCGCCCACATTTATCAACCGGGTGATCTCACTCTGGATGATGAAAGTGAGATCAAATTGATTGCGCCGGCTGAGATTCGGGGCCGCATCCGTCGCAAGGGAGATGAAGTCGGGTTGCAGGGGCGCCTGAGCGCAACGGTTGAAGCCGCCTGCGCTCGCTGTTTGAAGCCGGTGGCGCTACCGATGGCGGCGCAGCTGAGCGAGCGATTTGTTCCGGCAGTCAGCTGGCGCTCGGAAGAGCAGCACGAGCTGAGCGAAGAAGAGCTGGATCTGGCTGTCTTCAACGGCGAGGCAATCGAGCTGGACGAACTGGTGCGCGAAGAGATCTTGCTGGCAATTCCGGCTCAGGTTCTTTGTAGCGAGAACTGTAAGGGGCTTTGTCCTGTTTGCGGCCTTGATCGGAACCTGAACAGTTGCGAATGCGAAGCCCGGCAGATTGATTCACGCTGGAACGCGCTGAAGGACTTGCGATTCTGAGGCTTTGTTCTTCGTGCTCTGTACTTTGACTTCGACTAATCAAAGTACAAAGCTCAAAGTACAAGAGGGAATCTCAGATTTGAGATTTCAGATCTCAGAAAAATTGTTTTTCTCGGAGTAATTATGCCAAATCCAAAACGTCGTCACTCAAAAGCACGCCGCGGCAAGCGCCGCGCCCATGATTCGTTGCGGGCGCCGCAGACCGTCGTTTGCCCGAACTGTCAGGAACCACGCATGCAACATCGCGTCTGTCCCAAGTGCGGCTTCTACAAAGGCCGCGAAGTTATCCACGTGGACCAGACTGCCTGATCCTCGCCCCGAGGTCGGTAACGTCCCCAGAGGTTATTGATGTCACAGATGCGCGCAGGCATTCTCGGCACCGGCCACTCGTACCCGGAAGGAATTCTGACTAACGCCGATCTCGAGAAGATCGTCGATACGTCGGATGACTGGATTACTTCGCGTACGGGAATTAAGCAGCGTCGCAAAGCGGCGCCCGGTGAGTACACTTCGCAGTTTGCGGTGCGCGCGGCGCGCGAAGCGCTCGAGCGGGCCGGGATCGAAGCTGCGGACCTTGATCTTATTCTTTGCGCGACGGTCACGCCCGATCAAATCCTGCCATCTACTGCATGCCTGATCCAAGCCCAACTGGGAGCGAATAAAGCCGCGGCCATGGACATTGTGGCTGCTTGTTCCGGATTCACGTACGGGCTGTCGCTGGCCGACGTAATGATCCGCGGGGGACAGTCAAAGTACGTTCTGGTAATCGGCGCAGAGATTCTTACGCGCTATGTCGATTACACCGATCGCGCCACCTGCGTCCTTTTCGGGGACGGAGCCGGCGCCGCCATTGTCGGCCCGGTGGAAGGCGACCGCGGCATCCTGGCTACCAAAATCCGTTCGGATGGCCGCTATGAAGAGCAACTGTATGCGCCGGGCGGCGGCACTAAAGGCGGCTTCACTGCGGAAACCATCGCCCGCGGCGATCATTATTTCAAGATGAAAGGCAACGAGGTCTTTAAGGTTGCCGTTCGGTCGATGTCCGAGGTTTCGCGTGATGTACTTTGCCAGGCCGGTCTGAAAACCGAAGACGTCGATCTCTTCATTCCCCACCAGGCAAATCAGCGCATCACGGACGCAGTCGCGAACATGCTCAACGTCGACCAGTCGCAGGTTTACTCAAACATCGCGATGCACGGAAACACTTCGTCGGCGTCGATACCGATTGGTCTTGATGAATGTGTTGAAGCCGGCCGGGTTAAGTCCGGCGATGTCATCCTCTTGGCCTCGTTTGGCGGCGGCTTTACCTGGGGCGGCGTGGTAATGCGGTGGTGAAGGCATTGGTGATTGCCAATTGCCGATTTCCAATTGGTCTCTTTTGGTTGATGTATTTTTAGATAGATACTCGGGACACAAAAATTGGCAATCGGCAATCGACAATCGACAATCGCTTACGTCTTTCCCGGACAGGGCTCGCAGTACGCGGGCATGGGAAAAGAGCTGGCCGAAAAGTTTTCGACGGGCAAACAGGTCTTTGAAGAAGCTGATAGCGCGCTCGGGTTCGGGCTGTCCGACTTGTGTTTCAATGGGCCGGCCGAGCAATTGCAACTGACTGAGAATACCCAGCCGGCTATCCTGACAACCTCGGTCGCGGTTTTGCGCGTGATGGAGGTTGAAGGTTTTCGCAAGCCGGATTTTGTGGCCGGACATAGCCTGGGCGAATACTCGGCGTTAGTTGCAGCAGGTGCGCTGGATCTTGGCGATGCCGTGCGGACGGTGCGCGCTCGCGGGCGGTACATGCAGGAAGCAGTGCCGGTGGGCGCCGGCGCGATGGCGGCGATTCTCGGGGCGGGCCTGGATGTGGTCACTGAAGCTTGCTCGGAAGCAGCGCAGGGCGAAGTTTGCAGTCCGGCAAACATCAACTCGCCGGGCCAAATAGTGATTGCCGGCGCAACGGTCGCTATCGATCGGGCGATCGAGCTTTTGAAAACGCGGGGCGCGAAACGGGCGATTAAGTTGAATGTGAGCGCTCCTTTTCATTGCGATCTCATGAAACCGGCGCAGGAGCGTTTGGCCGCGGACCTGGAGAGAATCGCTTTCGCAGATTTAGCGATGCCGGTGATAACAAACGTCGACGCAAGTCCGATAAAGACCGGTGCTGAAGCACGTGATGCCCTGGTGCGTCAGGTTTCGCAACCCGTTCGCTGGCTCGCGTCGGTTGAATTTTTAGCGAATCAAGGTGTACAAACCTTTATTGAAGTCGGACCCGGAAAAGTTTTGAGCGGATTGGTGCGGCAAATCAACCGCGAACTTCGTTGTCTTAATGTGGAAGACGAAGCCAGCCTGCGCACTGCTGCTCAGGCCTTTGCCTGAAAGTTGTGTACGACAAACTTTAGTTTGTCATGATCTAAAGTCCGACGCCGTAAACGCACAAGATCGGCAAACCAAAGTTTGTCGGACATTTTGAAAGAGGAGCAAAAATAATGCCCGATCCAGAGATTGAGCAAAAAGTAAAACAAATCATCGTTGACGAGCTGGGTGTTGACGAAAACGAAGTTACTCCCAACGCGCGGTTTATCGACGACCTCGGCGCTGACTCGCTCGACACGGTTGAGCTGGTAATGCGTTTCGAAGAAGAATTCGGCATCGAGATTCCCGACGAAGACGCTGAAAAAATTCAAAGCGTGCGCGACGCGTACAACTATATCGATCAGCACAAGGCAAAGTGACGGTAGTTGCCGGTACGCACGCTTTTAGCGTGCAGCACGCCGGAGGCATGCGTACCTAACATTTGTCACAGAAGGAGCTTTGAAATTTGAATCGTCGCGTCGTCGTCACCGGTCTCGGCCTGGTTACACCTGTCGGAAACTCTGTCGAGATCACCTGGCCCGCGCTCGTAGAAGGCAAGAGTGGCGCGGATAACATCAAGAAATTCGACACTGAGAAGTTTTCGGTCCGCTTCGCCTGCGAAGTAAAAGATTTCGATCCGCTCAACTACGTCGAAAAGAAGGAAGCGCGCAAGATGGGCGCTTTCATTCACTATGCCATCGCGGCTTCGCAGGAAGCGATCGATGACAGCGGATTGAAAATCACCGCCGATATTGCCGAAAACGTCGGCACCTATATCAGCAGCGGCATCGGAGATTTCTGGGCCATCGAGCGCGAGCACGAAAAGCTCCTGAAAGATGGTCCGAGCCGTGTCTCGCCGTTCTTCATTCCCTCCGCCATCGTTAATCTCGCTTCGGGGCAGGTTTCCATTCGTCATAATGCGAAGGGCCCGAATTCAGCTACCGCTACGGCGTGTTCCGCCGGCGCCCACGCGATCGGAGATAGCTTCAAAATTATTCAGCGCGGCGATGCCGACGCGATGATCTGCGGCGGAGCTGAGTCGGCAATCACGCCCATGAGCGTGGCGGGATTTGCCGCTCTCAGAGCGCTCTCGACCCGCAACGAAGATCCTATTCACGCTTCCCGGCCGTTTGACCTCAATCGCGATGGATTTGTCATCGGCGAAGGTGCGGGCATCATGATTCTGGAAGAGTACGAATTTGCCCGGCGTCGCGGCGCGCGGATTTATGCCGAAATCGTCGGCTATGGCATGACCGGCGACGCTTTTCATATCACCATGCCCGATGACAGCGGTTCGGGCGCAGTGCGCGTGATGCAAAAGACTTTGAAAGACGCCGGCGTCCAGCCTGAAGAAGTCGGCTATGTGAACGCGCATGGTACGTCGACGCCTTACAACGATAAGTTCGAGACGATGGCCATCAAGAAGACATTTGGCGAGCACGCGGCCAAGCTGGCGATCAGCTCGACCAAGTCCATGACCGGTCATCTGCTGGGCGCGGCCGGCGGCGTCGAAGCGGTGTTTTCAGTGCTGTCCATTCATCGCAACCTGGTGCTGCCAACGATCAATTACGAGACACCGGATCCGGAATGTGATCTCGACTACGTTCCAAACAAAGCGCGCGAAGTGAATTTGAACTATGCCCTGTCGAACAGCTTTGGTTTTGGCGGCACGAACGCCGCGTTGCTGTTCAAGCGGCACGAAGAGGAATAGTTTAGAGGCGGGCTACCGCCCGCCATTGCGATACAAAAGTTAGGCGGGCCGTAGCCCGCCTCTAAACAGAATGAAGATTTTAGTTCTCATGAAGCAGGTCGCGAACAAAGACGCGATCCTGAGAATCAATAAAGAAGGCACCTGGATCGAAGAGGGAGATCTGTCGTTCGAAGTGAACGAATCGGACGGTTATGCCCTGGAAGAGTCTTTGCGCATCAAGGAAAAGGTGGGCGGCGAAGTCGTCGTCGTTTCCATGGGTCCGCAACGGGCGAAGAGTGTGATTAAAGATGCGCTGGCCCGCGGGGCAGATCGTGCAATTCATGTGGCGGGCGACAATGTGGTGCACCTCTCGCCGTTTGCCGCGGCCAGTGCTCTGGCGGAAGCAATACGTGACGAACAGGCTGATCTGATCATGACCGGCCTGCAGTCTGACGACTACGGCTATGCGCAAACCGGCGTGATTCTCGCGGAAATTCTCGGCCTGCCGCACGCCACGATCGTGATTGAGATCGATGCCACCGGCGAAGAGCTGCGCGTGAAGCGCGAACTGGAGAGTGGCTGGTACCAGTGGTACACGATGCCCAAGCCGGCATTGCTGACCATCCAGTCAGGCATCAGCCAGATTCGTTACGCGACCTTGAAGGGCATCATGGCCGCCAAGAAGAAAGAGATTAAGGAAGTCACGCCCTCCGCCGAAGCCGTCGGTAAACCATCTCATCAAAGGATCGAAAAGATCTATATGCCACAGAAGACCAAACAGACGCAGTTGCTTGGTGGCGGCGACGCGAAAAAGGGAGCGGTCGAACTGGCTGAGAAGCTGCGGAGTGAAGCGCGGGTGATTTAGTTGCTTGTCTCCCTCTCCCTCTGGGAGAGGGTTGGGGTGAGGGCCTAAGGGCGTTGACGACTAAACCCTCACCCTTGCCCTCTCCCAGAGGGAGAGGGAAAGAGAAGAATGAATTCATGAACGTACTCGTTTTCATCGAACACAATGGCGGCACGCTGAACAAAACTTCGCTTGAAGCCATTGCTGCCGCGCAGGCGCTTTGCGGCGACGCTACAAAACCGGCCGCGGTCGTACTCGGCTCTCAGGCCGAGGCGCTGGCGCAGGACATCGCCGGGTACGATTTGGCCAAGGTCGTCAATGTTAACCACGCACAGCTCGCCCAGTACACGCCCGACGCCTTTGCCGCTGCGATGGAACAGGTGGTTCGCTCTGTCGATCCTGACTACGTCGTCATGTCACACACCTATCTGGTGCGCGACTTTGCGCCGAAGCTCGCCGCGCGTTTCGGCAAGGGGCTGATCAGCGATTGCATCCGCATGAACTCCGAGGGAGGCAAGGTGGTCTTCACACGGCGGCTCTTTCTCGGAAAGCTCGATGCCGACATCGTTTCCGATGGAGGAAAGCCGGTCTTCGTGACATTTCAGTCTGGCGCTTTTCGTGGCGAGCAGGCCCGCAAGGGAAGCGGCGCACCAGTTGAGCAGATGCCCGTTGACGTAGCCGAAGCCCGCATGAAGCCTGAAGCCCCGTTTCAGGAAGTTAAGCAGGCGGTCGACCTCAGCAAGGCCGAGATCATCGTGGCCATCGGTCGTGGGATTAAGAGCAAGGACAACATCGCTCAGGCGGAAAAACTATGCGAGGTGCTCGGCGCGGACCTGGCTGCTTCACGGCCCATCTGCGATGCCGAGTGGCTCCCGATTGATCGCCAAATCGGTTCGTCCGGACAAACTGTTGCGCCCAAGCTCTATATCGCTCTGGGAATTTCCGGAGCAATTCAACATCTGGTCGGCATGAAAAACTCGCACACCATCGTCGCCATCAACAAAGATCCTGAAGCTCCGATCTTCGACATTGCCGATTACGGAATTGTGGGCGACCTCTTCGAAGCCCTGCCGGTACTCACAGAAGAAATCAGAAAACTTAAAGGGTAGGCCCAAAGGTTTGGCGGCTTGCACGCGGTCCAGTGCGGTGAGGCTCGCCTCACCGTCAACGCCGACTCCTTTCTGGCGAGGCTGTGCCTCGATGTAGAGGCGAAGCCTCCAAAATCCTGTAACACCATCGCGGTAAGCCAAGGCTTACCGCACTGTGGAGCGGCAAGCCGCAGGTCGAAGACGCGTACCCTCTCAGCGCGCGACGATGGTTGTTTCGTTTTGCCTTTTGCTTATCAAAGTCCTAAGAGTTCTGCGTTCCCTCAAAAAACTCTTGAGTGGGAGAGATTATTTTGCGACCAGTGTCTTGAGGTCGGTAATAATCTCCTCAGGCTTCCATTCATTCCGCCGATAGTACTTGTAGAGCTTGCCGTCCGGTCCAATCACAGCGGTGCGCAACGAGTGGATTATTTTCGCCTCGCCTGACTCGTCCACAAAATATTTCAGCCCAAAGTATTCCGCGATCTTTTTTATCTCGTCCTTCGATCCGGTCGCGAATTCCCAATGCTGAAAGGTTTCGTTCGCGTAGCGTCCCGTGTGGCCGGCGCCATAACTGCGCAGGACCTTGGGCGTATCGTAATCGGGATCGAAAGTGATGCTGATTAAATGCGTCTTCTTGTAGATCTCGGGTTCCTTCTCCAAAGCCTTATCTATCGCAGCGAAATTCGTGCTCATCAAAGTGCATTGGTCCGGATCGGGGCACCTTGTGTAAATGAAAGTGAGGGCCACCGCTCGACCCGTAAACTGCGCCAGGCGGATTCGCTTTCCATCCTGATTCGTCAAAGTGAAATCGGGAATCTCCGCGCCGGGCTGAGGTTCAACTGAAGCGGCGCCCGGCTTGGCATTGGGATCGGGAACGGGCAGCTTGGTGATTATCAGGCTCTCCAGCCAATCCTCTGTGTCGGTCACGACCAGCGTTCCGGTAATCTGATCGCCGGGTTCGAGCTTTGCAAAACTCGCCTCATCCCTGATCTCAAATTCCATCTGCATCGCTTTCATGTAGTCGCCAATGTCCTCGTGATCGATAGTGGCGGTGTGCTCGGCCTGGTCTACTGCGACGACTTTGCCTTTGACCGGATAACGCTTCGCGTTTTCTGCGCGCGGCCGACACGAGATTCCGAGCACAGACACAAAGACGATAATTGCGAGTATTAGTCCGCGGTCGGGCATAACTCTTTTTCGGGGAAGCGACATTAGTCTTAACCTCGTATTTAGAATGAATGCCTCAGGTTAACCGCTTTGCAGCATCTGCTCCAAATCAAAAACAAAGCATCGGTGGCACGCGCATCTTGCGAGTGATTCGACGGGCGGGACGCCCGTGCCACTTGTGTTACGATTACCGCCGATGGCCGCTACCGAAGTAAAACCCGCAACGATGCTCGACGGTCGGCCGGTCGCCGATCAAATCAAAAAAGAAGTTGCCGAAGAAGTAACCAGCCTGAACGCCAAACATGGTTTCCGGCCGTGCCTGGCCGCAGTCCTGGTCGGTGAAAACGATGCGTCTGCGGTTTACGTGCAAAACAAGATACGCACGTGTGCCGACGTGGGATTCCGCTCAGAACAGTTCAACCTTCCGGCTTCAACCACAACTAAGCAATTGCTTGCATTGCTGAATGACCTGAATGCCAACGAGGAAATCGACGGCATCCTGGTCCAGCTGCCTTTGCCCGATCAAATCGATGAGGCCGCGGTGATCGAGGCCGTTGCCCCGCAAAAAGACGTCGACGGATTTCATCCAACCAATGTTGGACTGTTGACCATGGGCCGGCCGCGCTTTGTGCCATGCACGCCTGCTGGAATCATCGAACTCCTTGATCGAAATGGAATTGAAATCGCCGGCGCCGGGGCGTGCATCATCGGCCGCAGCCAGATTGTGGGACGTCCTTTGGCGAGTCTATTCCTGCAGCATCATGCGACCGTAACGATTTGTCACTCACGAACGCGAGATCTACCGGCCGTGGCGCGTCAGGCGGACATCCTGGTGGCTGCAATTGGCCGGACGGCGCTGATCGGGCGCGAATACATCAAGCCGGGAGCTACGGTCATCGACGTCGGCGTAAATAAATTAAGCGACGCCGCGCGCGCGCGCGAATTCTTCGGCGCTGAGGCTGAGCGGCGCCTCGAAGCAATTTCGCAGAGAGGCTATACGCTGATAGGTGATGTACATCCGGCCGAGGCAGACTCCGTCGCGGGCCGCCGTACGCCGGTGCCGGGCGGTGTCGGTCTGCTGACCGTAGCGATGTTGATGCGCAACACTCTGCAGGCTGCCAAGTGGAGAAGGGGACTGTAGAAGTTTTCCCGATGCTTAAGGTGGGACTCACCGGTTCGATAGCGGTTGGCAAGTCGTTTGTGCTTTCCGTGCTCAAAGAGCTTGGCGCTCGCACCGTTGACGCTGACGAGGTTGCTCGGGAAGTGGTCGCACCGGCCACGCCTGGACTCCGGGCCGTGGTAGATGCTTTTGGGGATTCAGTCCTGAAGCCCGATGGCTCGCTCGATCGGCCGAAACTCGGCGCAGTGGTCTTTGGCGACGAAGCGAAGCGGCTGCAACTTAATTCAATCCTTCACCCTTTCATCATCGAAAGGCAGGATGAGATTCTTCGGAAGTGGGAGCAGGAGACGCCGCCAAGTGTCGCGGTCGTGGACGCAGCGCTAATGATTGAATCAGGCGGTTACCAGCGCTTCGACAAATTGATCGTGGTGCACTGCCGGCCAGAAGTTCAATTGCAGCGTTTGATGTCGCGCGAACACCTCGATCACGAAAACGCTGCCCGCCGGATTAATTCGCAGATGCCGCAGGAAGAAAAAAAGAAATACGCTGACTTTCTGATCGACACCTCGGATGGTTTTGAGAGTGCGCGCCGCCAAACAGAAGAAGTGTGGCGCCAGCTTCAGTCTATGTAGTTGCGGAAAAAGTATTGCCCGCGCATGAGGCGCGTGTTAATTTTCGACTGACATGAAGGATTCTTCGTCGCGCTTTATCGCCTTTGCTCTGCTCCTCACGCTGACAGTCGTCCAGCTTGGCTGTTCTGCTGCGGCCAGTAATCAGCCTTTCTTTGGCAAGACCGATCCGCCGGCAAACAACGTTCTCCGTTATATCTCGGGGTCTGAGCCCGAAGCGCTTGATCCGCAGGTTTCGGACGGCCAGCCGGAAGCGCGCATTGCCATGGCGCTTTACGAGGGGTTGGTTGAATACGATCCGAAAACCACCGCGCCCATCCCGGCTTTAGCTGAGCGTTGGGAAACCAACAAGGACACTTCCGAATTCACGTTTCACTTGCGCCGGCAGGGAAGATTCTCCAATGGCGAGGCCATTACGGCGCGCGATTTTGTTTACACGATCCGGCGCGGAATGTCGCCTGAGTTTGCGTCGCGTAATGCGGGACTGGCCTATTACATCAAGTATGCACAGGCCTACAACGAGAAGGACGTGTTCGTACAAGATCCGGCGACCGGTAAATTTATTCTGGAACAGGATGTTGCTGACGCTCCCGCGGCCATTAAACCACCGTTGACGTCCCAACCCGTCGCGTCGGTGACGGATGAGTACCCTCCTATTCCCGAAGACAAGACCCCGGACACTGATACCGAATTTCACCGCTTCATGCATTCGCCGCCGCGGCTGGTGCTTTCTTCGGACGAAAAGAAACGGGGCAAACAGATTGAGGCAAATCCGAAACTCAAGGCATTAATAGCGGGAAAGAAATTTGTGCCGGTGGAGGGTAAAGACATCGGCGTCGAGGCGGTCGATGACTACACGCTGCGAATTTGCCTGGGACAGCCGGCCCCATTCTTTCTTAGCCTGCTGCCGCATTCATTCTTTCGGGTCCTTAACCAACGTGCGATTGAAAAATTTGGCGCCGCCTGGACTAATCCAGCCAACATCGTCACCAGCGGACCATTCAAGGTCGCGGCGCATCGACCTTATGATCGCATCGCAACCGTGCGCGATCCCATGTACTGGGACGCGGCCAGCGTGAAGCTTGATGGGATAACGTTTATTGCGCTCGATGACAATACGACCATCATGAATCTCTACAAGGCCGGCGAGATCGATGGCATGCTCAATCATTCCGTGCCCGCGCCCTGGCTTGATTTGATTCAGCCGATGAAAGATTTCATGGACGGACCGGAAGCGTCGATCGAGTTTTACATCTTCAACACTACCAAGGGGCCGACCGCGGATGTGCGCGTTCGCAAGGCCTTGAACATGGCCATTGACAAACAGGCGCTTGCCAATTGGCGGCACATAAAACCGCTGACGGCGCTCACACCGGAAGGAATTTTCCCTGGTTATCCACAGCCGAAAGGTGATGCTTTCGATCCGACGAAGGCAAAACAGTTGCTTGCGGAGGCGGGATTCAAGGACAAAAGCGGCAACTACGATCCGGCAAAGTTCCCGGGCGATCAGATTGAGTTGACGTTCAACCCCGCCGGTTCCAATCAACCAATCGCCGAGTTTATCCAGGCTCAGTGGAAACAAAACCTGGGAGTCACTATCACCCTGAAGACGATGGAGTTCAGGACGATGATGACCACCCGTTCGAAACTTGAGTACAAGGGAATCGTACGCGGCAGCTGGTCGGCCGACTATATGGATCCTTTTACTTTTCTCGGACTGTATTACACCCCCACGGGAAACAATGGCTCAGGTTGGTGGGATCAGCGGTACGCCGATCTTCTGGATGAAGCCAACCGGCAGGCCGATCAGGCAAAGCGGTACGAACTACTGGCGCAAGCGGAAAAGATGGCGCTGGACGCCCAGCCCGTAATTCCGCTGACTACGAATGCCACACGTTGGATGAAAAAGCCGTACGTGAAAGGGCTGTATCCAAACGCCCAGACGCTGCACGCCTGGAAATTTGTTTATATCGAGCGCGATCCGGCTAAGTGGGATTACGGCGTACCTGATTTGAAGTCAGAACCACCTGCGGTAGCGGGTGGTTGAACCTTTTCTCTGTGCGCGCTCGATTGGGCCGATCAACCGCCCGCTACCGCAGGCGGTTCTGACCTAACATGCTTCGTTTCATCATTCGCCGCGTCATCATCATCGTCCCGATGCTCTTCATCATCGTGTCGCTGACGTGGGTGTTAATCAGGCTCGCTCCCGGCAACTTCTACACCGGAGAAAAGAAGCTGACCCCTGCGGTCGAGGCGAACCTGCGCGAAAAATACGGACTAAACAAACCGTGGCACGTTCAGTATCGAAAAGTGCTTTGGAACATCGCACGTTTCGATTTCGGAAACTCACTGAAGTATGAAGGCCAGTCGGTGAATCGGATACTGTTGAGGGCGCTACCTGTTTCCGCGGCACTTGGGCTCAGTGCTTACCTGATCGCCCTGTTTGTCGGAATTACTACCGGCACATTAGCCGCGTTGCGACAAAACTCCTGGATTGATTACGCGAGCATGGCCCTGGCAATGGTGGGCATCTCAATTCCCAATTTTGTTTTGGGGCCACTCCTGGTGCTGATCTTTTCATTGACCCTGTTCTGGCTGCCGCCGGCTTTGTGGAATGGCTTCCCTAGTAAGAACCTAATTTTACCGGCCTTAACACTGTCAGCAATCTACATTGCATACATTGCTCGGCTGACGCGGTCCGGAATGCTCGAGGTGATGCGGTCGGATTACATTCGCACCGCGCGCGCCAAAGGATTGAGTGAAGGCGCGGTGGTGACGCGTCATGCCTTGCGCGGAGGCCTGTTGCCGGTCCTTTCATTTTCAGGACCGGCCCTCGCCTTTCTAATCACGGGAACGGTAGTGGTCGAGCGCGTTTTCGCTTTGCCGGGGCTGGGCAATTATTTCATCAACGCGTGCTTCAACCGTGACGAACCATTGATCATCGGTATCGTCGCGTTCATCGCGATTTCGGTCCTGGTTTTTAATTTGCTCGTGGATATCTCGTACGGACTTGTCGATCCGCGAATTCGTTATTAGCTGAATGCCAGTTCAGACACTCAAGTGCCCCAATTGCGGCGCCGCACTCACGCCGGGCACCGAAAGCTGCCCGCACTGTGACGCAAGCGTGATCATCGCCACGCCGCCCGAAGCTGCCGTCGCCGAGGACGTTCACGAAGTCATTACTACAGAAGTGGTGGCCGGGAGTTCGTTGTGGCGTGACGCATGGCGGCGCCTTCTCAAAAACAAACTCGCAGTATTTGGCATGGTCGTAGTGCTCCTGATCACCCTGGCCTCGGTGATTGGTCCAGCCATCATCAACAAGGTCAGCGGCTATTCATATGATTTCATCCCGAAAGAGAGCCGACTGAACAAATCATTTGCGCCTTTTCGAGATCCCGATGGAAAGTTTTCCTGGAGCCATCCCATGGGGACCGATAACGTCGGGCGAGACATGCTCGCGCGCGTCCTTTCCGGCGGACAAATCTCGTTAATGGTCGCGCTCATCGCCACCGCGGTCTCGCTGATTATTGGCGTGGCCTATGGCGCACTGGCCGGATACCTGGGAGGACGTGTCGACGATCTGATGATGAGGGTAGTCGATGTTCTGTACTCGCTGCCTTACGTGATTATCGTGATTGTTCTGCTGGCGTTATTGCCGGCCAAGACTCCGACTGGTCAACTCGCCCAACTCTTCGTGGCGCTCGGCGCGGTTTCGTGGCTCACCATGGCTCGCATCGTTCGCGGGCAGGTCCTTTCCCTGAAGAATCAGGAGTTCATTCTGGCGGCGAGGGCCACCGGGGTCTCGACGCCAAAGATCATATTTCGCCATCTGATTCCGAATGTGCTTGGGCCCGTGATCGTCTATGCCACTTTGACGGTGCCGACCGTGATGTTGAGCGAGGCCTTCCTTTCATTCCTGGGATTGGGTGTGCGTCCGCCGCGCGTTTCGTGGGGTAGTCTGGCGGCCGAGGGCGCGCAGAATCTCGCGATCTATCCATGGCAGCTGATTTTTCCGGGAATGACGATGGCGCTGATGCTTTTTTGTTTGAATTTCCTGGGGGACGGTCTGCGTGATGCGCTCGATCCGCAAATGAGAAAGCACTAGATGTGTGTCAGAAGCCCGCGCGTCAGCAAGGGCTAGATTTCGCGGTTAGCCCTCCCTGACGGTCGGGCTTCTGAAACAACGGCAGCGCTTGCGAATAAGAAAATGACCACAAACGGAAATCTTTTGAGCGTCAAAGAGCTGCGCACGTCCTTCGCGACCGAAGACGGCACAGTCAAAGCCGTTGACGGCATTAGTTTTGAGCTCAAAGAGGGCGAGACCCTCGGCATCGTTGGCGAGTCGGGATCGGGAAAGTCCGTTGCGAATCTTTCCATCATGCGCCTGATCCCCGACCCGCCGGGCAAGGTTTCCGGTTCGATCGTTTTTCGGGGCCGGGACATTCTTAAGTTGTCCAAGCAGGAAGTGAGGGCCGTGCGCGGCAAACGCATCGCGATGATCTTTCAGGACCCGATGACCTCGCTCAATCCGTTCATGCGGGTCTCAAGGCAATTGATGGAAGTAACCGAGCTGCATCTGGGACATAACGCACAGCAGGCGCGCGCGCATGCGATTGAAATGCTCGAGCACGTGGGCATCCCCGACGCGAAAGAACGCATGGACAGCTATCCGCACGAATTCTCAGGCGGCATGCGCCAGCGCGTGATGATCGCGATGGCGCTGTCCTGTAAACCCGAGTTGCTAATCGCAGACGAGCCCACTACCGCGTTGGACGTCACCATCCAGGCCCAGATACTGGAGCTAATCAAACGTCTGAAGAGCGAAACGGCCGCGAGTGTGATCCTGATCACGCACGATCTTGGCGTCGTGGCCGGCATGACTGACCACGTAATCGTCATGTACGCCGGAAAGATTTTCGAACAGGCGACAACCACCGAATTGTTTGCGCGACCTGCGAATCCTTACACCCGCGGGCTTTTGAAATCAGTTCCTGATCCCACCGCGGAAAAGGGTCAGCTTTATCAAATTCAGGGTCAGCCACCGGACCTGGCCCACCTTCCGAACGGATGTCCTTTCGCTCCACGTTGCGAGCGGGTTGAGGAAATTTGCCGTCAGGAGTTTCCCCCTTTCGTACAGGTTACGAATGACCATCACTCGCTTTGTCATTTTGCCGCGGAGGTTTACGCAGAGTCAGCCGGACAGGAATGATGGAAACAAACACGCCATTGATTTCGATAAAGGATTTGAAAGTCCACTTTCCGATGGGACGGTCATGGTTTGGCCGCTCGACCCAGGTGGTGAAAGCCGTTGATGGTGTGACGCTGGACATCCTCGCGGGCGAAACGCTGGGACTGGTGGGAGAATCCGGTTGCGGCAAATCAACTCTGGGCCGGGCTATTCTACGTCTTATCGAACCGACGTCAGGCGAAGTTTTGTTTCGCGGCAAAGATCTGGCCCACTTGTCGAATTCTGAGATGAGGTCACAACGACGGCATCTTCAAATCGTCTTTCAGGATCCATACGCTTCGCTGAACCCGCGTATGACGATCAGCCAGATTATCGGCGAGCCCCTCTCTACGTTTAAGCTCGCGCGCGGCGACGCCCGCAACCAGCGGGTGCAGCAGTTGATGACCGAAGTCGGCCTCAGCCCGCGCTTTCTCAAACGCTTTCCGCACGAATTCTCGGGAGGGCAGCGCCAGCGCATCGGCATCGCGCGCGCGCTCGCCGTCGATCCCGATTTTATTGTGGCTGACGAGCCGATATCCGCGCTCGACGTTTCGATTCAGTCGCAAATCATGAACCTGCTGGATCGCCTCAGGCGCGAAAAGAACCTGACCTATCTTTTCATCTCGCACGACCTGCGCGCGATTCAGCACGTGTCGGATCGCGTGGCGGTGATGTACCTGGGGAAGATCGTGGAGCTGGCGCCGGCAAAAACGATTTACTTAAAACCGCTAATGCCGTATACGAAGGCGCTGATTTCGGCCGTGCCGGTGCCTGATCCGAAAGTCGAGGCCAGCCGGCGACGCGTCGTTCTGGAAGGCGATGTGCCCTCACCAATTAATCCGCCGCGGGGCTGCCGTTTCCACACCCGTTGCCCATACGCGATCGACGCCTGCCGTGATGTTGAGCCCAAACTCGTCCAAATCCAGCCCAATCACTTCGCGGCCTGTATCCGGATTAGCCCCGACGAGCCGGATATTGAGCGCGTCGCACCAGGCGCGGCGCCCGGGCTCTACCAGCACACCAACACCGCAAACACGTGAAAAATACTGCCAATTAGTAGTTTACGATTACTGTGAATTGAATTTAGAGGCGCGTGCAGGGCCCCTCGAAGAAGCGGAGTTTTCATACGCGGCGTGTCTATGGCCGCACAGCATGAAAGTTATGCTGAGCGCGCACCGGGACGTCGGTCTCTTAAGCCCCAAATGACTGGTCGCAAGGTCGCCCGAAAGAGTGCGATTGTACAAGAAACGCCTGAGCAGGCGCCGCGAGGCTGGGCCCCGATTCAGCAGTCGATTGCCGAGTCGTCGGGCCTCGCTCTGTTATTGGTTGAAGGTCATCAACCGCCGGCCCTGGCGATTTCCAACAACAATTCGATCTGCGCAGCCCTTCAGTCATCGCCCGACCACGTGAAGCTGTGCGATCCGTTTTGCGGCATCGCCCACCGGCGCGCGACGGCTGAGAACGCGGTCGTGCATTACCGCTGTCACGCCGGGCTGCAGTGCTTTGCCATTCCGGTCGAGATAGCGAGCGAGCGTAAGCTGGTGGTAATTGGGGGCCGGGCCTTCGCTTCCGGATCTGACTACCGCGAATTCGTAGAGCGGGCGCGCGCGGGAGATTTGCAGGAACTGGCCTCAGACGAGTTGTTTCAAAACGTGATCTTCGCCGATGAAGGCGCGCTCGATCATGCTGCGCTGAAAATCAGTCGCGCGGCGAAGGAGTTTGTTGAAGAACCCGCGCCCGAAAAGCCTCAGGAAGAAATGGTTCGCCCCATCAGCGAGCAATCCGAGGATTTGGTGCAAAGTGAAGAACGGCGGGTGGAAACCGGACCACACTTTGGCCTCGATCGCCGGGCCCCGTTCGCCAATTCAATTCGACGTTTCGCAGAACAGATTGACGCGGGAGAGCCTTCGCGGATTTACGAATCAATCCTGGCGCAATCGGCAGAGTTGTTGAAGGCCGAACGAAGTTCACTACTGCTGTTTGATGAAAGCACGAATGAGTTGACGATGAAGGCTGCGCGCGGTTTGCCAGTGAACGCGGCCGAGGTCGACAACATCCGCATGGGTGAGGGAATTGCCGGGTCGGTTTTCAGTGAGGGCAGTCCGTTGGTAACGACCATCGACGCCCTGGGACGCACTTCTGTCGCTGAACGACAGTACAAGACCAATTCGTTTATCAGTTATCCGATCGCGATCGGACAGCGCAAGATTGGCGTGCTGAATGTGGCTGATAAAGTTGGCGGCGGTGATTACGATGATTCGGATTTGAACATCATTGAGCTGGTCGCCCCGCAGATTGCACTCGCTTTAGAGCGCGCCGCGTGGCAAACGCGCGCCAACCAGTTTCAATTAATGTCGATCACCGATCCGCTTACCGGCCTGCACAACCGCCGGTACATGGAGGCCCGCCTCGCGGAAGAACTGAATCGTGCAAAACGGTATGCTCAGCCGATGAGTTTCATGATGATCGACATCGACGACTTCAAGCACTATAACGATCGGAATGGTCATCAGGCCGGGGATCGCGCGCTGGAGATAACCGCGCAGGTTTTAAAGTCGACACTCCGCAAGGTCGATGTCGCGTCGCGCTATGGCGGCGAAGAGTTTTCAATATTGTTGCCACAGGCCACACTGAAGGAAGCCGGAGCGATCGCGGATCGGCTCCGCCGGCAAATCATGGCTACGAAGTTTCCGCACGGTGAGGATCAACCGCTCGGCGCGGTTACCGTCAGTATTGGCCTGGCGGCCTTCTCGCCCGCACTTGAGTCGGCGGAAGCAATTGTTCGCGCAGCGGATCGCGCCCTCTATCATGCCAAGAGTCATGGTAAGAACCGCGCGTACGCGTATCAGGGCGCGCCGCAATAAGAGTTAGCGACAGTAGATTAGATTGATGAGTCACCCTCGCATTCTGGCTAGGATCAGCCGCGACGAGTTTGTTGGTCGCGATGCAGAGCTGCGCGTGCTGGTGAGCAGCGCCCAGCAGACGGGTTCAGTACGTGGTGTCACGGTGCTCGGCGCCCCAAATGCCGGGACTTCTGAGTTTCTGCGCCAGGCCTATGACGAGTTGTTTTTTGGTCGCAGTCTTACCGTCCCGATCCATTTTGCGTTCGGCGCGTCAGGTTCGACTGCAGATATCGCCACCGAATTCTTTCAGACGTTCCTGCAACAGTATGTCGCGTACCGTCGGGTGGATCCCAAACTTTGCACCGCGCCGTTGACGCTTCATGATTTGGGAGAATTGGCGTTGCCCTCGGACTACGAGGCCGTGACCCTGCTTCTGGAATCGTTTGAACGCGAGCGGGCAACCGGTGACGAGCAGGCGTTTCTGCGATTCTGCCTCAGCGCGCCACGAAAGCTCGCCGCTGAAACCAGGCGAAACGTCTTTACCTTGATCGACTGTGTGGCGCTGGCCAGCACGCAAAAACAACACACAGCAATCGGGCAGGCAGTCGCCCGGGCTTTCCTGCGGCGGGACGAGCACGTGGCACTTGGCGGGTTGCGGCGTCACTTGCAGAACTTAATCAATTCCTCGAATGCCGCGTCAGAGAATTTAGCGGTAATAAATCTGGATCGTTTGGGAGATGACGACGCAGAGGTGTTGCTGGATCGATTGACGCGCCGCTTACAGGTTGAAAGCAATCAACAGACGCGCGATTTGATCGTGCAGCAGCTGAACGGCAGTCCCTACTTCATGAGCGCCCTGGCGCATGCCGCGAAGGAAACCGAGAGCTCGCTCACTCGCTTTCTCAATTGCCAGCGACTGTATGTGGACAGCTTGATGGGCGGACAAATCCATCGTTACTTTTCCGACTTGCTCAACCAGATCGCCCCGCAGGCGCAAACGCGAAGGACTCTTTTGCGGGTGTTGTACGAATCGGGGATGAGCGAGACGCGCAAGGCTTCCGTTTGGTCATGGAAAAAGCGTCTCGGCGTCGAGGCTGCCGAGTTCGAGAGAATAATCGACACGCTGCATATTCATGAGCTGGCAAACTCCAGTGGCGCAACAGTCGAGCTGAACGTTGATTCGACTGCGTGGATGGACTACCTGCACGCCCAATATCAAATCGAAGTCACCGGCGAGCCGCGGGCGCTGATTGTCGCATCGGCACTGCTCGAGAGTTTGAAACGCGCCCCGCAGGCGATGGCGCGCAAGTATCGACGTGAAGCGGCGCTGGGACTGGATGAATTGCTGGCGCGATTTGATTGTCAGGAATTGCCGAGCAGCTTGTTCAATTACCAACGCTTCGCCGAAGCCCACACCGGGGTCGACACGGACACAGTTAACGCGGCACTCGATGCTGAGTCAGACCTGCTGCGTGTTCCTCAAGTCGTCCATGTGACTGATTGCAATGCCTTTACTGCCATCGCGCGGACTGAGGAGAAGCGATGTGCGGTCGGCCACGGTTTCGATTCGGCTGATTACACAAACGAGAGCGAAATCGTTTGGATTGCCGCCGAAATTGATTCGAAACTTGAGGCGTCAGCGGAACTTACCACCGAGTGGTGCGACCGTCTGGCCCAGATTGCGCGCGAATGCAATTTCAAGCGTACGCACTTGTGGTTGATCAGCCCTGAAGGTTTTTCGTCCGAAGCCGGCGCGGCGCTGCGCGAACACGGCGCGTACAGTTCCAGTCATCGCCAGGTTGAATTGATCGCCGCCCGCCTTGAGCCCGAAGCGAAAGACAAAGGCGAAGAAGTTGCCAACGAGTACGAAATGGTAATCCCCATGGGTACGGACACTGAGTTGATTGCCGCGCACACCGTCGAGCAAATCGCGCGGCGAATTAAGTTCCGGCCGGAAGCAATCAATCAGATCAAACTGGCGCTGGTTGAAGCCTGCATCAACGCCGCCGAGCACAGTTTGAGTCCTGATCGAAAGATCTATCAGCGCTTCCGCGTAGAAGACGACAAGTTAGTGGTCACGGTTGCTAGTCGTGGAGTAGTTCCGGCAAAAGCCAATGGTCAAAACGGCGAAGCAGGAAGCCGGCGTGGTTGGGGATTGAAACTCATCAAGTCACTAATGGATGAAGTTGAGTTCGAGCGCGTCGACGATGGCACGCAACTGCGAATGACAAAGTATCTTCGCTAGTCGTAATTCAAAAAAACCCCCTTCGTAAATTATGAAAACAGGTCGAACGCGCGAATGCTGTTGTATGTTAGACTCTGTCACTTGTAGGGGGCGAACGCGAAATGGCGGACACCACGGGGGCAACTTCGATACAGGCGCGCTGTGTCGGGGACACGGCAATAATCTACGCCAGCGATTATTTGAATAAGCTGAGCGGCGAACGGATCGAGCGCGAGTGCAAGCGCCAGCTTGAATCCGGCCGTCACGCAGTCGTGATCAACTTCCGGGATACGGAACTGGTGAACAGTATCGGCGTCTCAATTCTGATGGGCGTGATTGACGCGGCTGAGCAGAGCAAAGCACGTATTATTTTTTCCGACGTCAACAGCCAAACCAGGAATCTGTTTGAGATGCTCGGGCTGACGCGACACGTCACGGTCGTGAAGGACGAGGAAGAAGCATTGGCAGCGATTAGCACGGAAGTGTCAGAACCGCGAGCGATAGCGAGCGGATCGTAAGGTCACTTATGAAACGTAATCGTCTTTGCCATCCTTTGCGACTTTGCGTCTTTGCGTGAATCGTTTCAGTTGATTTGTTCACGCAAAGGCGCTAAGGCGCAAAGCCGCAAAGAAACACCAAATGGAAACAAACAACCAACGACTTCTTCATACCTTCGCGGCGCTCGCCGATCTCGGCCAGGAAATCGCCAACACTTCGGATTTCGAAGAGATGCTACGCGCATCTTTTCATCTGCTGTTGGGCTCAGTCGCCGTCCGCCGCGGGGCCGTGGCCCGCTATGATCGCGGCCGGGACGTCCTGCGCCTGATCGCGTCGCGCGGCCTCGAGCAGAATCCGGATTCCAGTCTGCCCATTGAACGCGAGCACGCGCGCCATCTCGCCAGCCTTGGCCCCGCTCTGACTTTGAAAGATGCGACTGCTCAAGCTGCGCGGTTCATGCAGGACCACCAGACCGCATTCTCAAAAGCTGAAATAGATTTGCTGGTGCCGCTTGTCGTACACGAACGCCTGATTGGGCTTGTGTTGCTGGGCGAGAAAGCCACCGGCGAACCGTTCACTGAAGAAGATCTGGAAACGCTTTCCGCGCTGGCGCGTCATGTCGCGGTCGGCATCAACAGCCATCATCTGCTCGACGAGGTCAAACGCAAGGCGGAAGAGAATCGGCAGCTTTACGACGGCTTGCGGGCCATCTACAAAGAGACCGTGCACGCGTTTGCGGCGGCCATCGACATGAAAGACCGGTACACCCAGGGCCACTCAGTTCGCGTCGGCAAATACAGCGAAGTGATCGCGCGCGAGATGGGTTGGAGCGACGACCAGGTCGAAGGCATCACCATCGCTGGCTATCTTCATGACATTGGAAAGTTGATTGTCGATCTGAGCGTGATTAACTCGCCGGAACGGTTCAGCGCGAAAGATTCGGAAGAGATGAACAAGCATCCGGCCGCGGGTTACGAAATACTTTCACCCATCAGTCATCCTTACGCCGACATCCCTTTAATGGCCCGTTATCATCACGAGCGCATCGACGGCAAAGGTTATCCCGACGGATTGAAGGGCGACGAGATCCCTGACGGCGCAAAGATCGTGACGTTAGCGGATTCCTTCGATGCGATGACTACTGACCGGCCTTACCGCAAGAAGCTTCGTCTCGAAGACGTGCTCGAAGACTTTCGCCAAAACACCGGGACGCAATTCGACCCAGCCGTCGTCTGCGCTTTCTGCCGCGCGTTTTTGAAAGAGATCGAAGGTAAGAAGGAACGGCGGCTGCTTAACCTGCTGAATAGAAACTATGACGACCCAAGCGTCGTAGCTCCGCAGTTGATGGGGTTGTTGAGCGAGTTTGAGGGAGCGAGCGCGGTGTCAGCAAGCACGCACTAGGATTTGACATCTCTCATTAGCACCGCGCTTCAGCGCGGTGAACAGAACCTATTAGCAAAAAGGGAAACCGTTTGAAACGGTTTCCTTTTTTTCATCCTACACAATGTCACCGGGCTAAAGCCCGGTGCTAATGACTTGACCGGCGGGCACTCTACCTCGGCTGGATCCGCAACGTATAACTACAAATCCCAATCTTCTCATCCGGCTGCACAATTGTGCGTTGTTCACGGGGAAGTTCTTTGCCGGAAATCAAAGTTGGGTTTCTGCCTTTAGGCGTGATCCAATAGCGGCCCTGATCGTCAAAAGTAAGAGTGGCGTGCACGCGGCTGATCTCGGGATCGCCTTTCAAGGGCAGGTCGACCGCTACTGATTTCGAGCCACGGCCAATCGTGATTTCGGCCTTGGTAATCGGCACAACGGATTGACGCACGCCTTCGCGCCACAATTCCATCGAATAGAGCTCGACTACACGCGGACGAACGACGGTGATCTCTCCGCCTTCCGATTCTGAAGCGTCGCCCCCAGGCTCCGGTGCAGCCGCTTCGCCTGTGGCCACGGATGCAGGAACGTCCATGGTGGGCGCCGGACCTGCCGTAGTCACTGCGGGGCGAACGGTCACCATAGTGTGGCCGGCTTCAGTTTCATCCCAGACGGGCTGCACGCGAAATTCGTTCTTGTTAAGCGTCCCGTCAACACGCAATTCGATGGCAAACGACTTGGTTTGCAACTGGACCGTGCCGGCCAGTTCGCGCGCGCGCTCAGACAAGACGTGAAACAGACCCTGCTCGAGCCCGCGCCGCTTGTCGCCCTGCCAGTCTTTATCGTCGTCGTTACTGAGATAGACGATGTATTCGCGCGGGATGTAAGTCGGACCGCCGGGCGGCGTAAACATTTCCCTTTGCATCACGGCTTCGACTTCGCGAGCAATCTTCACCAGAAACTCTTCCGAAGCGCGTCGCGGATGCGCCTGCTCACCCACTTCTTCCAGCAGGTCATCGGTTTGTTCGCCGTCAATCCAGCGTCTTATTGATTCGATTAGGCCCATATATTCGTCAGTAGTCAGTGGTTAGTAGTCAGTGGTTAGTCGTTCTCATCTTATCGTGGCCGCAAACAACTGACGACTGACAACTAACAACTGACATTTCTTAATCAAACTTCAAATACTGCTTATTTACCCAGCCCTTGTCCAGTGAAGATGGATCGCTCTTTGCCCGGCCGTGCTGAAGTACCTCGACTTCGACCCAGCTAATGTTGCTGCTGGCGTTGAGCACCCTCACCCGCGAACCCGATTCGGCCAATCCCACCTGAGGGTTAGCCGAAGATGGCCCCGCACGCAACCTGAGATCAGTGGTGGTGACCGCTTGCTGTCCGACGATCGTGTTCGGTTGCGTCGTCTGTTGCGCCCAGCGCGTCCGGATGTAATTCCGCGTAGCCAGCAGCATACCCGCAAACGCTACGATCAGAATAGCTCCGACGAGAACTGCGCGCAGGCGTTTGGAAATGGGTGGTTTAGCCTCCGGGACGGGAACATTCGGCGCGGCCCCGGGGACGGCGACGGTCACGCGACCCGGCTGCTGAACCTTCGCAAATGCCGGCGTGGGCATCAACGGCTGCTTACCTGAAATCGGCACCACAATCCGGGGCCGCTCGCCGTTGGTGGCCGCTTCGTGTCGCAACTCTTTCGAAGTTTCAAACCTGGGTTTCGGCGGCGCCTCAGCCACCGCAACGGCGGTCACACTGAGATCTGAAGTAACCGAAACAGGCCGCTCCTCGACATGCAGCGGCTTGGTCTGCGGCAGCATCGCCTCGCTCAAGTCCTCCCAGAATTCCTTGATTGACTGATAACGATCCGACGGCCGCATCTGCGTCGCGCGCTCAAATACGTCAACGACGCGATCGGCCCAATACTCCTGAGCGAGGTGCGCCGGAAGCTCGGTGATTGGCTCGTGCGCAAACTTGCGGGGCGAGACGCCGCAGAAAAGCGTGTAGGCCGTCTTGGCCAGCGAATAGATGTCCGCCGCCGGCGTTAAGTGCTGGCTGGAAAGCGACTGGGTGTCGAGTTGTGATGTTTGCAGCAGGGGATTGTGTTCCGGCGCGGCGTAAATGTTAGTGCCGACGCGGGTGATGGCTCCGTCTGCCGCTTCTAACTTCGCTACGCCAAAATCGGCAATCTTCGCCGTCTCCTGATCCGCAGTCAGCAGCAGATTTTGCGGCTTGATGTCGCGATGTATCACGCCGCATTCATGCGCATGCGCGAGGCCGGAGGAAACCTGCTGAAGATAAGACAAAGCGCGTTCGATGCTGAGCGGCTGGCGGCGCGCAAGTGCAGCCAAATCGCCACCGCTCAGGTATTCCAACACGATGTAGTGAAAGGCGGTCCCGTTGAGATCGAGCGCAGTACCGTGGCCGAGACGACTGATGATGTTCGGATGGCGAACCCGGTCGAGCGCGATGGCTTCGTTCTGGAAATTTTGAATCAGAGTGCGTTCGAGATCAGGATCCTGATAACCCTGAAGCAGGACATTGAGCGCCTTGATAACTACTTTCCGAAACTGCTCGTCGGGAGCGGCGAGATCGCGCGCGACATAAATCTCGGCATAACTGCCGTGGCTGAGACACTCTTCAATGTCGTAACGGCCGTCAAGCCGGCACTGTAAAAGCTTCAGTTCTGACATTGATCGCCCGCCATCACTTCGGTGCGGCCTCTCGCTTAACGCCTACAACTTCATCGATCAGGTGAGAAGCCTTCTGACTGTCCTGGGACTTCAACGCCGCAGCCGCCTGCGCCAGTTTGATTTCAGATCCCAGCGGCAGGCTTGCCTTTGGTTCCGCACGAAGATTGGCTATCGCCATGT
>DATENS010000129.1:0-2653 GCA_035274925.1 Pyrinomonadaceae bacterium | reverse complement strand
ATAGAAACGATCAAAAACGTGCAGCTGATCAGCTTGAGAAATTCCTATCCCGCTATCCCGCACAACTATTTGCGCGTTTCCGTTTTGTCTCGCCAGCGCAATAGAAATCTCGCCGCCTGCGGGAGTGTATTTCACTGCATTGTCCAGAAGGTTCAGAATCATTCGCTTGAGCAGCTCTTCGTCGCCTTCCAGGACTATGTCCGCAGAGTCGCTCTCCGTCTTCAGCCGCACACCCTTGCGGACTGCGAGCACTTGCGCCGCTCGGGCGCAGTCTCTAACAGCCTCATTCAGAGACAGCGGCTCCTTCATCAAAGCGGCAGGCGCATTGATGGGTTGGCGGGCGAGAATGAACAGATCTTCGACGATGCGCGAGAGTCGTTCAGCTTCGTCCTTAATTAAGGACAAGGAATCCTGGTACTCGTCAACTGTACGAGCCTTAGCAAGCGACACCTCAGTCTCCCCTCGCAAAACCGCCAACGGTGTACGGAGTTCATGAGAGGCATCTGCAATAAATCGTTGCTGCTCTTTGAAGGAGGTTTCGAGACGCGCCAGCAAGTCATTGATTGTTGTGGCCAGACGGCCGATTTCATCGCGGGGATTTGTTACATCGAGCCGTGAAGATAGGCTCCCGGCAGAGATGCGTTGGGTCTGCCGATTCATTGAAGCTATGGGCAGAAGACTCTTTCGAGCGAGAAAGTATCCACCGGCTGATGCAAACAATAAGATCAGCGGAACTCCGGCAAAGAAGTCGCGTCGCAAGCGACGTAATCCGTCGTCAATTACGCTCAACGGTTCCGCTACTGTCGCGAACCCAAGCTCTCGATCTTGCGAGATTGGAACAACTGCGACGCGCAGACCGTTGACTGTCACCAGAGTTGAACCGCGTTTGCGTGCCTCTTCGAGCGCAGCCGAGGGAATTAGCACAACGGTTTCTGTTGCGTTTTTGGAGGAGGCGACTGGGTGGCCATTGCCGTCCGTAATCTGAACGTAATGGTTGGGAAAACTAATCTCCGCCAGAACGACTTGGCCCGCTCCTCCGAGCGAGTGTAGTTCCCCAAACTCCTCCACGTACGCGCTGGCAACAGTCTGGGCCGTTGAACGCAGGGATTCGTCCTGACGCTCGTAGAAGATCGCAGACGCCGCGTAATAAACAAGGAAGGCAAATGCGATGAGCGAGAGGGCCAGTACGCCCGCGTACCACAAGGTCAGCCTTGTCCGAACCGAATCAAGCATAAAACAGCGATTGGTTTACCCTGAGCACCACCTGAACAGGACTTCATACAAAAAGTCAGCGTAAGGATTCGGCTATGCCGTCTGATGTGCGGAAGCGCTCTGCGCTTCCGCACATGGCACACTAGATTTGGGGCTTCGCCCCGGAAACTGGGGCGTAGCCCCGTTCAAGGGCTCGATTGACCGGAAGGCCACAGGCCTTCCGCACATCTGAACGGCATAGCCGAATTCTTACGTTGACTTTTGTGCACACCACCTAGCCAGCGCCATCTTACTTCTGACAACTCAGAAGCTCCACATCAGCGCGACCCCGTACTGGCGTGCGCCGCGATTGAATTGAGGTCTGATCGCGGGCCATCGAGACTCTCGCGCTTGCTCATCGTCGTCACTTGACGAAGCCGCCACGCGATGATGTTTCTTATACACGTACTTACCGATTCCGTATCCCAAAGCACTTCCAACCAGGATGTCGGAGAGATAATGTCTTCCGCCAGTAAAGCGAGAGATACTCACAGCGCTCGCGACGCCATACGCGGTTACTTGCACCAAGGGGTGATCGTGATATTCATTCGCAATTACCGCAGCGACAGCCCACGCCTGCGTGCTATGTCCCGACGGGAAAGAGTTTCCTCCATCGAAAAACTCGCTCCGCTCCCTGCCGGTTTGCGGTCGAGCGCGTTGGGTGATTGCTTTGAGAGCGTGAACGACGATTTCACTGTCTATGAGTGCCTCACCACTAAGAATTCCCGTTTCGCGGGCGCGGTCATCTTTCTTTTTGCGACCGATAAAGTAAAACGACACGGCGACAGCAGCGACGCCATAAGTCGAGCCTCCATAACTAACAATTCGGCTAGGTTTCTCCAGGCGATTGAATTCGGCTATTTTATCTCCCGTTATGCGATCAGTAGTAATCAGCGCCATCGTCCCGACGCCTGCGGGCACCATCCACTTCGCATCGGCTCCGTGAAGCTTGAACGGCGCCGTCCAAATCGCTTTCTGATCGCTAAGAATGTTTTTGAAAAATTGTTGTTCGAGTGATGGAGTGGGAGAAGCGATCGGAATAGCCGAGGGCTTTGGAGTTGTTTGTCCCTGCACAAACGCTGCCGAGAGCAAGTCTTCAAGAGCAACCATGCCGAAGAGGCAAAGCGGTCTTCTGTTTCTTGTCATATTACGTTTTTCTTTCGCGATCAGAGTAGGGTTTGATTCGCACTGCCCAACCCGCGAAGCGGGTGGCAGCATAAAGCCTGGGGTGAGCGCAGCGAACCCCAGGGACTATCAGAAGGAGAGGAACCGAGCCCGCGAAGCGGGCGATAGAGCTAAACTCGAAGTGCGCAATCATGTTATGGAACTGGTCCGCAGAGTTACACGCACCATCACTGTCGCCCGCTTCGCGGGCTCATCCCCCTTTGCTGGGACACTACCT